>CAZSHZ010000098.1:0-4036 GCA_964606955.1 uncultured Nitrospirota bacterium
CGAGACGCGGGAGCGGGCCGCTCTCGAAACCCAAATGCAGGAGGTGAAGGACCGTCTCAAGAGAGCCGCAGAGAGCCGAGCAGAGTCCGAGGTAAGGGTCCGGCAACTCGAGGCCTCCCTGCGCGCCGAGCAGACCAAGACAAGCGAGGCGGCCGGAAAGATCAGCGCGCTCGAAATGGCCCTTGCGCGGGAGAAGGGAGCGGTCCAGGCAAAGGCCGCTGATACCCAGAAGGTAAAAGACCTTGAGGCCCACCTCAAGCGGGAACAGGAAAAGGTTGAGATCCTCACCCGCGAGAAGAAGACCCTTGAGACCACTCTCGAGATCTCCGGGAGAGCGAACCTGAGGCTGCGTGAGAACGTGGCAACCCTTAAGGCAGAGAGGGTCGCGACGACGCAAGAGAACGTGTCCGCTCCCAGAACGGACGGGAAAACCGCAGGTGAGGAGCAGCCCCGGCTTAAAACGGTTATCGAAGAGATGCAGGGGCTCCAGAAGAAAATGCGCGACTCCATTGAAAAAGAATAGCGATGTATAAAGAGTACTGGGCGCTCAAAGAGATGCCCTTTGAGAACGCCCCGAATCCAAAGTTCTATTTTTCCTCCCCCCAGCATGAAGAGGGCTTAAGTCGGCTCCTCTACGGGATCAGACAGCATAAAGGGGCCTTGATGGTGACAGGAGAGATCGGGTGCGGCAAAACCCTCCTTTCCCGAAGCCTCGTCGGCAGGCTAAAATCCGAGCGGGTTGAGATCGTCTTGATTCCGAGCCCCTCCTCGCAGGGGATCGAGCTTCTGCAGGAAATCCTCTCTTACATGACGAAGGAACCGATCGCAAAGAGCGGATGGGAGCTTCGGCAGACCTTCGAGCGGCGGCTGATCGAGAACCTCAACGGGGGGAAAGACACGGTTGTCATCCTCGATGAGGCGCAGGTGATCAATGATCAGGCGACGTTTGAGGAGCTGAGGCTTCTCCTCAATTTCCAGCTTGCCGATCGATTTCTTCTCACCCTGGTGCTCCTTGGGCAGCCCGAGCTTAAAGAGAAGGTCTCGCTGATCGACCAGTTGGACCAGCGGATCGAAATCCGCCACCACCTCAAACCGTTCAACTATAACGAGACGGCAGGCTACATCGTGTTTCGATTGAAAACCGCAGGTCTTAACGACGCGGAGAAATTATTCCTCCCCGAGGCCCTCAGACTCATCCACCAGCACTCCCGGGGCGTTCCGCGCAACATCAACAACCTCTGCGACCTCTCCCTGCTGACCGCCTTTATCGCACGAACCCGGATCATCGACCCAACAATCATTGAACACGTCCTGGAGGATCGGGACTGACGGTGACCTGAACGGATGGAATTTTCCAAAGAAAAGGAGGATCCGGAAGAGACCCCGCCTCCCGAAGAGGGGATCTCATTTAAGGATCTGAAAGAAATCCTCAAGGAGGCGCCCACGCAGGCGGCCGAGAGAAAGGTCGAGCCCGGCAGTGGCGCGACCGAGGGCACAGCCTCGGCGGAAGCAGCCTATCGCCGGGCGATCATTGAACTGGAGCGTTTCATTGCGGCCCTGCTGGAGGGGAAACCGCCCGACCTCTCCCCCCTGATCCGGATCGCCTCAGATTTTGTCGAGGCACTCTCCTCCAACTCCGCGCTGCTGATGCTGGCGCTGTCGTTTTCCGAGGCCCCTTTCTATCCCCTGCTCAATGCCGTCAACAGCGCCATCCTGGCGATCAAGATCGGGACGGGGCTCGGTTATCCGAAGGAGGAGCGGATTAAACTCGGGCTTGCCGCCCTGCTGCACGATGTCGGGAGCTGGAAGATTCCACGAGATCTGATCCTCAAGGGGGGGCGCCTCTCCGAAGAAGAGCGCGAGAAGATCCGCAAGCATCCCATCTACAGCAGGGATCTCCTTCGGCTCCTTCCGCCCGAATACGCCTGGCTCCCAGAGACCGCCTATCAGGAACATGAACGCGAGCATGGGGAGGGATACCCCAGCGGAATTAAGGGGGAAGGGATTGGAGAGTTCGCGAGGATCATCGGGCTGGTGGATGCCTACGAGGCGATCACTCACCAACGACCCTATCGGCCCGCCCGTACGCCGGCCGAGGCGCTCAAGGAGCTGATCGATTTCCGAAAGAGGGACGGCTATCCCTGGAATCTTCTCAAAACGCTGGTGCGAGAGATCTCCGTCTTTCCGCCCGGATCCTGGGTCGTGCTCAACTCCGGCGAGACGGCGCGGGTCGTTGAGACCAACCCCCTTTCCCCCCTCCGGCCCACGGTAGAGATCCGGTTTGATTCCGCGAAGAGACGGGTCATCCTACCCAAGATCGTGGAGTTGGAGAAGGATCCTCTTCTCCATATTACAGGCTCTCTCCTCCCCACGGCGCTTCCCGAAGAGGTCTGATCCCTCCTCCGGGATGATCGAACTTTACCAGGTCTCCAAGAGGTTCGGCCGCCAGAAGGCCCTGGAGAGGGTCACGCTGAAAGTCGGCCCGGGGGAGATCGTATTTTTGACGGGGCAGAACGGCTCCGGAAAGACCACCCTCCTGAAGATCGCCGCCGGCCTGCTGGTTCCGGATGAGGGGCGGGTCGCCGTCAACGGGCTCGATCCGCAAAAGAGCGCCCTGGAAGTGAAGCGGTTCATCGGGCTCTTGCCCGGGGAGGATCGGGGCTTCTACGGACGCCTCACCGGTCGTCAGAATTTAGACTTTTTCGGAGCTCTCTATGGCCTCACCGCCTCCGCCGTGAGGGGGCGGATGAGAGATCTGGCAGAGAGCCTTGGCCTTGCGGACGTGTTGGGAAAGCCCTTCCAAACACTTTCAAGCGGCGAGAGGCAGAGGCTCTCCCTTGCCCGCCTCCTCCTCCACGGCCCTCCGATCCTTCTGTTGGATGAGCCGATGAGAAACCTGGATTCGGACACGCAAAAAAGATTCTGGGAATTTGTGGCAGGCGATCTGGTGCGGGGAGAAACGAAGGCCATTCTCTGGGCTACCCACCGGCTTCCAGAGCAAGAGGCGGCGGGCGGGCGGATCCTCCGCCTGACGCGGGGAAGGTTGGAATAAGGCTATGCTTCGGGTCTGCCGGGCTTTTTTTAAAAGAGACGCAACAATCTGGGCCTCTTACCCCTGGGCCCGTCTTCTCGACCTCCTCTCCATCTTTTTTTCCTGCGCGACATTCTACTTCCTCTCGCGGCTCTTGGGCTCCACTCCCCTTCCGGCCCTCAGTCCCTATGGAGGGGATTACTTCGGCTTTGTCCTGATCGGCATCGCCTTTTCGAATTACCAATCGGTCGGCCTCAACGCGATGTCCCGCTCGTTGAGAACGGAACAGCAGATCGGGACGCTTGAGGCGACCTTGAGCGCGCCGGTCGGCCTCCCATCCTTTATCCTCGGCTCCCTCCTCTGGGACCTCTTCTACGTCACCATGGAGACGATTCTTTACTTTGGGATCGGGGTCGCCGCGTTCGGGCTCTCCATAAAGGGGTGGCATCCGGCATCGGCCTTGGTCTTCCTCGCATCGATGCCGGCCTTCTTGAGCCTGGGAATCCTATCGGCCGCTTTCACCCTAAGATACAAACGGGGCGATCCGATCGGCTGGCTTTTGAGCACAGTTTCCGAACTACTGGGGGGGGTCTATTTCCCGCTGATCGTCCTCCCCCCCCTGCTTCAGGGGATCTCCTGGTTCATTCCGATGACGCATGCGCTGGAGGGTTTGAGGCTATCGCTGCTGGCAGGAGCGGATCTTTCGAGAGTGCTTCCCCATATTCTCTGGCTGGCGGCCTTCAGCGCTCTGCTCCTCCCGGCCGCGTTCGGGACGCTTCGCTGGGCGCTTCGCCAAACGCAGAGGGACGGGACCCTCGGGCATTATTAGGGGCGCGCGATCTGTCTGGCGTATCATTGATGATCATCGCAAGATCCACAAAGTCCAAAAGCGCCGAGAAGCGCTGATGCCCCGATAAACATCGCTTAGATGCTACACCTTTATTCTTGGGTTGACAAAGACGCCTTATATCGTGTATTACCAATACATCATTTGGTGTGCTCTCG
>CAZSHZ010000099.1:0-12820 GCA_964606955.1 uncultured Nitrospirota bacterium
AGTAGAAGAGAGCAACACCGACGGCGCCCTCGGGGTTCCTTCCTCGAGGGTGCCGTTTTTATTTCGGCAAGATCAGCCCCTCGATCTCGTTCAGCGATTTCAGCGTGGGAACCCCGGGTTCTCCATCAGCCCCTCCCCCTATGGCCCCTCCCCTCCTAATCACCGCCGCACGCAAACCCGCCGTCACCGCCCCGGAGACATCCCCTTCGTGGTCACCGATGTAGAGCCCCTCTTCCGGATCAATCCCGAAGAGGTCGATGGCGGCCTGGAAGATGGCGGGAGCAGGTTTGGCCGAACCGGCCTCGCTCGAGAGTACGATCTTCTCGAAATAGCGGCGGATCCCGAACCCCTGCAAAATTCCGTAGAGGCGGCTGTCGAAGTTTGAGATAATTCCAAGCCGCAAGCCCGTTGCGAGCCGCTCGAGCACGAGCTTCGTCTCGGGGAAGAGGCGCCATGCCTCGGCGCTCGAGAAGTAGCGAAAGATCTCATCGAAAAAAGGGGCGAACGGTTCCGGCTCGATTCCGTCAAAGGCGCGACGGACCACCCTCTCCCACCACTCTTTCTCAAGGATCTTTCTCTTCTCGATTGTCACGCGAGGAAATGCCGGCGGAGGAGCCGCAGAAAAGGCGGCGGCAAAACGCTCCTGCATCCTCTCCGCCGAGACCTCCCTCCCGTATTTTCTTGCGGCAGAGGCATAAGTCTCACCGACCAAACCCTTCACCTCAAAGAGGGTATCGGCCGCATCAAAGAGGATCACCCGGACCGAGCGGCTCATCGGGAGATTCTTATCGGGAGATTTCAAGGACCTTGACCAGGACGTAGAGGATCTCATTTATCGGGGTTGCGATCCCGGCCTTTTCCCCCTCGCGGACCACCGCTCCGCAGAGAGACTCGTTTTCCGTCGGGCGGCCGGCGACAAAATCTTCGTACATCGAGGTATAGTACTCCTTTAAATCCCAGGAGACATCGATCGTCTCGGAGGCGATCTTTTCCGAAAGGACAATCCCGTTCGCCTTTGCCACCGCGGCCACCTCGGCGATTGCGGCGCGGGCGACTCGCGTTAAATCGGGAGACTCAAGCACCGCACTAATCGGGCGTCGCAGAATCACCGAGAGGGGATTGAACGGCGCATTCCAGCAGAGTTTTTCCCATTTTACCCGGATCATGTCCGGCACGAGACGGGCCTCGACGCCGGCCCCTGAAAAAAGACCCGCAATCGCTTTCGCGCGCCGGCTGATCGCCCCGTCCAACTCACCGATCGTGAGAATCCCTCGGCGAAAATGCTCGATCACCCCGGGGGCCCGCCTCCGCGCGGTGATAAAGACGACCCCGGCGACGACGCACTCCCGGCCGAAAAAGTCGAGCGCCATCCGCTCGGCGTCGATCCCGTTCTGGAGCGTGAGGAGCAACGACCCCCGTTCAACCAGCGGCTTCAGCGCCGGAAGGAGAGAGGGGAGATCGTACGTCTTCACCGCCAGGACGATCAGGTCGATCTCCCCCGCCTCTTTCGGATCGCCCACGGCCCGGACCGCTAACTGAAAATCCCCTTCAAAACTCTTCACGGCAAGCCCGCGCTGCCGTAAGGCCGTCAAGGTTTCGCCGCGCGCCAAGAAGGTAACATCGCAGCCGGCTTTTGCGAGGCGTCCCCCGAAAAATCCGCCGACCGCGCCAGCGCCGACGATCAGGAGCCGCATTTTAAGAGAGGAGATGCCGGTCGATGGCGGCCGCCAGCTCTTCGTACTCCACCTTCCGGTCGACGGTCAGAACGAGCGCGCCTCGACGGTAGAAATGGGTGGTCGGGAAGGTCTCGAAGACAAAACGCTTCTTGATCTCCCGGCAGCGCCCCGGGATCTGCATCAGCCCTTTCCCGAAGCGGACGCGGCCGACGTAGGCCACCGCGGCCCGCTCCAGGATCGGCTCGAATTCCACGCAAGGGACGCAGTTTGCGATTCCATAGGAGACCACCGAGGCCGGCCCCTTAAAGAACCCCTCGAAATTGCTGTCGTCAACCCTTTCCGAGAAACCCCTCCACCGCTTTGTTGAATCTCTCCGGCTGCTCCAGATTCGACATATGTCCCGCCTCCGGGATCATCTCCATCTTCGCCCCGCGGATCTTCTCAGCCATCAATTTGGAGTCGGCCGGCGGGGTCAGGCCATCCTGCTCGCCGACGACGATCAGCGTTGGGACGGAGATCTCAGATAGGAGCGGCACGGAGTCGGACCGCTCAGCCATCGCGGCGAGATCGCCGCATATCCCTCTGACCGGAGTCGACTCGATGATCTTTCTCACCTTCTGGACAAGTTCGCTCCGCTTCTGCCCCTCGGCCGAGAGGAGTTTTGGGATCATCATGTCCGCGATCGCCCCGGTCCCCTCCTTCTCCGCCTTCTTTGCGGTGTTAAATCGCCCCGTCTTCCCCTCGGGCGTATCCGGCTGGGGGCGCGTGTCGGCCAGGAGGAGGCCGGAAACCCGGTTCCCGTACTTGCGATAGAAATGGAGGGCGATGTACCCCCCCATGGAAAAACCGCAGATCACCGCCTTGTCGATCGCAAGATGATCGAGGAGCGCCCGGACGTCGTCCGCATAGATATCCATCGAGTAGATCCAGGGCGGGGCCTCCGACTCGCCATGCCCGCGGAGGTCGGGCGCGATCACCCGGGATGAGCCGGAGAGCGCCGCGATCTGTGGCTCCCACATCGCGCGGTGGAGCGGAAACCCGTGCAACAGCACCAGCGGCGTCCCCTTCCCCCGCTCCTCGTACGCGATCTGAACCCCGTTCAGCTCTGCCTTCATGAGAGTTTCCTCAACGCTTCTAAAATCTCCTTGTTGTCGCGCGCGGTAAGGATCTCCTGAACTTTCTTGTAGCGGACGATCCCCGTCTTATCGACGATCACCGTTGCCCGCTTGGAGCAGTTGAACGGCTCGAAATAGAGGCCGTAATTCTTTGCCACCTCGCGGTGGAGGTCGGAAAGGAGCCGCTGCTTCAAACTCAGGGCATCCACCCAGGCCTTGTGGGAGAAGATGCTGTCGCAGGAGATCCCGAGGAGCACCGCATTCGCAGATTCGAACTTGGGAAAGTCCTCGGCAAAGCACCTGTTCTCAGTCGTGCAGACCGGGCTCCAATCCAACGGATAGAATGCCAGCACGACATTTTTCTTTCCGCGGAAATCAGAGAGGCGGACTTTGTGCGAGAAATCCGGAGCGTCCGCTGCCTGCTGGTCGTCCAGTTCAAAATCGGGGGCCACATCCCCCACTTCAATCTCTTTTGCCGTTGCTATCGCCATGATTTCCTCCTCTGAAGGCGGGAGGGGGCAGGCCCCCGTCCGCTAAGCCATCTCTACTACTTTTTTTACCAGTTTCTCGATTCCGGCCGCCGCCTCGGAGATCCGATTGGCGAGCATGTACGCCGGGGTCGAGACAACCCGGTTCTTCTCATCCACAACGATTTCATCCACTCTGCTGGTCACATGCTGAGATCCCATCTTCTCCAGTTTCTTCGCCGTCTCGGCGTCGTTTCCGATGGTGAGTCGGACCTTGGAGCCCGGCTCTTCACCCAAGACCTTCGATCCGACGGCAGGCGCGATGCAGACCAGGCCGATCGGCTTCCCAGCCTTTTTCATCTCCCGGACAAGCCGAGCCACCTCCGGATGAACGGAGCAGTTCTCTCCCTTCACGGCGAAATCGGAGAGATTCTTCGCCGCGCCGTAGCCACCGGGGAAGACCACCGCGTCCAGATCCGAGGCGCGGACATCTTTGATGTCCCTAATCTTCCCGCGCGCGATCCGGGCCGACTCGACGAGGACGTTCCGTTTCTCTCCCGGCACGGGTTGATCTATCAAATGATTAATTACATGCATCTGATCGCTGTTCGGGGCCATGCAGACCGCCTCCGCCCCCGCCCGATCGAGCGCTAATAGCGTGATCACCGACTCATGGATCTCAGACCCGTCCATCACCCCGCAACCTGAAAGGACCACTCCCACCTTCTTCATGGCAACCTCCCTAATATTTGCGATACCGCCTCGCCGATGACCGCGGGGTTGTCCACCACCTTCGCTCCCGCAGCGGCGAGCGCCCCCATCTTATCCTTCGCAGTGCCGCGCCCGCCGGTGATGATCGCCCCTGCATGCCCCATCCGGCGTCCCGGGGGAGCGGTCACCCCGGCGATATACGCAACCACCGGCTTTGAAAAACCTGTTTTTATGAAAGCAGCCGCGCGCTCCTCGGCCTCCCCTCCGATCTCACCGATCAGAACAACGGCCTTCGTCTCGCGATCCCGCTCGAACATCTCAAACAGATCGACAAACGAGGTCCCGTTCACCGGGTCCCCTCCGATCCCAACGACGGTGGACTGTCCGATATCCCGCTGCGTGAGCTGCCAGACCACCTCGTAGGTCAGCGTTCCGCTCCGTGAGATGACCCCGACCGGCCCCCGCTTATGGATGAAGCCCGGCATGATCCCAATCTTACACTCATCGGGGGTAATGATCCCGGGGCAGTTGGGACCGATCAGCCTGACTCCCCGCTCCCGGGCAAAACGGCGCGCGCGGATCATATCCAGAACCGGGATCCCCTCGGTGATCGCCACAATCAGAGGGACTCCGGCATCGGCAGCCTCCATGATCGCATCCGCGGCGAAGGCAAGAGGAACAAAGAGCATGGAGGCGTCGGCCCCCGTCGTTTTGACCGCCTCGACCACGGTGTTGAATACCGGGATCCCCTCAAAGTCGGTTCCCCCTTTCCCCGGGGTCACCCCTGCAACGACCTGCGTCCCATATTTTCGGCAGGCCGAGGCGTGGAACGACCCCTCCTTTCCGGTAATCCCCTGCACGAGAAGCTTGGTATTTTTATCGACCAATATACTCACAGGGGAAATTCCCTGAACTCTCTATTCCAGGCCGTCAGGAAAGAATGCCCACTGATAAGACCCTGGGGAGTTCTCTGAAGATAGACGAATACATCTAGCTCTTTCGTACTGGAAGGCTCCAGATAAAAGAAGGACGCAACCGCTCCGCCTATCACATAATCCTGGGCAATCCCTTCTTGCACCATTCTATTTAACAGGTCAAAGACCTGAGCCACCCGCGGGAATACCCCTCGGACTTTTTCCGCGAACGGCAAATTCGCCCCGTACTGATGGTAAGCGGCTTGATCCCTGACGACCGATTCAAGTTTTCTGCGGTAATTCTTCATTCGACGCGGGCGACGATTCTCTGCGCGCCGTCCCAAAAAGATTCGGCGACCTCAAGGGGGAGCCCGGAGCCGGCAAGCATCTCCTTCGCCTCTTTTGCGTTCGTCCCCTCCAGGCGGATCACGACCGGGACAGAAAGCCTGACCTCCCTCGCCGCCTCCATGATCCCCCCCGCGATCCGCTCGCAGCGGACGATCCCGCCGAAGATATTGACGAAGATTCCCCGAACGTTGGAGTCTGCCAGCAGAATCGAGAACGCCTGCGCCACCGTCTCCTTCGACGCCCCGCCGCCGACATCAAGGAAATTGGCCGGCTCTCCACCCGCCAGTTTGATGATGTCCATGGTGGCCATCGCAAGCCCGGCGCCGTTGACCATGCAGCCGATATTCCCGGAGAGTTTCACATAGCTGAGCGAATACTGCGAGGCGCGGACCTCCAGCGGCTCCTCCTCGGAGAGATCGCGCAGACTGCGGATGTCGTCGTGGCGGAAGAGGGCGTTGTCGTCGAACGCGACCTTCGCGTCCAGGGCGAGGACCCTTTTCTCTTTCGTGATGATCAGCGGGTTCACCTCGATCTGGCTCGCCCCTTTTTCGACAAAAAGGCGATAAAGATTTCCGAGGAGTGAGACGAATCCCCCCGTCGCCTCCCGATCGATCGAAAGGCCGAGCGCGATCCTTCTGCCGATATACGGCTGGTAGCCGAAGAGGGGATCAATCGAGAAGGTGATGATCTTCTCCGGAGAGTACGACGCCACCTCTTCGATCTCCATTCCCCCCTCCGTGCTCGCGATCGCTAGAATGACCCCGGCCGCGCGGTCCACAACCAGAGCAAGATAAAGTTCCCGGGCGATCTCAACCCCTTCCTCGATCAAGACCTTCTTCACCTCGCGTCCCGCCGGGCCGGTCTGATGGGTCACGAGGACCTTCCCCAAGAGCGAGGCGGCGAGTGGAGCGACCTCTCTTGGGTCGCGCGTCAGTTTCACCCCACCCGCTTTCCCGCGTCCTCCCGCATGGATCTGCGCCTTGACGACATACACCTTCCCGGAGCCGTCGAGCTTGTCGGCGATATCCTTCGCATCTTCGGGGGTAAAAATTACATCGCCTGCAGGAACGGGGATGTCGTACGCGGCGAAGAGTTTCTTGGCCTGATACTCGTGGATGTTCATGAACCTTTTCGCTGCTCCGCGCTCACGTAGTCAGGGAAGAGAAGGGGAGAAACCTTACCCCCCGCCGGGACGTTCGCCTCCTGGCGCTGTCGCGCAAACCGCTTAAGATGAGTCAGCAACGCTGTCTTTCGGCTGATCTCGCGGCAGCGCCTCGCCGTTGCGCTTCCGGCGCGCCGCCCGTAAACGATGATGTCGAGCAGCGAGTTCCCCATCAGGCGGTTTCTCCCATGGATCCCGCCGGAGGCCTCCCCAGCGACGAAGAGATTCTTTACGCCCGACTCTCCGTCAACGTCGATCTTTACCCCGCCGTTCTGGTAGTGAAGCGTCGGATAGACGAGGACGGGCTCCTTCTTAATATCGATCGAGAATCGCGAGAATTGGCGGACCATGTTCGGAAACTTCTGCTCGAGCGTTCCGGGGCCGTTGATCAGATCCACCATCGGCATGTCGAGCCAGACCCCCTTCCGGCCGGCCGGAGTCGTGACGCCGCGCCCTTCGGCACACTCCCGGATGACGGCGGCCGCGACCACGTCGCGCGTATCCACCTCATCGACGAAGCGCTCCCCCGCCGCGTTCACCAACTGCCCCCCCGCTGCGCGGATCCCTTCGGTCACGAGGATTCCGGCCATCGACTCGGGGAAAATCGCGCCGGTCGGATGGTACTGGAAGGTATCTTGGAGTGTCAGCGGAGCGCCAAGCCGGTAGGCAAGCGGAAGCCCGTCGGCGGTCGCTCCGAAGTGGTTGGAGGTGGGGAATCCTTGAATATGAAGACGCCCGATCCCCCCGGTCGCGAGGATGACACACTTTGCCGAGACGACGATCAGACGGTCCGTGTCGAGGTTTTTTAAAACCGCTCCGGCGCATGAGGGGGGAGAGGTGCTCTCCTCTGCAGAAAGCAACTCCACCACCGGGGAAAATTCCAGGACTTCGATCCCCGCGTTTAAGACCGCTTCTTTTAGGACCCGCATGATCTCAAGGCCGGTGTAGTCCCGGCAGCGCAGCAGCCGCGCTTTCGTGCTCCCCCCTCCGGCGCGGACCGAGAGATTGCCGTCCGGATCCCGGTCGAAGAGAACCCCGAGCTCCATCAACCACTTCGCCGCCGAAGGCCCCTCCTCGACCAGTGTCCGCAAAAGGATCGGGTCGTTCTTCATCTGCCCGCCCCGGAAGGTGTCGATGAAATGCTGGACCGGGGAGTCGTTCTCCGACACCGCGACCTGCATCCCCCCCTCCGCCATGACGGTGTTCGAGTCGCCGAGCCGAAGTTTCGTCGCCATGAGGACGTCGACTCCCGCCTCCCGCGCGATCAATGCTGCGGTGGACCCAGCCCCTCCCCCTCCGATGATCAAAAGATCGGTCTCGCGATCCGGCGATCTGAGCCGCTCATCCGAAAGATCGGCAACCGGGCTCTCCCCTTCCAGAAGGTCCGCCAGTTCGTGCACGGTTCGCTCCCCGGCGTTCGAGCCGAATCGGATGTTACGGTAGGCCTCCTTCCGATAGTCGGGATGAAAGGCCTCCAGCAGCGCTTTTTTTTCAGCGGGCGAGAGGTTCGGCGGCGTCTTCCCGAGCCGAGCCTGCTGCGTTCTGTTCACGCGCTCTTTAGACTCTTCAATCATTTCCTCAGGCGCTCTCCAGCACGAGACGATCCATCTCCAGCGCATATCTCCCTTGCGCAATCTCCTGGGCGCGGAGGAGGAGCGAATCGGGGATTGGAAGAGAGGCCGCAACCGCCCGGCGGCTCCAGATCCCGACCCGATGCGGGAGGACCGAAACATCGCAGACCGAGGCGCAGAGGCCGCAGAGGATGCAAGCAGTGAATTTTTCCGCCGTCTTTTCAAACTCACCGCTGATCGCCGCGCGGACCCCACCCATGACATCCAGCCCTTGAGGGCAGACCATCGTGCACGCCCCGCACGCCGTGCAGCGACGCGTCGTCGGATAGAGGCGGGAGAGGTCCTCCCTCCCCGGCGCAGGACCGACCGCGTAACGCGCGGGCCGGGTCGGGTCATTCGGGAGGAATAGAAGGGACATCCCGTCGGAGACGAGCGTCTGGCACGCCAAGCCGGTCCGAGCTGCTGCCTCACCCGGAACCCGAAAGGAGATGAGACAGGCGCCGCAGACCCCGCCCATGCAGCCGATCCCGTGAAACAGGGGGGAGGGGGGCCCGCCCGATTCCAGCAGCGCTTGGAGGATGGTGACACCGGGGCGGAAAGATACCCTCTCTTCGCCGACCGTGATCGAAATACCGACCATCTTTGTAGTTTTACTTTCCGGGTTTCTCCAGCGAAAGCTGGGAGAAGGCGTTCCCCCACTCCCTATCGTACTTCCCCTCCCCGATCTCCGCGATCCGCCGGTTCAGGCCTTCCGGTTTTTTCTCGAAGAAGATCGCCTGGGCGCGCCGGGCATAGAGACCGACGAGGTTCGAGGAGATGTCGGCGATGCAGACCGGGACGCAGAGGCCGCACATCACGCAGGGGAGGAAGTGGTCTGCGACCGCGGCGAAATCGCCGAATGCCGCCTTCCAGACCGCGGTCCGAACGTCGATCTGCTGCGGACAGGCCTCGGTGCAGGCGTTGCAATTGCGGCAGAGGGCCACCTCGGGATAGTGGCGGAAGATCTCCTGGCGCGGATCGGTAACATCTTTGAAGTCGTACCCCGGGATCTTCGGGGGGAAAGATTGGGCAAAGGAGAAGGAGATCCCCTCGGTCACCAGCATCTGGCAGGCGAGCCCGAGCTTCAGATCATGCTCACCCGGGAGTCGGTAGGTCGTCGCGCAGGCCCCGCAGACCCCTCCGAGACAGCCGATCCCACGGACGATCTCATGCCCGGTCCGCCACATCGCCTGCACAAGGGTGATCCCCGGAGGAACGGCATAGCGCGTCCCCATGATCTCGATATTGACTAGGCCGTTTTTCTCTTCGTCCGCGATCTTACCCCCTCACATGTTCCGGATAATCTCAGTAGCGAACTCGGAGCACTTCACCTCGCGCGCCCCCTCCATCAGACGGGCAAAGTCGTAGGTCACCACCTTGCTCTGGATCGTCTTCTCCAGCGCGGCCTCAATCAGACCCGCCGCCTCTTTCCATCCGAGGTGAGTGAGCATCATCCTCTTTACCTTTAATCTAGTCTCGTGCCTTCTCGCGCGGCGCAGGCTCGGTAAAACGGGAAGGGAGACCGTCGCCGTCGGCGGCAAGAGGGGGCGCCTCCCGGCGCTGCGGAGTCGCGTAATTCGCCAGATACGGGAAGAGGCGAATCAGACGGCTCCCCTGGCGATTCTGATCGATCCAGTGGCCGATCAGACCGATCGTTCGGGCAAGGATGAAAAATCCGTTTAAGCTCTCCGGGGGCCAGCCGAGATCGACAAGGACGGCGCCGATCGTCCCGTCAACGTTCAAAATCAGCGTATCTTTTTTCGCGGTCGTCTTCTTCTCGACCTCAAGGGCAAAATCGAGGGCCGGCATCGGGATTCCGGTCGATTTTACAAAAGATATCAAATCCTTGTACCTCTTGTCCGGATTCTTGACCGACTTCACCCGATGTCCGATCCCGGGGACCGGCCCGACATTCTCCTTCATGTAGTCGAGAAACGCATCGACCGTCATCTTGTTATCAATCGCATATTTAAAATAGCGGCCCGCGTCGGTAACCGCCCCGCCGAATCGGGGGCCGATCATCGTCATTCCTGCCGCCACCGCCTGCGCCATCGGAATTCCCGCCGATGAGCCGACGATCGTGGTCAGGGCGCCGGAGACGCAGGGGCCGTGGTCGGCCGAAAGCATGATGATCCGCTTGATGATCTCCGCCTCCACCGGCAAGATCAGTCGCTTGTCCCAGAGGAGCCCGATGACATGCGCGATGGAATATCCGCGGTTGATCAGATCAGAGGCGGCGTAGCCCGCGTAGACCGGCTCGTCTCCCCGGTCATCCGTGATCGTGGAGCGGACCAGCGGCTGCACAAAGACATCCCCCTCCTTGATCCCCTCCTCTACCGGCTTGGGAAGTTTCGGAAGGGCTTCCGCGGAGATCTCCGCCGGCCGGGTGACCCCTTTGGCAAGGATCTCCTCGTAAACCTGTTTTATCGCCGGCCCGAGCCCCCCGAACGTCGCCGGGACGATCGCCCCGGCCTTCAAAAGCCTTTCGGCCTTCGAGCGAGCGCTCCCCTCCCCGTGCAACCCCTCCTTGGCGCCGGCATGGCCGAACTTCATCCCCTTGGGGAGATGCTCCTGACAGTATCCGGAGACCACCGCGATCAATTTGATCCGCCGCTTTTGGGCCCCATACCAATCAGCCGCCCGCTCCTCGAGGTCCCCCCCCATCTCGCCGACGATCACGACCGCATGGGTCTTGGGGTCTTCCTCAAACATCTCCAGGTAGGAGACATAGTCGGTGCCAGGATAGGCGTCCCCGCCGATCCCGATCGTGGTGGTCACCCCGTCCGCGAACTGCGAACAGAGCCACATGATCTCATTCGAGAGACCGCCCGACTTGGTAATCACTCCGAAGGAGCCGGGCCGATGGAGATGGCAGAGGATGAGGTTGTCGAACGACCCCCCGATCACGCCGAGGCGGCACTCTCCCGCGGAGAGGATGCCGATCGCGGAGGGGCCGTTGAAGATCTTGTTCAGCCCGCGCGCCTCTTTCCCCAGGAGCTTGGAGTCCTTTTCCGGAAGTCCCTCGGTGATCATGGAGACGAGTTTAATTCCGGGCGCGGCCAGCGCCTCCCGCGCTGCGCCGTACGCGCGGTCCGGAGCCACGTAGACCAACGAACTGTTTATGTCGGGGTGGTTTGCAAGCGCCTCCGCAACCGTTTTATAGATCGGCACCGATGCGATCGAGGAGCCGAAAGGGATCTCGGCCTCCTTTCCCGCGTCCGGAGGGAAAACGAAGGCCAAGACGTTGAAGGGGGAACGGATCATATGGCAGAACTCCGCCATCCGGCGGGCGGCGTTGACCCCGGCCGGTCCCCCCTGGATCAACACACGGGTGTCGCGATTCGCGAGAATGCTCATTTCTGGGCTCCCGGCCCCAGCGAGTAGTCCACGATGTCGGTCAAGGGGGTGTGCCGGTCATAGACATGGATTTTAAACCCCTCTTTCTCAAGCCCCTTCATCGCCGCAAGCCCCTCCTTCTCCTTCGGCCCGCCGCGCCGAACCCAGATCTCGACGTTATCCATCTCTCCCTCGGCTTTCGCCTTTCGGAAGGCGTTGATGATTCCGCCGAAGGTCTTCTTCACGTCGGTGAAGTTCGCGATCGCCCCGCCCACGATGATCCGTTTGATCCCGGGGAGATGGCAGACCTTTTCCGTGAGCGCCTCAACCGCCCAGTCCGGGGGATCCCCAGAATATTCGGCGTAGTTGGCTAATTTGCCCCCATGGGCGACCACCGCGTCGGCATAGTAAACCGACGCCCCCCCACCAGCGGGGAGAAGAGCGGTATCGCCCCCGGCGATCTCGATCAATTTGACCGAGCCTTTGATTTTCGAATCGATATCCATGATCGCCTGCTCGTTCTCGGTATAGGGGCGGCCGAACTCCGAGGCGAATTTAAAGTTCCAGTCGGGGTGGCGGAAGCGCGCATCGCCGTCGAGCATCGTGACCGCATCCAGCGCGACCAGATCTCCGTCTGGTCGAAGCACGAGCGGGTTAATCTCGATGTATTGGCCGTCTTCGGCGTCGTAACAGTCGAACAGTTTGGCCGCGAACTCTGCGATCTTCGGGGCAAGATCGGCCGAAAATCCGGCCTCCTTCGCAAATTTGACGAGCGCCTCCCGGCTTGGAGTCGTGCCGAGTTCCACCGGAAACCGCTTGACCTTCTCCCAGTGGGACTCCACCTCGATCCCGCCGATCGGGGCAAGGAGGATGTCGGCCCCATCCCGGGTCGATTTGACCGAGAGATAAAATTCGTCTCTATGCTCGATCATCTCGCAGAGAATGACCTGCGAGACGGTGATCGTGCCGATCTTTCGGCCGAACATCTCCTCGACGGCGGCTTTGGCCGCGACAAGATCCAGCCCAACCTTCACGAGGCCGAGTTTCATCCGGCTTCCGATCGCCTCGTGCGCCTTGACAACCAATTTTCCCTGTGAAAACCATTGGTTTGCTTGGGCGAGCCGATCGATCTGGTCTGCGGCGGTCACCACCACGAAATGAGGGGTCGCCATCCCCCATTTCTGCAGTAGACCCATCCCCGGACCTTCGAGCACCTTCGCCATAAATGGAAATCATATTATCGGTTCCTACCCCTTTGTTTGTCAACGAAAATTTGTCTTTCTTGACGCATTTTAAACCCTCTGTTAGACTCCTCTCCGCATTTTAAAGACAGAGGCCTCATGGGAAAAACGATTCTTACAGTCGAAGGACGGGTCGGAAAGGAGAGGGGATGGGCGTACGAAGATTTTGACTGTCTCCCGGTGGATTTTAAGATCGAGGATACCGAGAAACTGACCGGTATTCCCGGAACCGGAGTGAAA
>CAZSHZ010000100.1:0-3544 GCA_964606955.1 uncultured Nitrospirota bacterium
CGCAATCGATCGACGACCTTGCGCGTGAGGTCCAGCGGCTCGCCTCGAAGGTCGAAGAGATCACCCGATCGATCGAGGAGGTCCGCGGATCAAAGTCGCCCGGCCGCCCGGCCGAGCCTGAGAAGAGGTCCGGGCCGCAAAAGCCGAGCGGGATTGGGCCGACGGACGCCTTCAACGCGGCGTACAATGATTATCTGAAAGGAAAGTACGAACTCTCCGTGCTCGGATTCGAGGACTTTCTCGAAGAGTTTCCCGACTCCGCCCTCGCCCCTCAGGCCCTCTACTGGTTGGGGGAGTCGTACTACGCGGCAGGGCAGCTCAGACAGGCGATCGCGGCGTTCGACCGCCTCGTGCGGGAGCATCCGGAGTCTGAGAAAGCGGCCCCCGCGCTCTTCAAAGAGGCGAGCGCGTTCGCCGAGTTGGGGGATCGGGCCCGCGGCCGCGCCCTTTTCAAAAAGGTCGTCGAACAGTTCCCCCGCTCCCCGGAGGCGGAGCAGGCGAAGGAGCGCCTCGCAGAACGATGAAGATCCGCCGACTCTCTCCCGATCTGATCTCGATGATCGCCGCAGGGGAGGTCGTCGAGAGGCCCGCCGCAGTCGTCAAAGAGTTGGTCGAGAATGCGATCGACGCCGGCGCTCGGATGATCCGGCTGGAACTTGAGGGGAACGGCATCCGCCGGATCCGGGTGATCGACGACGGAGAGGGGATGGATCGCGAGGACGCCCTCCTCGCCTTCGAGCGGCACGCGACCAGCAAACTCAACCTCGCTGGTGAGGCCGCGCCTGACGGAATTATTACCGTTAACACGCTCGGTTTTCGGGGTGAGGCCCTCCCTTCGATCGCGGCGGTTGCGAGAGTCCGCCTCCTGACCCGCTCTTGGGAGGAGGAGGCCGGCACGGAGATCCGCGCCGAAGGGGGGAAACTTTCCCCTCCCCGCGATGCGGGATCTCCTCCGGGGACCACGATCGACGTCGAAGATCTCTTTTTCAATACGCCTGCGCGGAAAAAATTTCTGAAGTCCCCGGCGACGGAGATGGCACAGATCGTCGAGGTGATGGGGCAGGCGGCGCTCGCGCACCCGGGGATCGCCTTCCGCCTCGAGCACGAAGGGCACCTCCTTGCCGACCTTCCTGCGGCCCGCGATGAGAAAGAGCGGATCGCGCAGTGGCTCCCCGAGGTCGATCTGATCTCGGTGTTTGAAGAAGACGGGGCCATGGGACTTCGCGGCTTCGTCTCTTCGCCGGCCGAGGCCCCCCTCTCTCGCCGCCAGCAGCAGATCTTCGTCAACAAGAGACCGGTCAAGCATCCGAGCCTTTCGCGCGCCGTGTACGACGCCTACGGGACGCTGCTCGCCCGCGGACGTCACCCGATCTTCTTCCTCTATCTTTCTCTCCCCCATCGCCGCGTCGATATCAATGTTCACCCCGCAAAACGGGAGGTCCGTTTCAGGGACAACAACGAGATATTCGGATTTGTCCGCGCGGCGGTCGGCCGGTCGCTCGGCGTCCAGGCGGGTGCGCCGGGAATCACGACGGGAGCGGATTTTCCGACCTCATCGGCTGTAGGGAGGACCCCCGATCTCGTGGATGCGGCGCAGCCGTCCGAGTCCCGCTCATTTGAGATCGGCCCGGCGCTGAGGCTCTTGGGACAGGTCTATCGGACCTTTCTTGTGGCCGAGATCGAGGGGGAATTGGCCATGGTCGACCAGCACGCGGCCCACGAGCGGATCCTCTATGAGCGGTTCATCGACTCGCTGGGCGCCGGCCGGATCGCCATTCAGCCGCTCCTCTTTCCATTTTCGCTTGAACTTGAGGCGAAAGAGGCTCTCTTGCTGGCGGAGGTCCTCCCGGATCTGAAGAGGATCGGCTTCGACATCGACAGATTCGGCGGCAAGCCTGGGGGAGGGGAGGTCTTTCTCGTCCGGGAGGTCCCCGCACTGCTGGCCGGATGTGACCTGAAGGAGGCCCTTCTTGAGCTGATCCGGCCCCAGGCCGACGAGGGCCGTCTTGATGGGGAGCACCTTTCGCGGATGGCCGCCTCGATGGCCTGCCACGCGGCGGTCCGGGCGAACGAGCCCCTTTCGGAAAGCGACGGTTCCGCGCTGGTTCGGGATCTCCTTTCAAGCCGGAACAACTCCGCCTGCCCGCACGGCCGCCCGACGATCCGCCGGATTCCGCGTCTGGAACTTGAAAAGAGTTTTTTCAGAAAATAATCTTGGGTTGATCGTTATCGTCGGCCCGACCGCCGTCGGAAAGAGCGAGTTCGCAAGACAGATCGCATCCGAAAGCGGCGGCGAGATCATCGTGGCAGATTCCCGCCAGGTTTACCGCGGCATGGATATCGGGACTGCCAAGCCGACGGCCCGGCAGCGGGCGCGATTCGCCTATCACCTTCTCGATCTGATCGGGCCCCAGCGCTCCTTTTCGGCCGGGGATTTTGTCCGCCATGCCGATGCCGCGATCGCCGAAATCCGCGCCAGGGGATCCCGGCCGATCGTTGAAGGGGGGACCGGCTTCTACATCAAGGCGCTCCTCTTCGGACTGATGCCGGCGCCGACCGCCGACACCAAGATCCGGAAAAGTCTTGCGGCGATCGCCGCGCGGGAGGGGAAGGGGGCGCTGCACGAGCGGCTCGCGCAGATCGATCCGGAAGCGGCGCGTAAGATCCATCCGAACGACCTCTCCAAGGTGATCCGCGCGTTAGAGGTCCAACGACTGACCGGTACTCCGATCTCCGCCATTCAGCGCCGCCACGGTTTTTCCCGCCCCCGATACCGAGCGCAGATCATCGGCATTTCTCGGCCGCGCGAGGAACTCTACCGCCGGATTGAACAGCGGGTAGAGGATCAGATCGCCGCCGGTCTCTTCAAGGAGGTGGAAGGGCTGCTTTGTTCCGGCGTCTCACCGGACGCCCCCGGGATGCGCGCGCTCGGATACCGGCAGATCGTCCCGGCGGTTCTTGGGAAGGCGATGCTCCAAGAGTGCGTCAAGATCTTGAAACGGGACACGAAGAGATACGCAAAGCGGCAGATGACCTGGTTTTCGGCCCAGCCGGGGATCCGCTGGATCGATCCAAAGGAGGCACAAATAAGGCAGACAGGAAAGAATAAAGATCAAACGCCGAGATCGTCCAAGGGACTCGGAACGCCCTGGCCACCCTGCTGAAGGATGTGGGTGTAGATCATGAAGGGAGGTACGCCTCGCCATAACCCTGAGCCAAATCCGGCAGGGCCGCCACTTCCCTGAACCCGGCCGCCATTTCCGAAATCCGTTGGGGGTTGAGGGTCAGCCGGTCGATCATCGCCGAAGACAGGCCCTGACGCCCGGCCTCGCCGAGGTCTTTTTCATTGGCCGAAATCAATGTCTGGGTCTCGGAGACGAGACGATTCGCCATGGCCATTAGCGCGGCATTCTTGACCAAGGTGGACAGAACGGCCAGCTTCCGCGCGGCTGTTTTCGCTTTGCTCGCCTTTTCGGTCACATCCGTTTTGATATCCATCACGTCTCCTTCAGGAGAGAAAAATCGGCGACTATTCCGAATCTTT
>CAZSHZ010000101.1:0-12717 GCA_964606955.1 uncultured Nitrospirota bacterium
AATCTGTACTGCTGCAGTCCTTAGTTTCGGCCAAGGTCCTTTGCTCGCTCCGACCGCTTCCAGGCGTGCCGATCTCATCGGCCGCTCTCCTTTCTTAAGATCAATCCCCCTTTGCCGACCGCCCATCCGTTGGGGCCGATCCAGAAGAGGTCCCAGAGCGTCCCGCCATTGCCGACGATCGTCAAAAGACAGAGGAGGAGCATTTGTCTCATGGGCCGATATGATAGCAATCCTTCGGAAGCCGTGCTATTCAATTGGGGATGTCGGTGATCGTATTTTTTTTGATTTCGGCGCTTGCCGCGGATCAGGGAATCCTTCTTTCCGAGGCCCGCTCAAGAACCGATGAGGCGGTTCGGCTGGCTCAAGAGATGGTTGATCACGGCCGCGAGGGTCACACGGGCGAGATTGTCGAGCGCGGTCGGTTGATGATGGAGCAGACCGTGGAGGCGTTGGCCGCATTAAAAAAAATCTCCGCAGGAAGGCCCGCGTTCCGAGAGGTAACCCGCCGGCTGACCCTCGCAAAATCGGCCGCGCAGGAGGCGATCCGGTTCGGAAAAGAGGACCGGATCGGGCTGGCGCTCGGCGCCGCCAGGCGCGCTCTGAGCGAGGCGAGAAGAGCGAGGATGTTTCTTGCGCGAACGGAATGATAGGGCGGTTCGCCTTGTTCGTCCCGATTTTTTGTGGTAGGATTCGCCTGTTTTTTTAGGAATTTCGGTCAGCGCCTGTAGCTCAACTGGATAGAGCGTCGGCCTCCGGAGCCGTAGGTTATGGGTTCAAGTCCCGTCAGGCGCACCAGTGTGCATGGGCCGTTAGCTCAGCAGGTAGAGCAGCTGACTCTTAATCAGCGGGTCGCAGGTTCGATTCCTGCACGGCTCACCAGGTTCGATGCCCCAGAGAGCCGGGGAGGGCGCGCTTTGGGAACCCCGGTTTCCGGCGAGAGTGGCGGAACGGTAGACGCGCCAGACTTAGGATCTGGTGGGGTTTCCCCGTGGGGGTTCAAATCCCTCCTCTCGCACCAGGTGGAAGAAAGATGAAAGTGGACATTCAAGAAATCTCCGCCGTAAAAAAGGCGCTCCACGTGGAGGTTCCCCTCGATGTCGTTGCACGGCACTTTGCCCAAGCCTACAACGATCTGAACCGCCGCGTCCGCCTCCCCGGCTTTCGGCCGGGGAAGGCGCCCCGCTCGCTCCTCGAGAACCGTTACGGGGGAGCGGTGGTCGAGGATGTGGTCAAAAGCCTCGTTTCCGAGTATTATCCCCAGGCGGTGCGTCAGGCGGGGCTGCAGCCGGTCCAGTTCCCTTCAATTGACCGGGTCGACGTCAAGGAGGGGGCGCCGTTCTCATTCGTCGCTACCGTCGAGGTCCGGCCGACAATCGTTTTAGGCGATTTTGGCTCGATCGAAATCCATCGGCGAGCCTCCACCATTTCAGAAGACGAGGTTGAGAAGACCCTGGCGATTCTGGCGGATCAGAACGGAGAGTTGGTTGCGGCGCCCGAGGAAAAAAAGGCGGCGGCCGGGGACTATGTTATAATCGACTTTGCGGGGACGGCAGACGGCCGGCCGATCGAAAACGGCCGCGCGGAGGGGTTTCTCGTTCAGATCGGATCGAACAGCCTCCTTCCGGATTTTGAGAACCAGCTCGTCGGACTCGCGCGAGGGGCCGAGTCGAAGATCCGTGTGACCTATCCCGCCGACTCCTCGAATCCAAAACTCGCCGGCAAGGAGGCGCTCTTCTCGGTGACCGTCCGCGAGATCAAGGAGAAAAAGATCCCGCCGATCGACGATGATCTGGCGCGCGACCTGGGGGAGGAGTCGCTGGGCACCCTCAAAGAGAAGATCCGAGCCCGGCTAATCGACCAGAAGCGCCGCGACGAGGAGCGGGCCCAGAAAAACCAGGCGATCGATCAGATGGTCAAGATGCACACGTTTGAAATCCCCGCTTCTCTCGTCGAGCACGAGGTCCACGCGATGGTCGAACGGATCGCCTCCAGGCTTGCCGCCGAGGGGATCAGGGAACCGGTCGATGCCGAGGGCCTGGCGAAGGAGTACCGCCCCGCCGCCGAGTCGCGCGTACGGGCGACCTTCCTCCTTTCGGCGATCGCCGAGCGGGAGGGGCTTAAGGTCTCGGACGAGGAGGTGGAGGAGGAGATCCGCAGATCCGCCCAGAGCGTCAGAATTAAACCGGAAGAGGCGAAGCGGGTCATTGTCAGGCAGGAGGGGTCGCTGGAAGGGTTGCGGACGCGTCTTTGTGAAGAGAAGGCCGTCGCTCTCCTCCTCTCCAAGGCGCGCTATAAGGACATATGAGAGGGCAGATACTGGTTCCGATCGTCATTGAGCAGACCGCGAGGGGAGAGCGCGCATACGACATCTATTCGCGTCTCCTCAAGGACCGAATCGTCTTTATCGGCTCTCCGATTGAGGATGTCGTCTCCAATCTGATCATCGCGCAGCTCCTCTTCCTGGAGGCGGAAGACCCGGGAAAAGAGATCAACATCTATCTCAATTCGCCGGGAGGGTTGGTGACGTCGGGCCTCGCCATCTACGATACGATGCAGTACATCCGCTGCCCCGTCTCGACGATCTGCATCGGGCAGGCGGCCTCCATGGGGGCGCTCCTGCTGACTGCCGGGAATAAGTCGCGGCGGTACGCCCTTCCGAACGCCCGGATCCTGATCCACCAGCCGATGGGAGGTTTTCAGGGGCAGGCGACTGATGTGGAAATCCAGGCGCGGGAAATCCTCAAAATGCGTGAGCGTCTCAACGAGATCTTCGCCAAACACACGGGCCAGCTGATCGAGAAGATCCGTCACGATACTGAGCGGGATTACTTCATGTCGGGCGAGGAGGCGAAGGCGTACGGGTTGATCGACGAGGTGATCGAGCGGTCGCTTCTGGGCGACACGGAGAAGGCAAAGGTCTAGACACATGGCAAAACAGGAAAAGAGCGAGACCCCCCTGCGCTGCTCTTTTTGCGGAAAGAGCCGGGATGAGGTGAAGAAACTGATCGCCGGCCCGACGGTCTATATCTGCGACGAGTGCGTCGACCTCTGCAACGATATCATCGCCGAGGAGTGGGAGGAGGAGCGGGAGGAGACCACCTCCGCCCTTCCCAAGCCGAGCGAGATTAAAAAGATTCTGGACCAGTTCGTCATCGGGCAGGAGCGCGCCAAGAAGATCCTGGCGGTCGCCGTCCACAACCATTACAAACGCGTTCAGACCAACCTCGAGCCCGACGATGTCGAGCTCGGAAAAGGGAACATCCTCATCATCGGCCCGACCGGAAGCGGAAAGACGCTTTTGGCCCAGACGCTCGCGCGCATTCTGGACGTACCATTTACGATCGCCGACGCCACCACGCTGACGGAGGCGGGCTATGTGGGGGAGGATGTCGAGAATATCATTTTAAAACTCCTCCAGGCCACCGATTTCGACGTGGAGAAGGCGGAGAAGGGGATCGTCTATATCGACGAGATCGACAAGATCTCCCGGAAATCGGACTCCCCTTCGATCACCCGGGACGTCTCCGGAGAGGGGGTCCAGCAGGCGCTCCTGAAACTGGTGGAGGGGACGGTCGCCAATGTCCCGCCGCAAGGGGGCCGGAAGCATCCTCATCAGGAATTCATCCAGGTCGACACAAGCAATATCCTCTTCGTCTGCGGCGGGGCCTTCGTCGGGCTCGAGAACATCATCGAACAGCGGCTCCACAAAAAGTTGATGGGATTCGGCGCCGAGTTACGAGCGAAGAAGGACCGCAAGATCGGCGAACTGCTAAAGGCGGTCCAACCCGAGGACCTGCTGAAGTTCGGATTGATCCCCGAGTTCGTCGGCCGCCTCCCCGTGGTGGCGACGCTGGAGGATCTCGACGAGGCCGCGCTGATCCGGGTCCTGACCGAGCCGAAGAACGCCCTCGTCAAGCAGTACGAAAAGCTCTTCTCGCTGGAGAAGGTTAAGTTGAAGTTTACCGACGCCGCGCTGGTCGCGGTCGCAAAAAAGACGTTCCTGCAGAAGAGTGGAGCGCGGGGCCTCCGCGCCATCCTCGAAGAGGTTATGCTCGACCTGATGTACGATCTCCCGTCGTTGAAAAGCGTGAAGGAGTGCGTGATCACCGAGGATGTCATCAACGGCGCGGCAAAACCGGTCCTCCTTTACGAGCGGGAACGCGACAAAGGGATCAAGTCGGCCTAGGCAGATTCCGCTCCTTCTCTTCCTCTTCCTGACAGCCTGCGTCCCGGTCCCGAAGGGATCGTCCCTCGTCGTCGCCATCGAGTCTTTCCCGACCAACCTTGACCCCCGCTACGCGACCGACGCCTACTCCGAGAGGATCGGACAGCTCCTCTTTTCGCGCCTCGTCCGGGTCGACAACTCCTCCCAGATCGCGCCCGATCTGGCCGAGCGCTGGGAGACCGAAGAGGAAGGGAAGCGGTATACGTTTCACCTTCGAAAAGGGGTTATCTTTCACGACGGGAGCGAACTGACCTCCGCCGATGTTCGCTACACGTTCGAGTCGATCCGCGATCCGGCGGTCGGTTCGCCCCACCGGAAGAGCTATGATGTCATCGAGCGGATCGAGACGCCCGATCCCCGGACCATCCGGTTCGTTCTCCGCTCTCCGCATGCCCCCCTGCTGGTCTCGCTCTCGCGAGGGATCGTCCCGGAAGCGATCGCCCGCAAAGAGGGAAAGGATTTTGCGCTTCACCCGATCGGCTCAGGGCCGTTTGCCTTCGTCCGGATGGCGACCGATGAATCCATCGAGCTGGCGAGAAACCCGCTCTATTATGACGGGCCGCCGAAGGTCCCGCGCCTCCTCTTTCGGACAATCCCGGAAGACACCGTGCGGCTTTTGGAACTGGAGAAGGGGACGATCGATCTGATCCTCAACGCCCTCCCCCCCGATTCGCTTGATCGGATCCGGCGTAACCCGTCCCTCTCGGTCGCAACCGCTCCGGGAACGAACTATGTCTATCTCGGCTTCAATCTGACCGATCCGGTGTTCAAAGAGCGACGGGTCCGGAAGGCCTTTGCTTACGCGATCGATCGACCCGCGATCATCAAGAACATCCTGCAGGGGCTTGCCGAGCCGGCAACAGGGCTGTTGTCGCCGACCAACTGGGCCTACGACGGACGGGTCCGCCGCTATGACTACGATCCGGCGGAGGCGAGGCGCCTGCTGGATGAGGCGGGCTACCGCGACCCCGACGGGGAGGGTCCGAAGATCCGCTTTAAGGTAGTCCATAAAACTTCCCAGAATGATCTCGCCCGGCGGGTCGCCGAGGTCCTTCAGGAGCAGCTCGCGCGGGTCGGGGTCGGCGTCGATATCCGGACCTATGAATGGGCGACCTTCTATTCGGACATCAAGTCGGGAAATTTCCAGATGTTCACACTCTCCTGGGTCGGCGTGTTCGAGCCGGATATGTTTTATTACCTGTTTCATTCCGAAAGCGTCCCGCCGGAGGGGGCCAACCGGGGGCGCTATTCCAACCGGGAACTTGACCGGCTGGTGGAGGAGGGGCGTCGGACCACCGATCCCCAGCGGCGCCGCGAGATCTATGGACGCGCCCAGGAGATCCTGGCTGAGGATCTCCCCTATGTGCCGCTCTGGTACACGATGAATGTACTGGCCGCGCGGCGCGGGGTGACGGGATTCAGGCTGACCCCTGCGGGAGATTTCTACTCTCTGCGCGAGGTGGAAAAATCGGGATAAAGAAAAAGCCGATCATCGGAGTGACCTGCGACTTTTCCCCCGAAGGGAGGCCGGGATTCGAGGAGCCGACCATTTTTCTGCGGGAGCGCTACCGGAAGGCGGTGGAGCTTTCGGGCGGCGTCCCTATTCTCCTTGCCCCGCTTAAATCCCCCAGCGAGATCCGCAGGGCGTTGGAGGCCGTCGATGCCCTTCTTCTTACCGGGAGCGGTCCGGATATCGATCCGGGCTCCTACGGTGAGAAGCAGATACTCCCCCTGACCCTGATGGTTCCCGAGCGGCTGGCCATGGAGCGGAAGGCGATTCAGATCGCCCTTGATCAGGATATGCCGCTCTTCGGAATCTGCGGGGGGGCGCAGATGCTCGCCGTCGCCACTGGTGGAAGCCTCTATCAGGATATTCCCTCCCAGATCTCTTCTCCCCTCCGACATGGAAGGGGGGATGAAATGCCGACTCATGACCTGGCCCTTAACCCGAAGACCCTGCTCAAACGGATCGTCGGCCGCTCCCGGATCCGGGTCAACTCCTCCCATCACCAGGCGGTGAAGGAGACCGGAACCCTCCTGCGCGTCTCGGCGCGCTCCGATGATGGAATCATTGAAGCCCTTGAAAGCCCCTCGCACCGTTTTGTCCTCGGGGTGCAGTGGCACCCGGAGTATGGGGTGCTCGAAGGGGAGGAGATCAGCAGAAAGATCTTCGCCGCCTTCATCGAGGCAAGCCGCGGTCGGTTGCCCGGCGAACGGCGCAGGTGACCAGCGCCAGTTTCTTGTCCAGATCCTTGAGCAGTCGCAGAGTGGAATCCCGCTCTTGGGGCGGAGCGCTCTTGACGAGATCGGCGAGAACCCCCTGCTCAAGTCTTAGAAAAAGCATCTCTTCTTGCAGCCTCTGAAGACCGTCCATCTTTCCCTCCTCTCTTCACCTTGCCTTCGGAGGTCTTCAAAGATTGGGCCGCGCCCACCGTCGAAGGAGATGCGCCCCGTCCTAAAACGTATGAATGATCGTTCGTTATAACTGCTTTCCCTGACCGGACTGTTCCTGCCGGCTCTGGATTTTGATCAGCCAACGGTAGGATCGGCCCAAAAGGGTTGCGGCGCGGCTCTTGTTTCCACCCTCTTCTGCGATCGCCTTTTTGACGAGTTGCCACTCAATCCTCTTTAGAAGCGCCGTCAACGATCCGCTGGAGGCAATCCCCTGCCGGATGTCACGCCAGCCGAGGTTCTCCAATAGGGTCTCCAGCAGGCGTGGTTGATCGGCGCGCCGCACGATTTCCGGCGGGAGGAGCTCAGGACCGATCACCTCCCCGCCCGCGAAGACTACGCAGCGTGAGACAACGTTTGAGAGTTCGCGGACGTTCCCCGGAAAATCGTACGACTCAAGCGCGTCGAGCGCCGCCCGGGAGAATTTCAGAGGACGCCCCTCCTTCCGGATCTCTTTTAAGAAATGGGCGATCAGCAGCGGGATGTCCTCCCTCCGCTCGCGCAGAGGGGGAACAAGGATCGGTATAATATTCAGCCTGAAGAAGAGATCCTCCCGAAATTTGCCCTGCTCCACCTGCGTCTTCAGATCTCGATGGGTTGCGGCGATGACCCGCAGGTCGACCGGAATCGGCCGCTCCCCCCCCACCCGGGTGATCCGCTTTTCCTCTAAGATCCGTAGGAGCGCCACCTGCGCCGGGGCGGGGAGTTCGCCCACCTCATCTAAGAAAAGGGTTCCCCCGTGGGCCATTTCGAATCGGCCTCGCCGCATCGCGGCCGCACCGGTGAAGGCCCCACGCTCATGCCCGAAAAGCTCCGACTCCAGAAGCGTTACGGGGATCGCCCCGCAATTGACCGCGATAAAAGGTCCCTCCGATCTTGTCCCGAAGCGGTGGATTGCCTCGGCGACCTTCTCCTTTCCGCTCCCGCTCTCCCCTAAGATCAGAACCGTCGCCTCGGATCGGGCCACGACTCGGATCGCCTCACGAAGCCTAAGGATTGCCGGGCTCCTCCCGATCAGACCGAGATCCTCCTCTTTCTCCTCCTTTCGGCTCCGTTCGGACGCCTCCCGGATTGCCACCTCCAGCGACCTTCGATGAATCTCCCTAAGATCGGTGAGGTAGCGGACCAAGGATGCGACCTGGCGAGACCGGAGAAATCCCTCCTCCTTTTGCGGAAGCGGGTTGGGGCTGGAAAGAGAGACCCTCAGGAGACCGAATGGGGCGCCGTAAACTGCTCCCTTCCTTAGATGCAGGGTTGTCCTCCCGCTTGTAAGGGTTCCATCCGAGAGGATCCGGACGGCCCGAATGGGGGAGCGTACCCGTACGGCGCGCGTCGGGAGCGTCCCCGCCCCCTCGGGAAGGATTGCGCCCGGCCCGATACGGCCGGCCGTAGTTGCCAGGCCGACCTCTTCGGCGCGGACGATCTCCTCTTCATTGAAAAGGAGGGCGATAAACCGGCCGTCCCGGAGGAGGCGGGTCCCGGGAAACTCGGAGGCAAGCTCTTCCAGCCGGACCTGGGAAATTTCCTGCACGCAGGCGATCTTTTCCGGTTCCGGGAGAAGCCGGGCGAAGCCCTCCAGCGTCCCGGAGATGAATGCCTCGGCCCCGGAGAGCAAAGACACCTCGGGATCAAATTGGGAGAGGAGAAGGATCTCGCCGTTGGACCGGCGGGCCGACTGCAGCAGAAAATAATCGCCGAAGGCCCCGGCCCAGAGCGGAGCCGCCGTCAGCGTTTCGGAGAGGGAGCCCCCGACCGCGGCGATCAATTCCGCAAGCGGCGGAGGGGGATGGTGTTGCCCCGAGAAATATTCAAATGCGGCGACCCGGGCGGCCTCCTTGTTTCCCGTGATCTGTTCGGCAAAGAGGATAATCTTTCTTAAGAACGGTTCGGGAATCCAGCCGTGCGGATCGCGCGGAAAATCGGCGGAGAAAGGCTCTCCGCGCCGTTCGAGATAATCGGCGATCGCTGCGGCGAGGAGGGCCGAGACCCACTTGCTTGATTGCAGAAGACACCCGAGGGGAGGTGTCCGGAGCGGTTCAGATCAAGAGATTAAGCGTGTGTCGCGGCGAATCGGCTCCGTTTTTCGGCGAGCGCCGCGATCCGTCGCGAGAGATCGAGATGGCCGAACGAGCCGACGATGATCCCGACCTCATTCGGGTCGACCGGATGATACGGGAGGAGGAACTGTCCCTTCACTCGAAGGATCCGGTCAAGCGCGGCATCGACCTGCTCGGGCCTGATCGTCCCCTTCTCCATCGCCTCGGCCAGCGCGTCGACCGCCTCCTCCGCCGCCTCCCGCTTGCAGGCGAGGATCAGATCCGCGCCTGCGTTGATCGCGTCCACGGCGGCCTTCCCCGGCGAACGCTTCTGCGAGACGGCCCCCATTGAGATATCGTCGGTGATCACCGGCCCCGCAAAGCCGATTTTTTTTCTCAAGAGCCGGGCCAGAATGTTTTTTGAAAAGGTCGCGCACTCGTTCTGGTCGAGCGCGGTGTAGAGGACGTGGGCGGTCATGACGGCGGCGAGCCGATTTTCGATCGCATGGATGAACGGCTTGAGTTCCACGTCCAGGAGCCGATCGATTCCATGCGTGATTTTGGGAAGGGCCTTGTGGGAGTCGACGGAGGTATCGCCGTGCCCCGGAAAATGTTTTCCGCAGGCGACCACATGGTTGTCCTGCAGGCCGGCGATCACGGCCAGCCCGATCTTGGAGACAAGGACGCTGCTTTTCCCCAACGAACGCTCGCCGATCACCGGATTCTGCGGATTGGTGTCGACGTCGAGGACCGGGGCGAAATTCAGATTGATCCCGACCGCCTTCAGTTCCCTCGCCATCATCTCCCCGCAGGCATAGGCCAACTGCGCCGAATCGGAGAGGCCGACCGTCCGGGCCGACGGGATCTTCGTGAACGGCGCGGGGAGGCGCGAGACCTTCCCCCCCTCATGATCGATCGCGATGAAGAGCGGGGCGGAGGACATTTTCTGGAGGGAGTTGGTCAGCCGGGCGGCCTGCTTCGGACTCTCGAGATTGCGCGAGAAGAGGACCACGCCGCCGAGGGAATGCTGCTTGATCATCTTACCAATCCGGCGGTCGGGAGAGGTCCCGTCGAAACCGGCGATGACCAGTTGGCCGACCTTTCGGGCGTTCTTCAACGGCGCACTCGGCCGGCCCGCGAGCCTGATTTCTCCAAACGGCCGCCGTTCGCTGCGGGACCGGTGGGAGAGTAATTCGAGAGGAGATGAACGAGGAGCCGGAGTCCGATTCCCGACGCCCCTTTCGGAATATAGGGACGGCTCTCTTCAAGGAGGGACGTCCCGGCGATATCGAGGTGGATCCAGGGATGGTTCTGCACGAACTCTTTTAAGAAGACCCCCGCGGTGATCGAGCCGCCGGGACGGCCGCCGACATTCTTCATATCCGCAACCTCCGACTTGATCTGTTCTCTATATTCGTCCCAGAGCGGGAGTTCCCAGACTCGCTCCCCGGTCGCCTCGCCGGAGCGCTTCACCTTCTCAATTAAGATCGGAGCGGTTCCCATCAGCCCGATCGCATGGTGGCCGAGCGCCACGACGCAGGCGCTGGTCAGGGTGGCGAGGTCGATCATCAGAGCCGGTTTGTAGCGCGCGGCATAGGTCAGGGCGTCGGCCAGGCAGAGGCGCCCCTCCGCGTCGGTGTTGATGATCTCAACCGTCTTTCCCGACATCGTCTTGACCACGTCGCCCGGATGGACCGCCGTCCCGCTCGGCATATTGTCGGTCGCGGGGAGGATCCCGACGAGATTTAAAGGAAGCCCAAGTTTTGCGGCCGCTGCGATCGTCCCGAGAACGGTCGCTCCGCCGGCCATATCGCACTTCATATGCTCCATCTTCTCCGCCGACTTCAGCGAGATGCCGCCGGAGTCGAATGTGATCGATTTCCCGACCAGGACGATCGGAGCGGCCGCGCCGCCGCGCCGGTATTCGAGCACGATGAATTTGGGGGGCTCCTGCGTCCCACGGGCGACCGCGACCAGCGCCCCCATCCCGAGTTTTTCCATCTCATCCCGCTCGAGGACGGTGCAGCGGAGGCCGAATTCAGATGCGATCCGCTTCGCCTCTTCCGCGAGGCGGCTCGGCGTCACAACATTCGAGGGGTGGTTTCCGAGATCCCGGACAAAGTTGGCCGCGTCGGAGACGATCCGGCCGATTCGGATCCCCTCTTCGAGCTCGATCAGCCTGCGAGCGTTCGAACGGGCCGGGGGATCGAGTAGGACAATCCGGCCGATCTGTTTTTTCCTATCCTCGCCGTCGGTCTTGTAGACCCCGAAGCGGTAGAGCCCCAGAAGGGCCCCCTCGGTGATGATCTGCGCCTCTTCGCGCGGCGCCGGCAGCGGGGGACGGGAATTTGCGCCGATCAGCAGCATGGCGATCGACTTTGCTCCGGCATCGCGTAGAAGCGCGGCCCCTTTTCCGACCGCCTGGCGAAGCCGATCCCCCTGGAATTTCTTCCTCTCCCCTAGCCCCACGAGAAGGATCCGGGAGGCCGCCAGACGCCCCTTCGGAGGGGCGTGCAGGAGTATTGTCTCAAGGTGTTTCCCGGAAAATTCCCCGAGTTTTAGAATGTGGCCGATCGAGCCGCCGAGCGCGCGGTCGATCGAAACGGCTCCCAGACTCAACGGCTCCCCCGCAAAATGGAAGAGGAGCAGCGCCTCCACCGGCTCGGAGGTGCCCCTCCCCTTTTTGGCGACGATCTGCGGCGTCATCCCGGCTTCGGCTAAACCCCTCTCATCTGGGGATCCCAGACGTATTTATGCATCTGGATCTGGAAGCGGACCGGGAGGTTGTCAGCCAAAATCCATTCGGCCAGCGTGCGGCTGGGGAGATCGTCGAAAACCGGAGAGAAGAGGACCACGCAGCGGCCCAAGAGGCGGTGCTGCTCGGCGATCCTCTTTGCCCACTCGTAATCCTCCCGATCGCGAATGACAAACTTGACCTCATCCGAGGCCTTCAGCAGCGGGATGTTCTCCCAGCGATTCTTATGGCTCATCCCGCTCCCGGGGCATTTAATGTCCATGATGATCACGGCGCGGGGGTCCGCCTGGTCGATCGGAACCGTGCCGGAGGTCTCGATCAGAACGGTGAATCCCTCCTCGAGGAGGCAGCGGATCAGTTCGAACGAATCGGGTTGGATCAGCGGCTCTCCGCCCGTCAGCTCCACCAGAGGGGAACCGTAGGAGCGGACGCGCGCGAGGACCTCTTCCACCGACATCTCGGTCCCCTCGTAGTACGCATAGGCCGTATCGCACCAGGAGCAGCGCTCGGGACAGTAGGCGGTCCGGACGAAGACGCAAGGGAGCCCCGCCCGCGAGGATTCTCCCTGGATCGATTTGAAGATTTCGTTGATGACCATCGCTGAAACTTCCTGTGTCATCTTAGCAATTTGGCCGTCATCGATCAAGCGATCCGCATTGACGCACCGTGCGCGGTCTCCGTATAATCCCCTTTGTGCCGAAGTGGTGGAACGGTAGACACGCACGTTTGAGGGGCGTGTGGCGCAAGCCATGGGGGTTCGAGTCCCCCCTTCGGCACCATTTCTTTTAATTCCCCTTCTTCTTTTTTTCGGAAAGATCCAGGACCTGACCTTCCGGGTTGAAACTCTTCGATTTCCCTTTGTGCCACCAGACGAAAGAGTCGAAGGCCTCCGGCGGCATCGTTGAAAAAAGAAACGCCGGCCGGAAGGCCAGGAGCATCGAGGGGAGGAGGATCACCGCCGCCAAAGCGCTGGTCATCATCGCAAGAGGCATTAAGACCCCCTCCATGTGAAAGTAGTATCCCGGAAATGTGACCAGCACCGTTCCTGCGGCGAACGCCGTCGCCACCCAGAGGACCGCCTTCCCCGCCGTTCCAAGGGTAGTTTCGGTGACGCGCGAGATATTTCGGTTCATCGAAAGCCCCTCACGCATCCTAAAGAGGATGTAGACGGCGTAATCCGCCCCCATGCCGACCGCCATCGCCGAGATCGCTGCGGTTGAGACGCCGAGCGGAAAGCCGGCGAGCCCCAT
>CAZSHZ010000102.1:0-12833 GCA_964606955.1 uncultured Nitrospirota bacterium
TGTTGCTGACAAAGACCCGCCTCCCATCCGGGGAAGCGGCAATTCCTTCCGGCGACCACCCAACCGTGATCTCGGCGATCTTCTGCCGGAAGACGGGGTGGGTGAGATCCTTCTTTTTCAGCTGCTTCGGTTTCTTTCCGGGCTCCCCCTCTGCCGGAGAAAGGAGAAGGAGAAGGGGGAGGAATATGCGGACGACTCGCCTCATGAGGAACGGTGGGGAGGAGTGTTCATACTATATCGGGGATAACCGGCGATGTCAAACCGGAGAAGAAAATAGAGATAAGACGGTTCGCTTCCGCGTTGACTTGTGAATGGTCCTTCTGCTAATGTCGCTCGACGGATGCAACAGACCACGGTCACGCGCCTGGCCGAGCGTGCGCAGTCGCTCCGCCGCGATATCGTACGGATGATCGGCGCGGCGGGATCGGGACACCCGGGCGGATCTCTTTCAGCCGCCGACCTCCTTTCGGTCCTCTTTTTCGAAGTCCTTCGACACGATCCGAAGAAGCCCGATTGGGAGGAGCGGGACCGCTTTGTCCTTTCGAAGGGTCACGGCGCCCCGGCGCTTTATGCGGCCCTGGCGCAGTCCGGATACTTCCCGAAGGATTGGCTCCTTTCGCTGCGCAAACTTTCGAGCCCCCTTCAGGGGCATCCCGAAAAGGGGAGACTCCCGGGGGTGGAGGCCTCGACCGGATCCTTAGGGCAAGGGGTGTCGATCGGCGCCGGGATGGCGCTGGCCGCCCAGATCGATAGGAAATCCGATGGGAAACCGTATCGGGTCTATGTGCTGATGGGAGACGGAGAGGCGGATGAAGGACAGATCTGGGAGGCGGCCCTCTTCTGCGGTTTTAAGAAAATCGACAATCTGACCCTCATCCTCGATGCCAACGGGCAGCAGTTGGACAGCTGGACGAAAGAGATCCTCGACACGGAGCCCCTGCCGGAGAAGTGGCGCGCGTTCGGGTGGCATGCGATCGAGATCGACGGCCACGACATCTCCGCGATCCTGCGCGCCTTCGATGAGGCGAAGAGGACGGTCGGGAAGCCGACGATCATCATCGCCCGGACCGTCAAGGGGAAGGGGGTCTCCTTCATGGAGAACAACATAGAATTTCACGGGATCGCCCCCACCGCCGAGCAGGTCGCGGCAGCTCTTGCCGAACTCGGGTAGACGGGTTTGAAGATCGAGATGAGCGAAAGGGTGCGGGAGAAAAAATTGGGTCTGGCGACCCGCGACGCCTACGGCGAGGAGCTGGCGCGTTTGGGTGGGGAGGAGCCGCGGATCGTGGCGCTGGACGCCGATCTTTCGAAGTCGACCAAGAGCGCCCTCTTCGCAAAGAAATTTCCCCAGAGGTTCTTCAATCTCGGGATCGCCGAGGCAAACATGGTCGGAGTCGCGGCCGGTCTCGCCTCTTGCGGGAAGATCCCCTTTGCCTCCTCCTTCGCCGCCTTCATCACCTGCAAGGCGTACGATCAGCTCCGGATGGCGGTGGCGAACCCGCATCTAAACGTCAAGATCGTCGGTTCGCACGGGGGGATCTCGCTCGGCGAGGATGGGGCCTCCCAGCAGTCGGTGGAGGATATCGCCCTCGCCTGCGCCCTCCCCGGATTCGTCGTCCTGGTGCCTGCGGATGAGCACGCCACGCGCGCCCTTGTCCGGCTCGCCGCCTCGTACGTCGGCCCGGTCTTTATCCGCACCGGCCGTCCCAAGGCGCCGATCATCTACGGATCGCAGACCCCCTTTTCCATCGGGCGGGCAAATCTCCTACTTGATGGGGAGGACGTAACGCTGATTGCGAACGGGCTGATGGTCTGGGAGGCTCTGGTTGCCTCCGATCTCCTGGCGGGGAAAGGGATTTCCGTGCGGGTTCTCGACATGCACACGGTCAAACCGATCGATGAAGAGGCGATCGCGCAGGCGGCGCGTGAGACCGGCGCGATCGTGACGGCGGAGGAACACCTCCTCTCGGGGGGGCTTTCGGCGCGGGTTGCTCAGCTCCTTGCCGCGCAGGCTCCCGCTCCGATGGAATCGGTCGGGATCAAAGACACCTATGCGGAGTCCGGGACTCCCGCCGAGCTCTTTGAGAAATACGGCCTGACCGCGCGGCATATCGCGGCGGCCGCAGAGACCGTTTTAAAACGAAAGTAAAGAAATCCGATCCGCTGGCGGTACTTGGGGAGACGATCGTCTCCTGCCGGAAATGTCCTCGCCTGGTCGCCTATTGCGCGCAGAATCGAAAAGATCACCCCGACTGGTGGAATCTACCCGTTCCCGGATTCGGCGATCCACAGGCCCGCGTCCTGGTGGTCGGGCTTGCGCCGGCTTTAGGCGGTGGCAACCGGACTGGCCGGGTCTTCACCGGAGATCTCCCGGGGGGATCAGGCAACTGGCTTTTTAGGGCCCTCTATGAAATTGGGATGGCAAATCAGCCGACCTCTGCTCATCGGGACGACGGGCTGAAACTGACCAAGGTCTATGTGACCGCCGCCCTCCGCTGCGCCCCTCCGAAGAACAGGCCGACCGCCGGAGAGTTGGACAACTGCCGCCCTTATCTTGGCGAGGAATTTAAGATTCTAAATCAGGTAAAAGTGGTCGTTGCCTTAGGAAGGATCGCCCACGACGCTATCCTAAAGGTGCTGGGGGTGCGCTTAGCCCTTTACCCTTTCGCGCATGGGGCCGAGCATCGGGTGAAGGCAAAAGAGGGGATGTCCCTTTTGCTGGATACGTATCATCCGAGCCGCCAGAACACCCTCACCGGCAAATTAACCTGGCTGATGTGGATCGCGATCTGGCGGCGGGTCAAGCAGCTGGCGCTCTGAAGCGCCCCCTCTAAAAGTCGATTCCCTTCTGGGCCGAAATCCCCTTTTTGAAGGGGTGTTTGATCTCCTTCATTTCGGTGACCAGATCGGCCAGTTCGGTAATCTTCGGATGGGCATCCCGGCCCGTGAGGATGACATGAAGCTCGGGGGGCTTGGTCCGGAGAAATTCGACGACAAGGTCTGCCGAAAGATAATCGTACGAAACGACGTAGTTGATCTCGTCGAAGATGACGATATCCCATTTTCCGGAAAGGGCCTCGGATTTTCCGTACTCCCAGCACTCCCGCGCCTTCTCCCGATCCCGCTCCGGGTTCTTGGTATCCCAGGTGAACCCCTCACCCATCGGCCGGATCTGCAGCAGCTCCGGAAATCGGGTTGCCGCGTCCAGTTCGCCGGTGTGCCAGGCCCCTTTGATGAACTGGACCATCAAAACCCGCATGCCGGAGCCGACGGCGCGCAGCGCGACTCCCAGGGCGGCGGTTGTCTTTCCCTTCCCGTCTCCGGTATAAACGATGATCAAACCATGCCTTCGCGTCACCACAATGTGCGCATCATAACATTTCTTTTTTCCTTTTTTCTTCTCTTATCTTCCAGAGCAGCTGAAGCGGAGTTCGTTCCTTCGCCCCAGATATTAGGTGTGTATGCGATGGTGCCGGGCGAGGGGGAGCCCCTTTCGGGTCTGTTCAAGAACCCTGATGTCACCGGGGTCTCCCTCCGTTATGAGTGGAAGAGTCTGGAGCCGGCGGAAGGGAAATATCGTTGGGAAGATCTCGATCAGCGGATCCGCCAGGCCGCAGATCAGGAGAAGAGGGTTACCCTTCGGGTCCTCGGCGGGGAAGAGCACGCTGGCCCATCTGATCAGCGAGAGACTTCGGCAACTGGGGTGCCGGAGGATCGAGATCCTCGACGGCGATGTCATCCGTACGAATTTATGCAAGGATCTCGGATTTTCCCGGGAGGACCGGAACAGCAACATCAGACGGATCGCCTTTGGTGGTGATTCCGATTAATCTGATCGATCTTCATACCCATACCACCTGCTCCGACGGGACATTCACCCCCGCCGAACTGGTCCGGGAGGCGGCGGCTATAGGGCTGGCGGCGCTTGCGGTGACCGACCACGACTGCATCGATGGGGTGGAGGAGGCCCTGCGTGAAGCCCAAGGGGGCGGCATGGAGGTGATCCCCGCCCTCGAGATCAGCGCCGAGTTCGGCCGCGGGACAATGCATCTACTCGGTTATTTCGTCGACTGGCGTCTCCCCTCTTTTCTAGAGAAACTGCGCCGGTTGCAGGAGGGGCGCAAGCAACGGAACCCAAAGATCGTGCAGAGACTCCGGGAGCTGGGGTGCGACGTGACGTATGAGGAGGTGGCCGCGGTCTCCGGAGGGGGGCAGATCGGCAGGCCGCATTTCGCTCGTGTCTTGGTCCAAAAGGGATATGCGCGGTCGATTCAGGACGCCTTTGATCGATATCTTAAAAAGGGGGGACCGGCCTACGTTGATAAGGAGCGCTTTTTTCCCCAGGAGGCGATTGCCCTGATCCACCAGGCAGGGGGGGTCGCGGTCTTAGCCCATCCCGGAACCCTCGGTCTGACCCCTCCGGAGATCCCCTTGCTCTTTAAGTCCCTCGCGGATGCGGGTCTGGATGGAGTAGAGGTTTTCTACAGCCTGCATACCGACTCCGACGTCGGCTTCTATCTCCCACTGGTGAAGTCGCTCGGTCTGTTCCCGACAGGCGGGTCGGACTTCCATGGAGCCAACAAGCCCGGGATCGAAATAGGGAGAGGGAAAGGAAACCTTCGGGTCGGCCGGGAATTACTTGACGCTTTAAAAGAGCGGCGCGGGGCTAGAGGGTGAGGAGTTTGGCGAGGACCTTGGTCCGGCTGTCAACCGACAGCTTTCTCATGATGTTTTTTAAGTGGTCCTCGACCGTGTAAAGGCTGACGCAGATTTTGTCGGCGATCTCTTTGTTCCTAAGCCCATCCGTGATCAGTTTGACGACCTCGCATTCCCGACGGGTCAGGTGGTATCGGACCGCCGCTCCATATAGAGATGCTCCAGCGACATGATGATACACTCCCGGCCGATCCGGACATTGTTCCCGATCCGCACCGGATGAACACCCCTCCCGGGAAACGGACGTTGTTTCCGATCGAGACGTTGCCGGCCCCGATGATTCTGACGTTCCGGCCGAAATAGACATCCCGCCCGAGCGCCTTTAACCGGAGGCGGTAGTAGAGCCATTTGATCAGGCTTGGCGGATGCACCCTACTCTATCTACTCTATTCGATCGACCTGCCGGGCGACCTTTTCTTTCGGCGTGAAACTCCCTTCCGCGATCGCGGCGACCCGTTCGGCATATTTGCCCGAATAGCCGCGGGGGGTAATTAAAAAGCGGTCAAGATAGGTAAAGGAGGCCGCGTTGCCGATCAGGATCGTCGTCAGCATCCCGATCTCGGAATCGAGCATCTTCTCCAGGGTCGTGAGGACGACACTCTGGCCGTGACGGAGCCCCGATTTAATGACCCCGACCGGAGTGCCCGGATCTTTATAATTTAGAAGAATCTCCTGGGCGCGGACGATCTGGCGGGTCCGCCGCCCTGATTTTGGATTATAGAGCGCGATGACGAAATCGGCTGCCGCGGCGGCGTGCAGCCTTTTCTCGATCACCTCCCAGGGGGTGAGAAGATCGGAGAGGGAGATGGCGGCGAAATCGTGCGTGATCGGAGCCCCCAGGAGAGATCCGCACGAGGAGAGGGCGGTGACGCCGGGGACCACCTCGACCTCGATCCCCTCTTCCGGTCTCCACCCGCTCTTGGCGAGGAGTTCGAAGACCAGCCCAGCCATGCCGTAGATCCCGACGTCGCCGGAAGAGATCAATGCCACCTTTTTCCCCTTGGCGGCAAGATCGATGGCGGCCTGCGCCCGGTCGATCTCCTCCGTCATCCCGGTGTAGATCACTTCTTTTCCGTCGAGGAGCGAGGAGACCAGGTCGATGTATGTTTTGTATCCGACCACAACGTCCACCTCGGCGATCGCCTCTTTCGCCCGGAACGTGAGATGCTCATGGTTTCCTGGGCCGAAGCCGATCAGGTAGAGTTTCCCTCTCATTTCGTCTCGCATCGCGCGACGGCGACGGTCAGGTTCCTACGCTTGACCTTCTGAATAACGAGCCGCCCCCCCGGACCTGCCGCAAGAAGGGCCGCAGGCTCGGCCACCCCTTTGACCCCGATATGCTCTTCGACCTTTTCCGACGGATTAGGGAGAGGACCGAGCGCGTCGATCTCTTCTCGGGAGAAGAAATCGACCCGGAGCCGCCGCCCCTCGGCGAAATGCAGCAGCCCCTCCTCGTCCTTTTTCAGGTCGATCGAGGCGATCGAACGGATCGATTTGAACGCGAGCCCCTGCTCGGCAAGGATCGCGCCGACGCTCTCCTCGAATTCCGCGGCGGGGGTTCCCCGATTGCAGCCGAGGCCGAGGACAAGGATCTTGGGACGGAGGAAAAGCGTCTCCGGGATCGCGATCCCCGTGAGGATCTCTTCGCTGATCACGATCGCGGCCTTGCAGCCGGAGCCGTTCAACTCCTCGACCGACTGGCAGAGGACAATGTTCTTCTTCAGTTCTCCTTTTAAGGATTTCGGTGCGCTCCCGGCGCGATCGAGCACGCCGACCCGCTGTCCGTCCACGATCGCCGCGGAGACAAGTTTCATCTTCTCGAAATCCTCGATCTCGGCGCCGATCTCTTTGGCGATCATATCCGGGGCGATCGTCTCGTTCACGTCGGTTCCGGTCGTGATGACCGGGATCGCGCCGACGATCCCTGCGATCCGGACCGCCAACTCATTCGCGCCCCCCAGATGCCCGGAGAGGAGTGCGATGGAGAACTTCCCCCGGATATCCATGACCACGACGGCCGGATCGTACTTCTTGTCCTTCACGTAGTCGGCGATCATCCGGACCACGATCCCGGCCGCCATGATAAAGATGAAGCCGTCGTATTTCGGATAGATCTCGGCCAGAAGATTTTTGACGTTCCCGTCGAATCCGAATTCGCGCTCTCCGGCAGGCGCGCCGTACTTGGTGGAGAGGTAGAGATCGGCCGCGCCGTCGCTCTCCAGAATTTTCCGCCCGAGGTCGATCCCCTGTCGGGTGATGGTGATCAGGGCCGATTTCATTGAAGGGTCCCCTTTCGCTTAATCATATCGTCCCCTCCTCGTTTTTTCCGGTGAACGGATCTTTGCGCGCATGGAGGATATAGACCGGGTTGAGCGCCTCGAAACGGGTCAACTCGAGGATTGGGGAGGAGCGTCCGATCTGGACCAGCGTGATATCAACCGGGATTCCGCGGTTTTTAAAATAGCCGTAGGCCTCCGAGAGATTTTCGATCGTGGCAAGGTTTGCCACGAGCGACCCGCCCGGGTGGAGCCTCCCCCAGGCAACCTCGAGGATCGACTGCATCTTGGAGCCGCTTCCGCCGATGAAAACGGCGTTGGGAGGGTCGATCGCGGCGAGCCCCTCGGGCGCGGTCGTATGAAGCAGAACCACATTTTCCGTACCGAATTTCTCGATGTTCTGCCGGATCAGTCCGACATCCTCCTCGTTCTTCTCGATCGCGTAGACCTTTCCACGGGTGGCCAGCAAGGCCGATTCGATCGAGACTGAGCCGGAGCCGGCGCCGATATCCCAGACGATCGAGTCGGGCGCAAGCCTCATCTTCGAGAGACTGATGACCCGGACCTCGGTTTTGGTAATGAGTCCCATCTTCGGCTTCCGGTAGACAAACTCCTCTTCGGGGATTCCGAACGTGTATCCCTTGCGCGTGTCGGGCTTTTGCCCCTCCTTGCCCCCTTCCGCCTGAATCAGAATCATCACGTTCAGAGGCCCGAAACTCATTTTTTGGAGTTGCGCCAGAGTAGTCTCGGTGATCCGTTCGCCCTCTCCCCCCAGGTTTTCGCAGACGAAGACGCGGCAGTCGGCGATTCCGTTCGAGAGGAGGGTCGAGGCGACTTTGGCCGGCGTGTTCTTGTCGTCGGTAAAGAGGCCGATCTTCCTTTCGGAGCGCGCTGCATCGATTATGTTTTCAATCGGCCGCGCATGGACGGAGGCGAGATAGGCGTCGTCCCACGGCTCCTTGATTCGCGCGAACGCCAGCTGCATCGAGGAGACGGCGGGGAGAATCTCGACCGAATCCTTCCCGATTTTTTCCACGATGGTCCGCGCGATCCCGTAGAAATTCGGATCTCCCGAGGCGAGGACCACGACCCGCTTCTCCCTCTCCCGGCTGATCCGCTCCGTGACCTCCTTCAGGTTCCCCTTGATGGCGACCTTTTCCCCAGAGAAGGAGGGGAAGAAGGAGAGATGCCGCTCTCCGCCGAAGAGGAGCTCCGCCTTCTCGATGATCCCGGCGGCCGCAGGAGAGATCCCGTCTCGCCCCTCGTCTCCGATCCCGATGATCGTTACCTTAGCGTTCGAGTATCGCATGTCCCAGCTGCTCCCCTGAAAAACCGACGATCAGCGCCTCCACCGCAAACACCCCCTTCACATGTTTTGAGGCCTGCGCACAGAGGGCGCCGCAGATCGCGTCGAAGACCCCTTTCACCTGATTCCGTATGACGATCTCAGAAAATTCGCGGGCCGTGTTCGCCGATTTGATCTCGGCGAGGAGGGAAGAGGAAGCCCCGCACTCCTTTGCGAACCCGGCGAGAAAGCCCAGATCAACCGACGAGCCCGCCGCGTGGGTCTGGAAGACCCCGGCCGCGATCTTGGAGAGTTTTCCGATCAGCCCTCCGACGATCACCCGCTCGACCCCCTTGTTCGCGCACTGCCTTAAGGAGAAGCCGCAGAAGTCCCCCATCTGGACGAACGCCTCGGGGGGGAGGCTCCGGTCTGCGAGGGCCGCCATCGTGAATTTCTCGCTCTGGCCCCCGGTGGTCAGGACGATCGTCTTGATCCCCTGCGCGCGGGCGACGTCGATCGCCTGGACGATCGACATCTTGTATGCGGCCGTGGAGAAGGGGACGACGATCCCGGTCGTCCCGAGGATCGAGATCCCGCCGATGATCCCGAGCCGGTCGTTCTCCGTCTTTTTTGCCATCTCCTCCCCTCCGGGGACTGAGATCACGATGCGAACTCCCCGCTTGCTCGGTATCCCGCCGGTGATCTCCATCACCGTTTCAGTGATCGTCTTTCTCGGAACCGGATTGATTGCCGGCGTCCCAACAGGGAGTCCCAGCCCGGGCTTGGTGATCATGCCGACCCCCTCCCCACGGTCGATCTCGATCCCGGGCCGATCAGACCAGGAGACGGTCGCGCAGATTTTCGCCCCGTGCGTGACATCCGGGTCGTCCCCGGCGTCCTTGATTACCGCCGCGAAGGCGGACTTCCCGTCCGGATCGAGCCGGCACTCAGCCAGTTTAAACGTGATCCTCTTTCCGACCGGGAGGATCGTCTCCACCTCGGTCAGCTCGCGCCCGGTGACAAGCGCCTCCATGGCGGCGCGGGTTGCGGCGGTCGCGCAGGCGCCTGTCGTGAAGCCGGAGCGGAGTTTCTTCGGATCTTTTTCCGTTTTCTGGCTCATCCCTGGGTCGCAAGGAGCGAAAGTGCGTTGACCATTGCCACCGCCACCGGGCTCCCCCCTTTCCGTCCCCGGCATGTGATGAAATCGAGGGGAGAGCGCTCAAGCGCCTCTTTCGATTCGGCCGCGGAGACGAAACCGACGGGGACGCCGATCACCAGCGCGGGTTTTAACCCCTCCTCCCGACAGAGGCGGATCAGTTCAAGGAGCGCGGTCGGCGCGTTCCCGATTGCGAAGATCATCCCGCCGCCGGCGATTGAGCCCTCTTGCGCGAGCCGTGCCACCTTCCGCATCGAGATGATCGCGCGGGTGACCCCGCTCTCCTTCGCGGCCACAGCGACATCGGGGTCCCCCATGAAGCAGAGGACCTTGCCGCCGAAGCGGGCAATCCGATCTTTCGAGATCCCAACCTCGACCATCTGAACGTCTGCCATGACCGCTGCCCCCTTCCGGATCGCCTCGATCCCCGCCTCGACCGCGCCGGGCGAAAAGAGGATGTTTTTGGCGAAATCAAAATCTGCGGTGGCGTGAATCGCCCGCTTGACGACGGCGAGTTCGGCCGTGGAGAAAGGATGCGGGCCGATCTCCTCCTCGATGATCGCCAGGCTCCTCTCTTCGATCGCGGCGGGATCAACCAGCATCTTATCTCTGGGCGGAGGGCTTCGGCGCCATCATGACGAGGAGGACGAGCGGTTGGTCGGAGTTGTTCCAGACCGCATGCTCCATGCCTGCGGGGGCGAGCACCACGCCCTTCTCCGGGATCTCCCGCTCCTCGGTGCCGACCCGGAACGTTCCTCTCCCCTCGATGACGTAATAGAGTTTGTCCTCGTTCGCGTGGGCGTGCGGCTTCTGGGCCTGGCCCGGATTAAAGCAGTAGAGATCGCAGAACATTCGAGGGGTATCGAAGAGGTTCACTTTTTTCATCTTCTCCGGAGAGAAGATTTGGGATTCGGAAACGGTCGTTACCTGCATCAGTACTCCCTCATATGAAGATTGATCGAACGACGAGAAAATAGCGAGAGAAGATCTGGCCGACCACCACCATCACCATCGCGATGTAGAGAAGACCGGTCGCCGACATCGTCGCCCTCTCCTCGACTGTCTTGAGCGTCATCCAGGCGAGGAGCAGAGGCGCGGCGGTACCGATCAACAGGCGCGACCAGAGATAGACCCCTTCAAACGAGCGGATCAGGAGCGCGTCGGCGAGGCGTTCCCGCGAGTGGGCCGATCCGGCAAGCGCAAGGTCGGCCGCAACGATGAGGGCCTGAAGGGCGGTCAATTTAAAGAAGATCGATGAAACCGTTTTAAGCGGCTCAATCGGGAGGGTCGGCCGGGTCAGGTAGGCATGTCCCGTCAGCATCCCGAGAAGCGTGCTGCCGAGGAGGAGGCTCCCGATCAGGAAACTCGCCACGACCAACAGGGCAAGGGGGGCGGAACCGGCCTCTTTGGCGTAGGCAAGTGCGCTGACCGTCACCGCCGCGGCCCCGATCCAGCCCGTCACCTGCCAGATCCGGAGCTGTCCATCCTGAAGTTTCCCTGCCTGGCGCGGATTCCGCCAGAGAAGAACGTTGGTCGCCAAGAGAAGCCCGGCAAAGAGGGGAAAGAGGATCAGATGTGGGCCGAGCGGCCTCGGCATCGTCCAGAGTCCGGCCGCCGCCAGGAGCAGAAGGACAAAACCGTTCGTCCGATAGAACGTCACTCCCACCGGCTCAAAATTTTTCAATGTCATCAGGAAGGTCCCGCCCGCGGCGGTCTGCGTCAGCACGAGGAAGAGAACCTCGACGATCCGGGCCATGAAAAAGAATTTTAGATTAGCATGCGCCCCCCGCCAAGTCAAAACGGCGAATCGAGGCGCGCAAAAAATGGGGTCCAGCGGCCCCCAGGGCTCGCGTTGCCAGCCCCGGCCGCTGACTGCACCGTTAGCCTGCTGCGCGACTCGACTTGCCGAAGCCGCCCCGTTGTGATTACAATGTGATTACATGGCGACGAAAACGCGCATCGTCCGAATCGGCAATTCCCGCGGCATTCGTGTTCCTAAGATCTTGTTGGATCAGGCGCAGTTGCCCGAAGAAGTCGAGCTGCATGCAGAGCCGGGGCAATTGGTGGTGCGGGCCGCTCGGCGGCCTCGAGCCGGGTGGGCCGAGGCTGCCAGAGCGATGCACGTGCGCGGCCATGACGCGCTGCTTGATGACCGGACGCCCACGCGGTTCCAGGACGAGGAGTGGCGGTGGTAACCGCGCGCGGCACCGTCGCTCGCGGTGAGGTGCACCTCGTACGGCTCGATCCGACGCTCGGCAGCGAGATCCGCAAGAGACGTCCTTGCCTCATCGTCTCCCCCGATGAGCTCAATCACCATCTCCGAACCGCCATCGTCGCGCCGATGACGACGGGCGGCCAGGCGTATCCGTGGCGCATTCCGTGTCGATTCCAAAATCGTTCGGGGTTCGTCGCCTTGGATCAACTCCGAACGGTGGATACAGAGCGATTGCTCAAGCGGCTCGGTCGACTGGCGCCCGAAGCGGTGACACAGGTCCTTCAGGGTCTGCAAGAGATGTTTGCCAACTAGCGATGCAGGCTAACCTGCGTTTGCAGCCGGCGGCGCTGCTGCGGTCGGCCGCTGTGCGGAGATTGATCCTTCTCCCCCTTTCTCTCTTCCTCTTTGCCTGCGCGAGCGCGCCGAAAATTTCCTCCGCCGATCTTTATAAAATCGGCCGAGAGGCGGTCTGGGGCTCCGGGCCGCCTGGGCCGGGGGTGGTTGGGAAGGGGGCTTGTCCGGTCTGCCACAGGATCCTTTTAAGCGACCTGCGGCCGAAACCGGCACCGGAGCTGATCGGCGCGCAGGAGACGGCGGCCAAGCGGATCGGGAGCCCCGATTATCGCAACTGGGAGGGTCCGATCCGAGAGGCCTTCCCCAGAAGTGGGCGCGCAAAAAACGGAGAGGAGTACCTGGTGGAATCGCTTGTCTGTCCCTCCTGTTATGTGCTCTTCGGTTTCGGGAGGTCCTACTCGACAAGAAGCACCATGCCGCCGGCCCGGCGCCTCTCCCTCTCTCCGGAGGAGGCGGCCGGGATCGTCGCTTATCTTCAGGCCGACGGGGAGGAGGGGAGGATTGGCCAGGTGACGATCACGTTGGAGAAGGTTCTTCGGTGGTGGCCGACAGAAGAGCGGGCGGTTTCGGCGGTCCGCACCGCATTTGCCTCGGCCCAGCGCGGTTACGAGGCGGGAGATTTCCTGGATGTCGATGAACTGATCGACGAGGTCGCGACCCAATTCGAAGAGACGGCCCTCCGCGAGGCGGAAACGGCCGGGTCCCTTCCCGCCCGGCAGTATATCTCGGCGCTGATCTTTCAGAGGTGGCTCGATCGCTACCCAAACGATTCCGAGCGATACCGAGCCATGTTTGGAAATCTAAAGCGCTCTTTCGATTCTCTCGTGCAGG
>CAZSHZ010000103.1:0-31990 GCA_964606955.1 uncultured Nitrospirota bacterium
TCTTGAACAACATCGAAGGAGTGCTTGAAGAGTTGAGCCATCGGTTGTTGTCGGAATCTACCTCCCCTTACCCCTCCTTACAAAGGAGGGGAATAGGATGGCCAGAAGGCTAAAATCACCCACTCACTTACGCGAAGACCCACATTATCAAAAGAGCGCCTGACGGATGAGGACGAAGAAGGGGTTGATGGGGCATTCCACCCTATTTGTCAAACCGGCGATGAATGAGGTATACTTTTACGGCTATGGAAACAGGGGCGACCGGGACAGAAATCTCTAAAGAAATCGATGAGTTTGAGGCTGAGGCCAGGCGCTTTCTCACCGGCGAGGTCCACCCGGAGAAGTTCAAGCGATTCAGGCTTCAGCACGGGATCTACGGGCAGAGGCAGCCGGGCGTGCAGATGGTCCGGATCAAGATTCCCTACGGAGGGATGAACCCCGAGCAGATCCGAACGATCGCCGACATCTCTGACGAGTTTGCGATCCACAAGGGGCACGTCACCACCCGCCAGGATATCCAGCTCCACTTCGTCAAACTTCAGAACGTCCCGGAGATTATGCGGAGGCTCGCCGCTGTCGGCGTGACGACGCGCGAGGCGTGCGGGAACACGGTGAGAAACGTTGTCGCCTGCCACTACGCCGGGATCTGCGCGACCGAACTCTTCGATATGACGCCGTACGCGCACGCCGTTACCTATCAACTTTTGAGAAATCCGATCAACCAAGCGCTGCCGCGAAAATTCAAGATCTCCTTCTCCGGCTGCCCTGACCGGGAGTGCGGGATGGCGCCGATCCACGATATCGGTTTTATCGCAGCCTCCCGCCCGGGTTCTTCGGGAGGGATGGAATACGGATTTAAGGTCTGGGTCGGCGGCGGGCTCGGCTCCTCGCCGAAACTGGCAAAACTCTACGCCGACTTCCTCCCGATGTCGGACCTCCTTATAACCTGCGAGGCGATTCTAAAGGTCTTCGATCAGAATGGGGATCGGAAGATCCGATCAAAGGCCCGGATGAAATTTGTCGTCGAGAAGTGGGGGATTGGAAAATTCATCGTCGAGGTTAAAAAAGAGATCGACATCCTGCGCGAATCGGGGAAGGCCTATCCGGCTCTTCCGGAGCCGATGCCGGCCGGCCCGATCGGTCCGCCGCATCCTCTCACGAACGGCCACGCCCCTCCGTCTCACCCCGAAGACTCGGTCTTCGGGGGCCCCGCTTACGGCCGGTTTTTGAAGTTTAACGCGATGCGCCAGCGTCAAACCGGTCTCTCTGCCGTGAACGTGAAGTTGCCGTTAGGGGATATCCGCTCCGATCAGATGCGCGCGCTCGCCTCGATCGTAGAACGCTACTCCGAGGGGAACGTCCGGACGACAAACCAGCAGAACTTCCTGATGCGGAATGTCCGCGATCAGGATCTCCCCGGCCTCTTCAAGGAGCTTGCCGCGATCGGCCTTGCCGAGGCGGGGGCGGAGCAGGCGGTCGATGTTGTGGTCTGCCCCGGCGCCGACTCCTGCCAGCTCGCCCTTACCTCATCGATGGGGCTTGCGGCGGCGATCAACGAGGAGTTCAAGAAGAATCTCTCCGAGTTCGAGGACCTCGAGGGCTTGAGGATTCGGATCTCCGGTTGCCCGAACTCCTGCGGCCAGCATCATGTCGCTCCGATCGGTCTCCACGGGGTTGGAAAGAAGGTGAATGGAAAACTTGTCCCGCACTATCAGCTCCACCTCGGCGGGACGGCCGACCCGGTGCGCCCCGCGATCGGCGTGGCCAAAATCAAGATCCCGGCGAAGCGGCTCCCTGCAGCGCTGATGGAGATGATCGCGGCATACCGGGAGAACCGGCTCCCGGGCGAGAACTACAATGCCTTTATCGAGAGGTTCGGCCGTCAGGCGATTGAGGCGCGGCTGGCGAAATTCACCGAGCTCCCCTCTCCCGATGTCGCCCAGGAGTTCTATCGGGACTGGGGGAACGACGAGGATTTCAACCTGGACGATCTTGGGCCGGGGGAATGCGCCGGGACCCTCATCGACGATCTGGAGTTCAAACTGAAGCGGGGGAAGGACCTTCTGGAGGATATCCGCCGCCATCTTGCAGCGGGGCGTCTTTCCGAGGCGATCGAAGCCCAGAACAGCGCGATCCTCTCTTGCGCCCGCGCCCTTTTAATTCCGTTCGGGGTCGACAGCCCGAATGACGGGGACATCTTAAAGGAGTTTCAGCATCGGGTGGTCGAGCAGGGGATCACCTCCGAGCGCTTCGAAGAGTTCACCGCTGAACTGGGGCGGATGGCGGAGGTTCCGCTGGATGCCGGGATCGTCGGCCGGCGGGCTTCGTCGGTGGAGGCGTTCGTCGCGGAGTGCCACGACGCCTATGATCTTCTCGACGCCAACCTCAAACTCCAAAAGAGGGAGAAGACGGTCCAGACGGAGGGGGACGAAGGGACGCTGTCGCCGGGAGAGAAGAACGGCAAGGAGGCCGAGGTGAAGATTGACGATCGGATCGATCTCAAAGGGGTCGCCTGCCCGATGAATTTCGTGAAGACGAAGTTGAGATTGGAGGAGATGGACGCGGGGAAGGTCCTGGAGGTCTTCATCGACGAGGGGGAGCCGGAGCGGAACGTCCCCCGCAGCGTCCGCGATGAGGGGCATAAGCTCCTCTCGGTTGAGAAGATTGACGGCTACGTCAGGCTGCTGATCGAAAAGGTCTAGAACGATGGCAAAGAGGCGCTTCTCCTGGCGTCATTGAACGCCCCCACCTACGACGTTCGCCTCTCCTACGACGAGAATTACGCAAAAGGGCCCTTCTTTTTTGAGGCGATCCCGCCCAGGCGGCCCGGAAGGCGAACGAAATTTCTAGGGCGGGAGGTCAACTCGCTTCTTGGGATTCCCGCCGGTCCCCTCTTAAACTCCCGCTGGATCGAACTCTACGCGAAACTTGGGTTCGACCTCCCGATCTATAAAACGGTCCGGAGCCGGGCCTATCCCTCTCATCCCCCCCCGAACTGCATGTTTTTGAAAATATCGCATCAACTTTCCGAGGAGGATTTCGACCGTCCTCTGATCGCAACCGAACAGAGGCCCAAAGAGGAGATCTCCATCACCAACTCCTTCGGGATGCCCTCGCGGCCTCCCCAGATCTGGCAGGAAGACGCGCAGCGGGCGAAGAGGGCGCTCGGTGAGGGACAGCTTTTGATCCTAAGCGTGGTCGGGACCCCTGACCCCGGATCGGCAGACCCCGAGGGGGCGCTGGCAGAGGATTACGCGCGGGCGGCGAAGATGGCCCTGGAGGCGGGCGCCGATGCGGTGGAGATCAATCTCTCCTGTCCGAACGTCGTGACCCGTGAGGGGGCGGTCTTCTGCGATCCGGAGCTCTCCTCCAGGATCTCGCGCCGGGCAAAAAAGGAGATCGGCTCAACTCCGCTGATCATCAAGATGGGATATGTGGCCGATCCGGGACGTCTGGCGTCGGTGTTGGCGGCCAACGCCCCGTATGTCGATGCGGTCTCCGGGGTCAACACCCTTCCGTTTGAAGTCCTTCGGGAGGACGGCTCCCCCGCGCTCCCCGGCCCCGGCCGCCGTCGCGCCGGCGTCTGCGGAGCCGCCATCCGCTCCTGCGCAATGCGGCAGACGGCGCGCTGCGTTGAGGCGAAACAGAAAGAGAAGTATGATTTTGCCGTTATCGGGGTGGGGGGGGTGATGACGGTCGAGGACATCGAGGATTACTTCGGGATCGGCGCCGACGCCGTGATGTCGGCGACCGGGGCGATGTGGGATCCTTACCTGGCGGTTAAATATCATGAGCGCAGTTAGAGACCTGCGCGGAATATCATGAGCGGGCGTGACGGGCGGCGTCCTACTCTTTTTCGGATGATTCCCAAGACGGAACTCCACCAGCATGTCGACGGGTCGGTCCCGCTGTCGGTCACGTGGCGCCTGATGCGAAAGCATAAGCTGAATCCGGTCTCTTCGCTCGCCGAAATGGAGCGTCTCCTCGTGCTTCAAGAGGAGGAGGAGGGTTCGCTCTTAAGTTATCTCGACAAGTTCCACTACCCGCAGTGGATCACGCAGTTCTATGAGAATATCTCCGTGGTCGTGGAGGCGATCATCAATGAGGCCGCCGCGTTGAACGTCCGGCTCCTTGAGCTCCGCTACGCGCCGATCATCCATACCTTCGCAGGACTGACCCTAAGGCAGGCGATCAGTTCGGTCCTCTCCGGGATCAACCGGGGAGTACGGCGCCATCCGGCGATGCGCGTCGGCCTGATCGTCATCGGGATGCGGCAGCATGGGCCGCACATTGCCAAGATCCTTGCCCGGCAGGCGATCTCCGAGTCGCAGCAACTCCATGACCTTTCCGGGGTCATCGGATTCGATCTGGCCGGCGCGGAACGGGGGAATCCGCCCAGGCTGTTTGCCGGCGCCTATGAGATCGCGCGCAAAGGAGGGTTAGGGCTGACGATCCATGTCGGCGAGGATGAAGGGCCGGAGAAGATCTGGGAGGCGATCGATGTCCTGGGGGTGACCCGGATCGGCCACGGCTGCTCCGCGATGCGCGATCGGGAACTTTTGCGGAGGCTGGCGAAGGATAAGATCCTGGTCGAATGCTGTCTGACTTCAAACTACCAGACTGGAGCCTGCAAAAAGGGCGAGCCGCACCCGATCGTCCGCTTTTTGGAGTTCGGGATCCCGGTTGCGATCTGCACCGACAATACAACCGTCTCGAACACCGATCAGAACCGCGAGTGCGAAAAGGCGGCGCAGTGGCTCTCGCTGCGGAAGATCGAGGAGATCCATCGCAACGCGCAAAAGCACTCCTTTATCGGGGAGCGGAAAAGAGCCGGGAGCGGCGACCGGGAAAAGAGCTCTGTTACTCCGGATAGATGAGGGTCAGCACGCCGGAATAGTTGTGGAGAAGGTTTGTCGGCCCGATGGGGGCCAGTTCGCAAAAGGACGAGAACCCGATCAGGGGAAAGTCGCCCAGGGCATTGTTGATCAGGCGGCTGTCCACATCCGAGTCGCCGTAGAGGCCGCGCCCCCGCCCGCAGCAGTTAAAGTAAAACGCGAACGCCGGAGGAGCGGTCTGCCGAACTTTCTGTTGGGCCAGCATTTCGATCAGATCGGTCCTCGCGTGATTGCCGTCTCTGACTGCGAAGGCGACGATCTGCCCTTCGGCGATCTCATCCCCGGAGGTGATTGTCCCTTCTTCCTCGTTGATACCGGCGACGTTGCGGACCAGATACTCTCCTCGCGACAGTTCGCTCCGTTCGGGACAGCCGGGGTAGGCGAGAAACAACTGTCCGCCGTGGTCCCGGAGCGCCTCTCCCAATTCCCCCTTGAGCCGCTCCCGGAGCGCCTCGACCGCAGGACGGCCGGAGAGTTCGCAGATCGTTCTCCCCTCGGCGCGTGTGACAAGGAGCGACTCGCCGACCGGGCGGCAGGCCTGGGTCACCCCGAGTTCATAGCGGAGCGCGCCGGAGAGAATGATCCCTGAAACAGCGTCGGTGTCGACCGACTCCCCTTCGAACTGAAAGGTTCGTTGGAAACGGCCGTCCTCGGAGGCCCCGCCACCGACGACCGGGGGGTTTCCCTCTTCCCGGATTCCGCGCAAAAATTCGGAGGGATGAAATGTGAATGTGTCGGGAAATACCGCCACGAGGTTTTTCCCTCCCTGTTTTGAAGCGGCCTCGCCGATCTCGCGGCCGACCGCTTCGGAGCGGCCGTAGAGATTGGAGCAGAGGAACGGCTGCGTGAAGAGGCTGTCCCCCGCGATCGCCAGCACCGCCACGGCGGGCTTAACATCGATCTCTCTCTTCTCGGCAATGACGCCGACCGCTGAGCAGCCGACGATCTTGTCGGTTCCGGCAGTCTGCCGGATCTCACGAAGGAGAGAAGGATATTCCGTTCCGTGAGCCGGAGTGGCGAAAACGACAAGCGCCTTCGGCGGGGCGCCGCAGCGCTCCAGCGCTTGCCGGGCGGCCTCGCGCCCGGCCACCTCCGCATCCTCCTGGAGCGAGAAACCGACGCCTGCTGAAATCATCCGGAAAGTATGATATAAGACTCGCAATTTTCGGTCAACGAGACATGCCTCCTCAATCGGCCGACGTCGCTAAGACGTATAACCAGTGGGGCCGCGAATTCGACCGGCTGGTCGCGGAGGCCCCTTTTCTCATCAATTGCTACCGCCTCTACGCGCGCCGTCTGGAGGCGATCACCGCAGGCCGCCGGTTCCCGCGTGCGCTCGATGTCGGATGCGGGAGCGGCACGCAGTCGTTCTTTCTCGCATCCCGCGCCGATGAGGTCGTCGGGATCGACATCGCGTCCGAATGGATCGAGGCGGCCCGGGAGCGTTGCAAAAATTTATCCAACATCCGATTCCAGGTTGAGGATGCCCGCAAACTCCCATTTCCCGACGCGTCGTTCGACCTGGTCGTCTCCTACGGGGCCGTCCTCTCGCATATCGTGGAGGGTTATGAGGACGCGGTCCGGGAGATCGCGCGCGTGACGCGCCCCGGGGGGAGTGTCACGCTGGAAGCCGACACGAAGTGGAACCTCGGGATGCTCTATCACCCGCTCGAGGTAATTGATGCCCTCCGGACCAGAGGCGTGGGGCATTCCAGCCGTTTTTGGGAGGGGATGTATTTCAAGACCTTCACCCTTAAGGAATTGAAAGCCCTTCTTGAGCGATACGGGCTGGCCGTCGAGGCGGTCCACGGCCATAACATTCTCGCCTCCATTGTCCCGGATCGCTGGCTGCTGGAAAAAGGGGGTCGGAGCCTGATCGGCCGTCTGGCGCTTCTTCTTGGAGGGGCGGACCTGGCGCTCTCCGGAACCCGGCCCTTCTCCCGCTTCGGCTTTAATTTCATCGTGACATGCAGGAAGAGATAGAGGAGGTCGAGCAGGATCCCGATTTTAAGCGGCTGGTCGCCCGAGGTCTAGGCGCGCTCCTCGGGAGGTTTGACCTCTCGGAACGCGACATAGAGAAGGATATCGTAGAGGATCTTCATCGCGGAGCCGATGAAGATCGGCATCGCCAGCGAGAATCCCTCCATGAAAAGCCCCGCGAAGATCGGGCCTGTCGCCCAAGCGGCAAGCCGCACCAGATGGGTGACGCCGGACGCGATCGTCCGCTCCTCGGGCTGAACAACTGCCATTACATAAGATTGGCGGGTGGGGACATCCATCTCGACCAGCCCCTCGCGCAGAAGAAAAAAGATCGCCGCGACTAAAAAGTTCGGCGCGAATGGGACGACGAGCAGAAGAAGACTCGAAGGGATGTGGGTGAAGACCATCGTGTTGACCAGGCCGATCCGGCGGGCCAGCCGAGCGGCGGCAAGGTGCGAGAGTGCGTTGGCGATCCGCGCCCCGAAAAATAGAAGGCCGATCGTCCCCTCGCTTGCCCCGAATCGCTCGTAGAAAAAGAACGAGAGGAGCGCAGTCGTCAAAAATCCCCCCCCGAGGCTGTCGAGGAAAAAGAGCGAAGAGATCTTCCGAAGGATCCGGCGTGACCCCGGCGTGACCCGGAATTTTTGGGTCTCCGCCCCCGCCTCGATCGCCGGAGAGAGGCCGAGGTAGAGGAGAAAGGGGAGGAGGGCCAGAATGCCGTAAGCCCCGACGGCCAGGCGGAGCGAAGTCGCCTCTCCGACCGGAGCGAGGAATCGAAAGAAGACGGGGAGCCCAGCAAGGAGACTGCCGACGGCATGCCCGATATCCTGGAGGACGTTGTAGTACGCGAAAGCAGTGGTCCTCCGCTCCTCGGAGGTGGTGGCTGGAAGGGCAGCCTGCTCCAAAACGAGGGAGGCGCCCCGATCCCGTCCCATCCCATTGACCATCCCGAAGAAAGCGGCAAGCCCCATGATTACACCGCTGGTAGAGAACGCGGCCACGACCCCGCCAAGAGCGGCGAACAGCGTCAGGGTCAGAAGCACTCTTCGCCGTCCGAGCCGGTCTCCCGACATGGTTGTGATGAGCGTCGCCGCGGTGGCCCCGGCGAGGCCCGAGGTGATGATGAGACCGATCTGGGAGGGGGAGAAGTTAAGGCGCGCCAGGTAAATTCCGAGGAGGACGCCGATCATCCCGGTCGCAAGCGCGCGGATGAAGGTAGCGGTTAGGAGGATTCGGCGGTCGCGCACCGAGAGGAGTGTATCAGATTGCTTCCACGCTTGATCTTACTGTCGGTGAAAAGCCTAGAGAGGCTTTGCCCGCGTGCCCGCTAGGGTCTGAGCACCTTCAGTTTGAGTTTCCGGGCCACGGCGCCCAGCTGCCGGTCGTAGGTGGCCAGGGCCAGCGAGGGATCCCTCTCCCGTAAGAAGAGCATCGAGGCTAAGTGGAGGGCGTCGAGAGTTCTTACCCGACCCGGAAAGGGCTCCAGCGCCCGGGCCAAGACCGGTGGAGATAGCTCCACCAGGGCCAGTCGCCCCAGGAGGGAGCGGGCCGCTTCGCCGTGGGTGGCCTGCAGGCGGCGCGCGTGGATGCGGGTCCAGACCTCGTATTCAATTAACCGGCTGGAAATGAGCGGCTCTGTCCAGAAGGAGTCCGGGGGCGCCCGGTCCTCGGCTAACAGGCGGGCCAGCAGGACCGACGTATCCACATAGATCATCAACCTTCCCGGTCGCGGGCCAGCTCCCGCAGAATCTCCTGCAACATGGCCACCGGCCGCCGGGGCGGAAGCGGAATCCCCGTCGTCGCCGCCGGCGTCACCCATCCCTTGCGGACCGCGTCCGCAAGGAGGGCGTCATGGATGCGCGGACTCCGATCGGAACGGGGGGGAACGAGCTCCGCGACGACGCGGTCGCGCTCCGTAACCAGTACCACCTCACCGGCGGTGGCCAGTCGGACGTACTCGCTGAGACGGTTCTTAAGGTTTTTGATCCCCACCGATCGCATGCGTCTATAGTAGCCACTTGTAGCCACCTCGTCAAGCCGCAGAAGTGGTCCTTCCGGGGGGTTCGATCACTTCGCCTCGGCGTTCCTTGCTACGGCGGGCCGGTGAGGGGGGGCGACGAGAGATGGCGCTCGAAAAAATTGAGGACCCGCTCCTCGTACTCCTTCGGCTGAAGCGCGTGCGGCATCCCGTGATCCGCGTTCGGGACAATCCAGATCTCGGTGGTCGCGGGGTCTGCGCTCGCCGCAATCCGATGGGCGTGCCGGACGGGGATCTGCGAGTCCGTCTCGCCGTGGATAATCAAAAGCGGCGTCTTCAGATCGCGCACCGCTTCGACCGGTGCCCCCTCCGAAACCCTCACCCCTAATAGGAGCCGCGCGTAGAGCGCCGTCAGGTTTGCGAGCGGGGGGCGGATCAGAGCCGGGAGGAAGCCGAACTGCCCCTCGATCAGATCCGAGAGCGTCGCATACGGGCTCTCCGCGACGATCGCCTTAATCTTCGGAGATCGCGCCATGAGGAAGGCCGCCGCGCTCATCGAAAAGCCGATCGCGCCGATCCGCTCGCCGTCCACGTCCCCGCGCCGCAGAAGATAGTCGACCGCGGCGCGCGCGTCCCGGGTCTCCAGAATTCCGGCGGTCGTGTAGGTCCCCTCGCTCTCCCCGAAGTATCGGAAATCGAACAGGAGGAGATTGAATCGTGGATGAAGGAAGAGGACATGGCCCAGGATGTTCGCTTTGTCGGCCGGGTAACCGTGCCCGGCGATGATCGTCGGAAGGCGCCGGCCTTGCCCGCGTTGGGTCGCGCCCGCCGCCGGGATGAACCACCCGCGGAGGGTCAGCCCATCCTCCGTCGGGAAGGAGACCCGCTCGTGCCGCAGGCCGCGCCGCTGCGGGTCGTCGGGCGTCTTGAAAGTGAAGGGGCGGATTCCTAAAACCAGATTCAGGAAGGGGAGAAGAAAGAGAGTCGCAAGAATTGCCAGGGAGATTTTTCCGATCATCTCTCCAGTTTACGTCGAATCAAGACCGATTGAAATATGCGCTATACGCGGAGCGGCTCCGCTCCCGTCCGCTCTCGGGGGCCTATTTTGGGAGGGGATTCCGTGATACAATGACGCTCCATGCGAAGGTTCAACGCGATTGTCCTCGCCGGGGAGGGGGGGAAGAGCCGCTCGGTCTATGGAATGGACAAAGCCCTTCTTCCCCTTGAGGAGCGGCCGATCGTCTGCCATGTCCTCTCAGCGGTGGACGCCGTCCCCGAGATCGAAGAGATCTTTCTGATCGGTCCGCGTCCCGCTTTAATCGATGCCTTAAAAAAAGATTGCCATCACTATTCGAAGAAGATCAACGTCCTGGAGCAGGGGAAAAACCTGATCGAGAACATCGCGGCGGCCTCCCGGGAGGCGGTTCAGAACCCCTCCGGAATCGCGCTCTATGTCGCCGGAGACATCCCCCTTCTGACGGGGGGGGAGATCGATCAGTTCCTCTCGCGCTGCGACATGGAGCGGTATGATTACCTTCTGGGCGTCACCCGGGAGGAGGCGTTAGTCCCATTTTATCCGGCCGAGGGCCGGCCCGGGATCAAGATGGCCTATTTTTATTTTAAAGATAGGAAATACCGGATCAACAATCTTCACCTTGCCCGTCCATACGCCGTCGGCGCGCGGGGGTACATTCAGAAGGTGTACGATTATCGATATCAGAGGGACGTCTGGAACATCGTGCGCGTCGCGTTCGAACTCGCGCGGGTCCGGGGATGGGGCCTCTCGCTTTCGTATTACCTCCTCTCGCAGATCGCCCTCGCGCTCCACACTCTCGGGCTCGGGCGGGTTGCCGCCCTTCCGCGATCATTTCTGGCGCTGGAGACGATCGAAAGGACGATCTCGGAGATCTTCCGCACCCGTTTCTCCGTCGTCGAGACGACGTTCGGCGGCGCCGCCCTGGATATCGATAACGAAAAGGGTTACGAAGCCATGCGGGCGATGTTCCGCTCCTGGCGCGCGCACCTGGACGCGCTGCAGCCGGGCGGGATGAAAAAGGCGGTCGGATGATCGCAACGGTGATCGCCGCCGCGCTCCTTCTCCTACCGGCGACCGCTTTCGCCTGGGGGGCCGGCGTCCACGTGATGCACGGCTCGCTGATCCTCGAGAATCTCCGCTGGCTTCCAAACCTCGGGCAGATCCTCGCGGCCTGTCCCCAGGACTTCCTTTACGGCTGCGTCTCCGCCGATATCTTCATCGGGAAGGGGTCAAAGGCGCACGACGAGCATTGCCACAACTGGTCGGTCGGAAAGCGGCTCCTCTCGGGGGCTCGGACCCGCAGTGAGACCGCCTTTGCCTACGGCTATCTCTCGCATCTGGCGGCCGACATCATCTCCCATAATATTTATGTCCCGAACCAGCTCTATACCACCTCCTCACCGCGGCGGGTCGGCCATATCTATTGGGAGATGCGCGCCGAACTCTTCACGGACGAAAAATACTGGCGGCTGGCCAAAGAGCTCCTGACGGATGCAAACGGCCGCCATGATGAATTTCTGCAGGAGATCATCCGGCGGCGGGGGCTCTCCTTCGAGACCAAGAAGAGGCTGTTTAGGCGAGCCATTAAACTCTATTTGGAAAGGAGAGATCTGGCGCTTCGGGCGATGGAGAAGAATTTCCGCTCCCCCTTGACCGCCGACCAGATCGGACGATTCCACCAGCACTGCGTCAACCTGATCGTCGATTTTCTTGAAAATCCGGATGATGCGATCTGTCTGCAGTACGACCCGATCGGGGCGGACCGGCTCGAAGCGGCCAAACGGCTCCGCCGGATCTCGCGCTGGATGAACGGAAGCAAGCCGACCGAGCCGATCTTCGAGATCCCGCGGGAGATCCTTGCGCTGAAGGAGTATCCGGTCCGGTGAACGAACGGGAATCGATCACATTTGCCTATCGGTCGCATGAACGGGTTTTTGAGGGGGGCAGATACGTTTACCCCGTCCTCTCCCGCCGCTCTAGCGGCATTTCAATCGGCATCAATCTGAATCCGGACAAGATCTGCAATTTCGATTGCGTCTATTGCCAGGTCGATCGAAGGCTTCCGGGGAGGAGTGACGAAGTCTCGATCCCCGCGGTCGGGGAGGAGCTTGCGGCGCTCCTTTCAGCGGCCGCCGACCGGGCACTCTTCGATCATCCGAAATTCCGGGCGCTCCCCGAGGAGTTGAAGGTGGTGCGGGACATCGCCCTCTCCGGAGATGGCGAGCCGTCGGTCTTCCCCCGTCTTCCCCAACTTGCAGAGGAGGTCCTGCGGGTCAGGGGGAGATCTCCCTTTCCGAATCTCCCGATCGTGATGATCACCAATGCCTCCGGACTCCATCTTGAGGCCACCCGCCGGGCGCTGGATCTCCTTGCCGGCGCGCCGCTCGCCGTCTGGGCGAAGCTCGACGCCGGGACCGAGGCATACTATCGGAAGATCTCGCGGAGCTCGGTTCCGTTTTCGCGGGTGCTGAAAAACATCGCCGAGCAGGCCCGCCGCTCTCCCATCATCATTCAGTCGCTCTTCATGCGGCTGGCGGGCGAGCCCCCCCTGCCTGAGGAGATCGAGGCCTACCTTGGGCGCTTGAAGGAGATCCAGGGAGCGGGTGGGGCGGGGGCGATCCGGGAGGTCCAGGTCTATACGACGGCGCGTCGGCCTGCGGAGGAATTTGTCTCTCCCCTGGGGCCCGAGGAGATCGCCGCTATCACTGCGCGTGTGGGCTCCCTTGGAATCCCTGTGTCTTCGTACTACGCCGAATAAATGGAGACCTTGCGAAGGGGGCTTCTTTTCCTTGGTCTGGCCTTTGCTGTGGCGTGCGCCGCCCCGAGGCGGACCCCTGTCGTTCCCGAATCCTCCTCAATCGCTCTTCTGGACCCCATCATTAAAACCAAGTTCCCAGGTGTGGAACGGGCCTTTGTCGAAGGGGTGCCGAAGGCTCTCTATACCAGCCCATTCACATTTATCGGGAGCACCGAGTGCGGCAGAAGGATCGGGCAGGCGGAGAAAATGGTCGAATACGCCCGCTTGCTGGACCTTTTTGACCAGGAAGAGGATCTCCCGGCGTCTCTCGTCTCCCAAGTGGCGGATGCCGTCGGCACGGAGTACGTCCTCCTGTTTGGGGTGGGGGAGGGGTACGCTGCAAAGGATTACGACGCCGATTCCCTGGTCGGCAAAGGGACCCCCATCGACCGAAGTTTTGATATGCGGGCAGCGCTGTATGATCGAAAGGGAGCGGAGGTCTGGCGCGACGCCAGGCGCGTCAAGATCTCTTCCCGTTTCTGGATGAAGCCGGAGGATCCCTACGCGATGGAAGAGCCCATATCAAAATCTACGCGTCTCTTATTCAGGCCCTTCTTCCGACAGTAGGTTAAGGGAAGACGCCCCGCGCGAGTTTGGCGGAGGCGACCTTCTTGATCGATAGCATCAGCGCGGCGAGCCGGGGACCGACCTTCTCAGCGCGCGCAGAGCGCAGGACTTCGCGGAAGGCCGTCGTCATCATATCTTTTAATTTTTCGTTGATCTCCCGCTCCTTCCAGAAGAAATTCTGAAGATCCTGAACCCATTCAAAATAAGAAACGGTCACGCCCCCGGCGTTTGCAAGGATGTCCGGGATGATGAAGATTCCACGATCATTTAAAATCCGGTCGGCTGCGGGGGTCGTCGGGCCGTTGGCGGCCTCCGCTAAAATCCTGCACTTCAGGCGCGGGGCATTCTCGTCGGTGATCTGGCTGGACAGCGCTGCGGGGATCAGCACGTCGACCGGGAGTTCCAGAAGGTCGTGGTTTGATATTGAAGTTCCGCCTGGGAAGCCTTGCACGAACCGCGATTGTTCGGCGTATTTCTTCAATGCATTAATTTCTATCCCGTTCTCGTCGTAGATCCCGGATCGGACGTCGGAGACGGCGACCACGCGGCAGCCGGCCTCCGAGGCGGCGCGGGCGGCATTCGATCCGACGTTGCCGAATCCCTGGATCGCCACCGTCCTCCCCTCCGGTCTCATTCCCAACTGCTCAAACGCCTCCAGCACGCAGTAAATGACCCCTCTCCCGGTCGCCTCCACGCGGCCGAGCGAGCCTCCAATGACCAGGGGTTTCCCGGTCACGACCCCCGGGATCGCGTATCCCTTGAACTGGCTGTAGGTGTCCATCATCCAGGCCATCACCTGCTCGTTGGTCCCCATGTCGGGGGCGGGGATATCGACCTCAGGGCCGATGAGGGGGAGGATCTCGGCGGTGTAGCGGCGGGTCAACCGCTGCAGTTCGTTTCGGGTCAGAGCGGAAGGATCGCAGTTAACCCCCCCTTTTGCGCCGCCGAAGGGGAGACCCATCAGGGCGCATTTCCAGGTCATCCACATCGCGAGCGCACAGACCTCGCCGAGATTGACGTCCGGGTGATAGCGGACCCCCCCCTTCGATGGTCCGAGTGTGTTGTCGTGGTGGACCCGGTAGCCGTGGAAGACCTCGACCGATCCATCGTCGCGCCGGATCGGGACGGCGACCATGAGCGCCCGCCGAGGAACGGCAAGCCGGCGGCGAACGTTGGCGTCGAGGGCCAAGCGATCGGCCGCCTCGTTGAACTGCTCGAGGGCCATCCGGTAGATCCCAGTGAGGTACTCGGGATCGGCCGTTTTCACTACTTTTTGGCGAAGAAGCGGGGGAGATCCCGAATCGAGATCATTCCGATGAGATCCCGGATCGAGAGGATCCCGACGACCTTGCCGTTCTCGGTCACAGCCAGGTGGCGGATCTGCCGCTTTGCCATCAGCGTGCTCGCCTCATGGATGGAGGCCGAGATGTCGATATCGATGATAGGACGGTTGGCGATCGAGCCGACCGGAAGATCCGACCCAGAGAGGCCGGAGGCCATCACCTTGCGGACCAGATCGCTCTCGGTCACGATCCCCGAATAGCCCCCTTCTTGGTCGGTCACCATGAGAGATCCGATCCCCCGCTCTCCCATCACCTGGGCCGTCGCCTGGACGCTCGCGTCGGCGGGGATGGCGGCGATCTCGCGGCGCATCAGGATGGTGAGCGGCTGGATCACGTTGTCCAGCTCTTTGGTCGGGGAGGAATCGGTCTCCTGAAAGTAGCGGACGAGATCGCGCACGGAGAGGACCCCGACGATCGTTCCCGATTGCACGACCGCGAGGTGCCGGACGCCGTTGAAATGCATCAGGTGATTCGCCTCGATCACGGGGCGGTCGATGTCGATGGTGAGAATCGGGGAGTGCATCACCTCCTGGGCCCGCGTCTTCTCGGGCGCAGTCCCCCGCGCCATCGCCTTGCGAACCAAGTCGGATTCGGTGACGATTCCCTGGTACTGTTTGTCCGGGCCAAAGACGAAGAGAGAGCCGATCTTGAATTCGGCCATCTGCCGCGCGACCTCGCGCAGCGTGGTGTCGGGAGACACCGCCTTGATGTCGGTGTGCATGAGGCGGGAGAGGGGACCCATTGCCCGCGGAGTGTAACAAGAGAGGGTCTATTTTTTCAATTGTTTTTCAAAAACTTCCCGTGCTAGACTTCGGCCGCTGTGGATTCCCGCGCGTTCATCCGTCAGATGGAAGAGCAGGCCCTTGGATTCGACCAGGGGGCTGAGCCGATCTCCTACGAGGAGGGTTGCCGGCTGATCGCTCTCGAGGGACCCGACATCGTCGATCTGATCGCATCGGCCAACCGGGTCCGCAGAAAATTCTTCGGGGATCGAATCAACACCTGCTCCATCGTCAACGCAAAATCGGGGAGCTGTTCGGAGGACTGCAAGTTCTGCGCGCAGTCGGCGCATTTCGACACCGCGATTCCCGCCTACCCCCTGATGGATTCAGAGGCGATCCTGTCGGCAGCGCGCCAGGCGCATGATGCCGGGGCCGACGCGTTCGGGATCGTTGCGGCGTGGTGGGGGCTGCGCGAAGGGGCGATACTCGACGCCGTGCTCGATCGGATCCGCGAGCTGGCGGCCTCGGGACATCCGCGGGCCGACGCGTCCCTCGGGATCATTCCGACTCTTGCGATCGCAAAAAAACTGAAGGCCGCCGGGCTCGAGTACTACAATCACAATCTGGAGACGGCCGAATCGTTTTTTCCGAAGATCTGCACGACGCACACCTATCAGGAGCGGCTCCAGACGATCCGTTATCTGAAGGAGGCGGGAATTCGGATCTGCTCGGGCGGGATCTTCGGGATGGGGGAGAACCGCGAGCAGCGGATCGAGCTTGCCGTAGCCCTGCGGGAGATTGCGGTGGATGTCCTTCCGATGAACTTCCTCCATCCGATCAAGGGGACGCCGCTTGAGGGGGCCGAGCCGCTCAAGCCGATGGAGATCTTAAAGACGATCGCCGTCTATCGGCTGATGCTCCCGGAGGCCGACATCATGACGGCCGGCGGCCGGGAATCGAATCTGCGCGATCTTCAATCCTGGATGTTCACGGCGGGCGCCAGCCACACGCTGGTGGGGAACTACCTGACCACGCGCGGCCGCTCCGCCGCCGATGACCTGCAGTTGATCGCCGATCTTGATCTTACCTGCGAGGGGATCGAGGCGCGGCCGCTTGCTCCCCCCGAGCCGCCCGCGGTTTCCCCGATCCCCCTGCTCCCGATCGACTAACGCCTCGCCAGATCTTTTAATCGTCTCAGGTACTCCGCCTCGTCGATCGGGCGGTGCTCCTTGACCGCGGCGAACAGGATCTCCGCAAGGATCCCTCCGAGCCGATGAACCGCATCGTGACGATCATCTCCCCGATCCAACAGCGCGCCGAGCGCCTCAGCCGCCTCCGGCGGATTTCGGCTGGCCACCTGAGTTTCCACCATTGCATGGAGGGAGATGTGGAGGAACGGGTTTACCTCCTGCACGAAGGGGCGGTCGAACGCGGCCTCCCCCAGATCGAAGGTCGGATGGAATTCCGGGTGCGCCTCCATGGCCCGGGCGAAGAGCTCTTCTTCCGGTTCAAGCTCTTCGCGCCTCTTTGCCTTCTGCCAGATGGAGAGGAATCGCGCCCGGTTCTGAGGGAGGAGGAAGTCGGAACTCATCCCCCCCAACTATGATATATTCGAGCGCCGATGTCGAAGATTTTCTTGTGGACTGCCCAGGCGGCGCTTCTTCTACTCCTTCTCGTCGGGCTCAGAGTGGCCGCTGCCCCGCTCTCCGATCTTCGCGCACCGGATAAGAACCCGGCGTGCCGGACCTGCCATTTGGGGCCGTACCGGCATCAGATCGACGATTCCCGCGACCCCTGGTGCGAGCAGTGCCATCGGATCCACGGTCTCCCTGAAACGCTCGGCCTTCGACTCGTCTCCTTGGCCCGCCCGATCGTCTCGGAGGGGCGGCGGGTCGTCCCGAGGATGATCAAGATCCCCGCCGGGGAGTTCGTCATGGGGGAGAATAGTTTTAAGAAGAGCGCGGGCCCGAGGCACCGGGTCACGCTCGGGACGTACCTGATCGACGCCTACGACGTGACCAACGCCCAGTATAGAGAATTCCTCAAGGCGACTCGGCGCCCGCCGCCGCATTGGCTGGGGGGGCGGATCCCGCCAGGGAAGGAGAGTCATCCGGTCACATTCGTCAATTGGTTCGAGGCCGATGCCTACTGTCGGTCGGTCGGAAAGAGATTACCGACCGAGGCGGAATGGGAGAAGGCGGCGCGGGGGACCGACGGCCGGACATTTCCCTGGGGGAACCGGATGGATCGGAAAAGGGCCAACGTCCCGCCGCTCGGGATCGGGGATACGACACCGGTCGACTCTTTTGAGAACGGCAAAAGCCCCTACGGCGTTTACGACATGGCGGGGAACGTCTTCCAGTGGACCTCGGAGTGGTTTCTCCCGTATCCGGGGAATACCATCCCCCATCCGAACTACGGGGAGAAGTTGAAGGTGCTCCGCGGCGGATCGTTCTACGACTGCTCCTACTATCGCTGCGGACTGTCGTTCCAGACCTACAATCGGATCGCGCTGGCCCCCACGACCCGCGCGGTCTCGGCCGGTTTCCGCTGCGCGGCCAACCCGGGATGAGGCAGGTGGGTCGATGATCCCGGCCTTCTTTTATCTTTTTTTTGGCTGGCTCTTTTTTCTTCCGCTGCTGCGCTATCATCGCGCCGACCTAGTCCTTCCGGTGCTCCTGCTCGGAGTTCCCTATCTGCTGATCGGTCTCGGATTTCTCGGTCGTAAAGCCTGGGCGCCGCCGATGGGAGCGGCCGGCTCGCTCCTTCTGATCACCCTCGCCCTCCCATCCTTTTTCAAGAGTTGGCCGATGATCGTTCTCCCCTCTCCCTACCGCGAGGTGGCGTTCGCCTATCCGGCGTCGTGGGGGATCTATTTCAAATGGGCGGCCGCGGCGGTGATCCTGATCAACGCGGCGCTGATCCTCCGTTATATCCTGCGGCGAAAGGGAGCTTAGCTGGACGTCGTTACACGATTATGGCTTCCGGAGTCGCTCAAGAAACCCCTTCAAGACTATAGACTGGATAGCTGTGCGGAAAGAACTTGAGGGGTGAGAGGGACGTCTTTAACAAATCAGCATAGTCGTTTTGGCCTAACAAGCGGCTGCAGAGCGACGCGCTACCCGCGCGCGCCTAAGACGCGACGTTATACGCACAGGGGGGGCGACTTGACTGATACCGACGTTGTAGTTACGATGTAGGTGTATCTGATCTGCGGTTCGCTCTTCTCGGGCTCAGCGCGAGGTTGCGGACCTTGGTGGTCGTCCACTGCTATCGAGAGCAGGAGGCGGTGATCCGGATCATCTCGGCTCGGAAGGCGACCCGGAGGGAGCGGGACATCTACAACCAAAGGTGGAGAACATGAGAAAAGAGTATGACTTCTCGAAGGGTCGTCGGAATCCTTATGCGAGCCGGCTCAAGCGCCAGGTGACCATCCGGCTCGATGAGCAGACGATCAAGTACTTCAAGACCATTTCGCGGGAGTGTGGAATCCCATACCAGACACTCATCAATCTTTATCTACGTGATTGTGCGGCAACCGGGAAGCGGCTGGCGCTCAATTGGAAGTCCGTAGCATGAGGCGCGATGGCGCATAACTACCGCATCAGCAGCCGGCGCGCGGCCCACTCGTAGCGGACTGGCGCCCGCGCTCACGTGCCGCTGCTGATGCGGGGCGTTAGGCGACCCTGAGACTACGGCGGGACGGTCTGACGAGAAGCCGGACGCGGACCCCGAGTCGCGCGAGCATGTCTATGAGCGCGTCCGTGCTGAACAGGTCGATCCTGCCACGGAGGAGGTCGCTCACCCGAGGCTGGCTGACATGCAGGATCTTGGCTGCTTCCTTCTGCTTGAGGCGTCGGGACAGGATCCGTTTCTGGAGCTGGATCATGAGGTCGGCGCGAACGAGCAAATGCTCGGCCTCTTCCCGAGGGAAGCCGAGGTCACGAAACACGTTGCCAGTCGATTGGGTGACCTTGAGGCTCATCTCGAACTTATCTTTCCGTGACATCCCCGCTCCTCCGCCTGATGATCAGCGCTCGAAGCCGCTGTCGGGCCAGCTCCAGGTCGCGCTTGGGCGTTTGCCTGGTTTGCTTCTCGAACGCATGGAGGACATAGATGCCAAAAGCGAACTTCGCGATGTAAAGAACTCGGTGCTCGAGATCCGTATGGATGCGAATCTCCCGAACTCCCGGTCCCACATTGCTTATTGGCCTCTAGTCGTTTGGTTCAAGCCCCTGCTGAACCCGATGAAGCTGGTAACCGGCCAGCTGGCGCGCATCTGGTGGGAACGCCCGGAGGTCACTGCGGGACGCCCCGAGCCAAAACAGAGGCTTGTCGGACACAGTCGAATATGCAACTATTAGTATATTTTGTCAAGCTGAATAGAAGAGGGGCGCCTCACTACTGGGAAGAGTCGACTTGCCGGCAGGTCAAAAAGACTGGGCTGGGGAAAACTTAGAAGGTCAGGACGGTATCGGCCTCTTCGACCTCTTCCAACAGAAATGAGGTAAGGCCGCGCGGCTCGTCGATCTCTGGGATCAGATCCTCAAAGGTGACGCCGCAGATCGCCATCGAAGAGGTGCAGGCGTAGAGCTTTACATCCCCCTGCTCCTTGACCTCTCGGATCAATTTTTGAAGGTCTCCCACTTTGAACGCGATCAGATTGTCGCGGACCTGTTTTTCCATTCCGCGATAGGCCTCGGAGAGGTTGAACTCGCCGATCCGCTTTTTGGTCAGTTTGAGGACGGCCTCATCCCGAAAAAAGACGCGGACCGGGATCTCCGAGACCGCGGCGGCCATCAATAGGGTGAAGAGGGTGACGAGGGCATTATGCTCCCCTCGGGTCGCGATGACCGCCATGCTCATCGAAGTCCCTGGCGCTCGATATACATCTTCACGAGTCCTTCCTTATCTTCAATCCCCAGGACTGGGTGTTTGAATTTTTTGCTCCAGGCCGAGATCTCCCTCTGTTGGAACCGATTGCAGACGACCTCGAGGATTTGCCCCTTCTCCATCTCCCCGAGAACCACGCGGATGACTCCGAGGCTTCGACAATCGATCGGGTTGAAGTAATCGGTCACGTTGAGGGTTCGGTGGGCGGCGGAGATGCCTCTTTCGGGGGATGGTGCGGAAGGGGCCCCCCCCCCTCCGCCGGGTTACCAGACGATGACTCCGTCATGCTCCTCGAAGAGGCGAACCGTATCATCCTCGGAGATGACCTCCACCCCGGCGACGAGGTCCTCTTTTGCGATCCCTCGGGCCTTGAGATCCTCCGCCACGACCCGAACCTTCGCCCCGTGCTCGATCATGAACGAGATCACGAGCCCCGGATTCGTGTCGTGTTGCATGAGGTCCTGCCCACCGATCTTCGGGCCGAAGACCTTCTGTTCCTTGATCCCGTAGTTGACCCCGGAATCCCGAAGGAGGATGTTGACCTCCACCGGGGTGTCGGCCACGCCGAGCGCGGTGGCGAAGAGATGCGGGTCGACCGGTTCAAACGAGAGATAGATCGGTTTTTCCAACACGCAGAGCACCTTGTTGGGCATCGCTCGCTCCTATCGGTAGGTCGGAATCGCGATGACGCGATCCGCCGCCTTGATGAATTTCCAGAGGTCTCCGAGGGTCCCGATGATCGCCCCCCCCATCTGGTGTTTTTCCACCCCCCGTTCCTGGACGCAGAGGATGCAGGAGACCCAGTCGAGTTTGGCTCCATGAAGACCGGCCCGCAGAAGCATGTCGATGAACTTCGACACGTGGGTATGCTTTTCCCCCAGAACCTTCTGGAGGGATCCCGGTTCCGCGTGATCAATCTGGTCCTTGTTGGTCAACGTGACCGCCTCCTCGAAGGCCCAGACGTTTACGTCGATTCCCCGCTGAAGAAGTTTCTCGATCAACCGGAGGACCGTCGTGGGGGCCTCGCGCATGTAAGAGCCCGTGGCGATAACGATAGCGACCTTCTTGACTTTTGCGCCGGTCGCCGTGGCCGCAGCAGTTTGAACCGCCATCTTCTCTCCTCTTATTTTTAGTACCAGAGAACCTTATCGCACCCTTCCGCGATCAGGTCTGCCAATTGATCGATGTTCGACGTCGAGATCCCGTCGGCCAGCTGCTTCACTCCCCGGGAGTTACAAGAGACATCTTCGGCCAGAACCTTTGTGCCCCGCTTTGCAAGTTCGGAAAGGTTCTTTCCGACCTCGGAGCCCTTTCGTGCGGCCAACACGCCGTTCTCGATCAGGAACATCGTCACGTCGTTTCCGTTGTCCTTCAATTTGCCGGCGACCTTCTGGATGTAGCGTCCGCTCGTATACTCATGAAGGTCGCGGGACTCCACAATGAGATATCTCGCCATTTCTTCCTCCTTCTCGTCTCGGGTGATTGAACTTCAGGCGAGCTCCTCCTTTTTAACGCAGGTTCTCCTTTGAAGTCAAGCAGGTGAAGGTTTGACAACCCCCTCACCAGCGGTTAAGATGCGCCGACTTGACGAGGTCTTTTCTCATCGCCGCGTCTCTGCTGATCCTCTCGACGACGCGGATCTTGGGGGCGGATGCCGAACCGGCTCGAACCGACGGGGGGTCCCGGCCCGACAACGAGTTGCGGACCAACCTGGGGGATCTCGCTCGGGGTCTGTCGACGCTGTTCCCTCCCGTCGAAGGCCGAATTATCCGACGGAAGGGGAGCATCGTTGCCGTTGAAGGAGAAGGCGCGTCGCTTTTGCCTCCCGGCGTTCTGCTCGACGTCTATCGAGAGGGGGAGCCCTTCGCCCATCCGATTACGCATCTCCCTCTCGGCCGCTTCGAAGAGGTCATTGGACAGATCGAGGTGAAGCCTGGCGACAATAAGGAGGAAGGGGGCTTGCCCCCTTCCGAGTCATCCCCCAGACCTCAAGCACTCGCGCAGGCAAAGCCTGACGCTCGCATGGAGGCGAAGGTTCTTTGGGGAGAGGTCCCAAAAGGGGGACGGGCTCGCCTCTCGGCCGCGCGGATCCCGCTGGCCGTTTCAGGGCGCGCCGATCCGCTGATCGACGCGCTTTCCTCCGCCCTGGTTGAGACCGGTCGGTTCGCGCTGGTGGAGGGGGACTCTTCCTATCGACTCCTCGTGCGGCGGCCGACGGAGGGCCTGCTGCTTGAACTCCTCCTTGAGAACCCCAAGGGGGCCGTCGTGGCCTCCCTGAGGGCCGCCGTCGAGCGCCGTCCCTCCGATCTCCTGTTTGACGAACTGGAGGGGCGAATGTTCGAATCGGTCGCGCCGTTAGAGACCGGCGCGCAATCGAAGGAGGCCAAGCCGGCCTTGGAGCACGTGGGACAATGAATCCGGAACCCTCAACCAAGAGAGACCTGATGGAGCTGCTCGATCGCGCTCACCTTCCCCGCCACATTGCGATTATCATGGATGGAAACGGTCGGTGGGCCCAGTCCCGGAGACTTCCCCGAATTGCGGGGCATCGGGAGGGGATCAATTCGGTTCGCGAGACGGTCACCCTCTGTCGGGAACTCGGGATCTCCGCCCTCACGATCTACGCTTTTTCCATCGAGAATTGGTTCCGTCCGCGTGAGGAGATCGACGAGTTGATGCTCCTGCTGGAGGAGTATCTGGAACGAGAGCTGGAAAACTTAATGAAGAATGCGATCCGCTTCCGGACAATCGGCGAGACCCGCAGACTCCCGCGCTCGGTGGTCTCCTGGATCGAAAAGGTGGAAAAGGAGACCGCGGCAAACGGAGAGATGACGCTGACCATCGCCCTTTCGTACGGCGGCCGGACCGAGATCGTCGACGCGGTGAGACGCGTGGCGGAGGAGGTCTCGCGCGGCCGCCTTGCGATCGCCGACATCTCGTCCGAGATCTTTTCCCGTTATCTGTATGCGCCGGATCTCCCGGAGCCCGATCTGCTGATCCGCACAAGCGGGGAGGCGCGCATCTCTGATTTCCTCCTCTGGCAGGTCGCCTATACGGAGCTCTATTTTACAAAGACCTGCTGGCCCGATTTTCGCCGGCGCGAGTTGTTGGAGGCCCTGATCGACTATCAGAACCGTGAGAGGCGATTCGGGCGTGTGAGCGATTCGGGAGGAAAGGGGCCGGACTCGGCTTCGGATCTTTAGGGTGGGATCGAGCGCCCTTAAGCGGCTCGCGGTCGCAATCATCGCCCTCCCGATCCTCTATCTTTTGATCCGATTCGGGACGCCGAGGGCCTTTTTTCTCATTGTTCTTGCCGTCGTCCTCGTCGGCCAATATGAGTTTTATCGGATGGCATTCCCGGCCCGCACCCTCGGCCCGGAGGGCCGCCTCGGGATCCTTCTCGGCGCCCTTGTCGTTCTGGCGTTCTTCACCTCCCGGATCGACGCCGCGTTTCTCCTGACAATGCTCGTGATCAGCGCTCTCGTTTTTCGGCTCTTTGCCGCCGGGGTCGAAAGGGCAATGACGGAGAGCGCGACTCTTCTGCTCGGGGTAGTCTATGTGGCTTGGTTGGGAGGACATCTCGTCTGGCTCAGGCGCTTTCCGGAAGGGACCGGTTGGATCCTCTTTCTTTTGGCGGTGACATGGATCGGGGACGCCGCCGCCTACTATGTCGGGAGCGCGATGGGACGCTTCAGGCTGGCGCCGTCGATCAGCCCGAACAAAACCATCGAGGGAGCGATCGGAGGCCTGATCGCGGCCTCGGTCGGCGGAGCCCTCTGGATCGCTCTCTTCGGCAACCCGCTCGGTCTCCTCGAGGGGGGCGCGGTCGGCCTGTTTCTCGGCCTTCTCGGCGCAGTCGGCGATCTGGCGGAGTCGCGGATAAAGCGGAGCGCAGGGATCAAGGATTCCGGCGCCCTCTTTCCGGGGCATGGGGGACTTTTGGATAAGATTGACAGTCTTCTGTTTACCGCGCCCGGCTTTTTCTATTATCTTTGGATCGTGAAAGGATACCGGTTTATCGGATGAAACGGATCTCGATTCTAGGCTCCACAGGCTCGATCGGCGTCTCCACACTCGATGTCGTCTCCCGGTTCCCGGAGCTGTCGGTGGCAGGGTTGACCGCCTGGGGGAACGTTGATAGATTGAAGGAGCAGATCTTGAAATTCCGGCCGGAGGTGGTCGCGGTCCGCGACGCCGAGACGGCGCGTGCCCTCGCCGAAGCGCTTCCCCGTTCGATCTGCGAAATTCTGTACGGTCCGGAGGGTTACCAGACGGTTGCCACGGAGTCGTCAGTTCAGCTGGTGATCTCTTCCATGGTCGGAGCCGCGGGCCTTCTTCCGACATGGGCCGCGGTCAAAGCGGGGAAGGATGTGGCCCTCGCCAACAAGGAGATCCTCGTGATGGCGGGGGAGCTTTTCTCGGCCGAAGTGGCGCGGAGAAAGGTCCTTCTGCTGCCGATCGACTCGGAGCACTCCGCCATCTTTCAGGTCTTACGGGGCGGAAGAAAGTCGGAGATCAAGAGGATTGTCCTGACCGCGTCGGGGGGCCCTTTTCTACGGTTGGGCGCGCGGGAGCGGGCGGAGGCGACGCCGGAGAGGGCGGTTGCCCATCCGAACTGGAAGATGGGGAGGAAGATCTCCGTCGATTCTGCAACGCTGATGAACAAGGGTCTTGAGATCATTGAGGCGCGGTGGCTCTTCGATCTCCCGCCGGAGAAGATCGTCGTCGTGATCCATCCGCAGAGCGTGATTCATTCTTTCGTGGAGTATGTCGACGGATCCTGCGTGGCTCAGATGGGGACGGCCGATATGCGGCATCCGATCGCTTACGCGCTGAATTTTCCGGAGCGCCGGCCGCTTGATCTCCCTCCTCTTGATCTGATCAAGGTCGGGCAGTTGACCTTCGAGGAGCCTGATCGGGCCGCCTTTCCGGCGCTTGCGGTTGCGGAAGAGGCGGCGCATCGGGGGGGAACCTTCCCCGCTGTTTTGAACGCGGCAAATGAGACGGCGGTCGCGGCCTTCCTGGCTAGGCGGATCGGTTTCGACGCAATTGTGCGAACGGTCGAGAAGACCCTGCAATCGCACACCCCTTGCTCGGCCCGCTCCTTGGAGGATATTCTCGAGGCGGATCGCTGGGCTCGTGAAAGAGCGGAGGAGTTGATCCATGTTTAGCTCGGTTTTCGGCCTTCTCCGCCTCATCCTTCCATTTGCCATAGTCCTGTCGGTCCTGATCGTCGCCCATGAGTACGGTCATTTTCTTGCCGCTCGCGCCTTCGGGGTTCGGGTCCTGACCTTCTCCCTCGGCTTCGGCAAAAAGATCTGGTCCCGGAAAAGGGGGGATACGGAGTATTGCCTCTCAGTCCTTCCGCTGGGGGGATACGTCCGGCTGCTGGGGGATGACCCGAAAGAGGTCCTCGCCGAAGAGGACCAGAAACATTCATTTCTGGCCCAGCCGGGATGGAAGAAGTTTCTCATTGTCGCGGCGGGCCCGGGTTTCAATTTCCTTCTGGCGATGGTGGTCTTCGTGCTCCTGGCCCTTGTCGGCACCCCGGTCTTCACCCCCCAGATCGGCAAGGTCGAGTCGGGGACGCCGGCGCACCGGGCGGGGTTAATTCCTGGGGACCTGGTGACCGCCATCGACGGGAAGCCGATCCGCCAGTGGGACGAGATCAAGGAGGTCCTCCAGCGAAACGACGGCCGGGAAATGATTTTCACGATTCTTCGAAACAACGAGTCCCTCGAAGCGAAGATCACCCCGGGCACGCGGGAGGACAAAACCGTCTTTGGCGAGCCCCGGAAGGTCTACTACATCGGGGTCCTCCCGAAAGGGGAGACGACGATCCGGCGGTACGATCCGATCTCGGCGGTGGGGGTAGGAATTGCGCGGACCGTTCAGATGAGCTATCTCACCGTACTCGGCATCTGGAAACTTCTGGTGGGACAGGTTCCCTCCTCCACGATCGGCGGGCCGATTCTGATCCTACAGATGACAGAGCAGCAGGTCTCGCAGGGGATCCTTCCGGTCCTCTTCTTTGTGGCCCTCCTGTCGATCAATCTCGGAGTGATCAATCTCCTCCCGATCCCGGTTCTCGACGGCGGGCACCTTCTCCGTTTTCTGATCGAAGGGATCACCCGCAAACCGCTCTCGATCAAAAATTGGGAGATCGCGCAGCAGATCGGGTTCTTCATCCTGATCTCGATCATGCTTTACGCCACCTATAACGACCTCATGCGCTGGTTCTTGAGGGGGTGACCCCCGTCACTCTGCTCCTCGTCCGCTCTTTGGGCCCATGCGTCAGTCTGAATTTTTGATTCCGACGCTCCGAGAGGAGCCTCAGGAAGCCGAGGTCGAAAGCCATCGGTGGATGCTTCGCGCCGGAATGATCCGCAAGCTCTCGGCGGGGATCTACGAATGGCTCCCTCTCGGGCTGCGGGTCTTGCGGAACGTCGAGCGGATCGTCCGCGAGGAGATGGTGAAAGCCGGCGCCCAGGAGCTCCTCCTCCCGGCGATGCAGCCGGCCGAACTCTGGCAGGAGACGGGGCGCTGGGGGCGCTACGGGAAGGAGCTGATCCGCCTGCGTGACCGGCACGAGCGGGATTTCTGTCTCGGTCCGACACATGAGGAGGTGATCACCGATCTCGTCCGGCGGGAGGTCAAGTCCTACCGCCAGCTCCCGATCAATTTGTTTCAGATCCAGACAAAATTTAGAGACGAGATCCGCCCGCGGTTCGGCGTGATGCGGGGACGCGAGTTTATCATGAAGGATGCCTACTCCTTCGACCGTGACGAAGAGGGGGCGCGCCTCTCGTACCGAAGGATGTACGATGCCTACTGCGCGATCTTCCACCGCTGCGGCCTGAAATTCAAGGCGGTCGAGGCGGATCCCGGCCTGATCGGCGGCTCCTCCTCGCATGAGTTCATGGTCCTGGCGGGGACGGGCGAGGAGGGGATCGTCTCCTGCACCCGGTGCGACTACGCCGCCAATATCGAGCGAGCCGAGTGTCCTGCAGTAGGGGAGGAGCGATCCGCCGCTCCGTTGCAGGCGCTTCAAAGGGCGGCGACGCCGGGGAAAAAGTCGGTTGCGGAGGTCTCCGCATTCTTGAATGTCCCGGATACGAGACTGGTCAAGACGCTGATCGTGAAGGTGAACGGCAAAGCGGTCGTCTGCCTGATCCGCGGCGATCATGAGCTGAATGAAGTAAAGCTGAAGAACCTCCTCGGCGCGGCGCAGGCGGAGCTGGCCGATCCCACCACGGTCCAGAGGGTCACCGGAGGGCCGTCCGGATTTTCGGGGCCGATCGGACTTTCCGGCATCGAGATCATCGCGGACAATGCCCTGATCGACGCGCGCGATCTTGTGATCGGAGCCAACGAGAAGGACGCGCATTTCGTCGGCGCGGCGGTTGGGCGAGATTTTTCGGTTTCCCGATTCGCCGATCTTCGAAAGGCGACCGATCGCGATCCCTGCCCGCGCTGTGGTGGGCCTGTTGAGATCTTCCGAGGGATCGAGGTCGGGCATGTCTTCATGCTCGGGACCAAATATTCTGTCGCGATGAAGGCCTCTTTCCTCGATGCCGACGGGACCGAAAAGCCGTTCATCATGGGATGCTACGGGATCGGGGTCTCCCGCGTCGTTGCGGCCGCCATCGAGCAGAATCACGACGAGAACGGGATTATCTGGCCGGAGGGAATCGCCCCGTTCTCGGTCCATCTTCTTCTTTTGCAGGAGCAGTCTCCGCAGGCGCGCGCAGGCGCCGAGACCCTATATCGGGCGCTGACAGAGAAAGGGATTGAGGTCCTCTACGACGATCGGGCGGAGCGTCCCGGGGTCAAATTCAAGGACGCGGACCTCCTCGGAATTCCCGTTCAGGCGATCATCTCCGAGAAGAAGATCGTGCAGGGAGAGGTCGAACTGAAGGTCCGCAGGACGGCGGAGCGGAGGGACGTGCCGGTGGAACGATGGGTGGGAGAGGTCCGGGGCGCTCCTCGTTGAAGTCTCCGGGTTGACCCTCAACCGTTGGGGCGCACTCCAAGGGGAGGTGGTTTTAACGTGCCGCAAGCATCTCCTTAATCTTCATCAGCCGGCTGACAGTGGACCTCTCCATCTCATCGAGCTTGTTTTTCACAAACTGCATGGCCTCTTTCAATTGGGGGATCATGATGTACTCCAGCGCATTTACCCTCCGGCGGGTCTTTTCAATCTCCCGGGCAAGGAGGCGGACCGAGTGTTCCAGTTCTGCAAGTTTGAGGATCTGTGGAAAGTACTCTGTGAGGCGGAGGATGGCATGATCCAACTCCACCGGGGTGTCAAACAGGCTGTAGGAAGTCCCGGGGACGAGAGAGACCTCAAAAAATGGGAGAGGGACATTCATGATTCTCTTATGTGTTAGATGGAGATCAAGTTGAGCTTTACACTGATCCAATGCGGTCATGATGGCCTGCCGATCGGAGGTGACCTGTGCAAGAAGAAAGAGTGTGAGGATCCCGGGAAGTTCTGCATCAAGGGCAAGGCGGGCCTCTTTGTATTGCCTGACCCGCGCCAGAAATTCTCTCATCAGTCCTTCTAATTTGTCTTTGAGAAGTCTGTGGGCCTTCACAGCAATCGCAGATCTTCTCCGGAGTCGCAGAAGCTCCATCCGTGTCGGGTGAACCTGTATCCTCACTCCTCCCTCTTATATTTTTTGAGGGTCTCCGGTTTGACCCTCTTTAATTCACCCTCCGGCAGGGTTCTCATGAGTCTCCACCCAATCGTGAGGCCCTCTTCAATACTCCTGTTCTCGTACTCCCCCTGCTGGAGAAACTCCTCTTCAAATCTATCGGCAAATCTGACAAAGAGGAGGTCTACCGGCGTTAATGCCGACTCCCCCAAAACGACCGCCAGTTCTTTCGCGTTTTTTCCTCGCGCGTAGGCCGCATACAGTTGGTTGAGAACCTCTGCATGATCTTCACGGGTCTTCCCCTTCCCGATCCCTTTATCCTTCAGCCGAGAGAGGGAGGGAAGGACATCGATCGGTGGATAGATCCCCTTGCTGTGTAAGGCCCTGTTGATCATCAGTTGACCCTCCGTAATATACCCTGTCAGGTCAGGGATCGGGTGGGTCTTGTCGTCCTCAGGCATGGTCAATACCGGGATCTGTGTGATCGATCCCATCTTCCCCTTGATCCGACCGGCCCTCTCATAAATGGTGGCGAGGTCTGTATAGAGATAGCCGGGGTACCCACGCCGCCCAGGGACTTCTTTACGGGCCGCTGAGATCTCTCGCAGGGCCTCGCAATAGTACGTCATGTCTGTCAGGATCACTAGGATATGCATATCCTGGTCATAGGCTAGGTACTCCGCGACTGTGAGGGCCATCCGGGGGACTGCAATCCGCTCAATGGGCGGGTCGTCTGCCAGGTTTATGAAAAGGACGGCCCTTTCACTGGCGCCGGTCTTCTTCAAGTCAGACATGAAATGGTTCGCCTCTTCAAATGTGATCCCCATCGCGGCGAAGACAACGGCAAACCGTTCGCCTGTCTTCAGGACCTTCGCCTGCCGGGCAATCTGGGCGGCCACTCGGGAATGGGGGAGTCCCGCGCCTGAAAAAATGGGGAGCTTCTGTCCCCTGACGAGCGGATTCATGACGTCTATCGCAGAGATCCCTGTTTGGATAAATTCATTCGGATAATCCCGGGCATACGGGTTGATCGGGTCCCCGTTGACGTTGCGCATCGCTGTTGGGATGAGAGAGGGACCGCCGTCGATGGGACGGCCGGAGCCGTTAAAGATCCTCCCGACGACATCCGGTGAGACCCCCACCTCCATCCCTTTGGCGAGAAACCTGACCTTGACCGTATCGGTCGATATCCCCTGGCTTCCTTCAAAAACCTGAACGAGCGCCATCCGGTCTGAGATCTCCAACACCCTCCCGCGCCGGATCTCTCCACCGGGAAGTTTGATCTCTGTCAGGTCCCCATACCTCACACCCTCCACTTCCTCAACAAGGAGCAGGGGACCCACAATATCCCGGACGGTTCCATACTCCTTAAACACCGGCCTCACCCCCCGCATCGATGAGACGGCGCAGTTCTTCTCTCAGTTTCTCTGTGATCTCCGTAAACCGATGGGACATATTCTCATCGATCAATTTGGCCCGTGCCACCTCGGACAGACCGGGGACAGCCATGATCTGTGAGAGCTCGATATGAGAGCGCACGGCCTCTTGTGCCGACCGATAAAAGGTAAGGATACAATTTAAAAGAAGATGCTGTTTCTTCAGTGAGGTATAGGTATCCTGAGGATCAAAGGCATTTTGATGAAGAAAATCCTCCCGGATCATCTTGGCGGCTTCCAAGAGAAGCCTGTCCTCCGGGGAGAGGGTATCGATCCCCACAATTCTCACCAGCTCCTCCAGTTCCGCCTCCTTTTGAAGGAGTGCCATCGCCTCCCTCCTCTCCTCCTTCCATGTTTTCTCAACATGCGCCGAGGCGTACTGATCCATCGTCTCCTGATAGAGGGAATAGCTTGTGACCCAGTTGATGGCCGGAAAATGTCGCTGCGCGGCCAGCCGCTCATCCAAGCCCCAGAAGACCTTGACCACCCGGAGGGTCGCCTGGGTCATCGGTTCCGACAGGTCGCCCCCGGGCGGAGAAATGGCCCCGATCACGCTGAGACTCCCCTGTCTCCCGTCTGACCCGAGGCAGATGACGTTGCCTGACCGCTCATAGAAGCTTGCCAACCTCGACCCGAGATAGGTGGGGTACCCTTCCTCCCCCGGCATCTCCCCGAGTCTGCCCGACATCTCCCTCATCGCTTCTCCCCACCGCGATGTGGAGTCTGCCATCAGGGCGACATGATATCCCATATCCCGGTAATACTCGGCCATGGTGATCCCTGTAAAGACAGAGGCCTCTCTGGCTGCCACAGGCATATTAGAGGTATTCGCGACCAGGATGGTCCTCTCCATGAGGGACTCGCCGGACCTGGGGTCTTTAAGTTCTGGAAATTCAAGAAGGACATCCGTCATCTCATTCCCGCGCTCCCCGCACCCCACATAGACGATAATATCCGCATCCGACCATTTGGCGAGCTGGTGCTGGACGACGGTCTTCCCACTCCCGAAGGGCCCGGGGACGCAGGCGGTCCCCCCCTTCATGATGGGGAAAAAGGTGTCAATCACCCGCTGACCTGTTACAAGCGGAAGGATGGGGGGGAGTTTTTTTGCCACCCCCCGGGGCCTCCTCACAGGCCATTTCTGGAGCATCCCGATCTCCCGGACCCCTCTCCCTGTCTCAACCCATGCGATGATCTTCTCCACCGTAGCCTCTTGCTCCTCGATCATCACGACCTTTCCTGCCACACCGGGCGGAACCATGATCTTGTGGTCGATCAGCGTGGATTCTTTGACTGAGCCGAGGAGATCCCCTGGAGATACCGAGTCGCCTACCTTCACGACAGGGATGAACTGCCACTTCCTCGCTCGGTCAAGGGCGGGACAGAAGGCCCCCCGTCCAATAAAAGGCCCAAAATCACGGGTCAGGAGATCGAGTGGTCTCTGGATCCCGTCATAGATCGACCCGATTAACCCGGGACCCAACTCTACACAAAGGGCCTCTCCCGTTGGGAAGACAGGTTCTCCAGGACCGATCCCGGCCGTTTCCTCATAGACCTCGATGGAGTACTCGTCGCCCCGTATTTCGATCACCTCCCCGAAAAGTTTGAGCTCCCCAACCTGCACCATCTCGTATATCTTCGTCCCGACAAGGCCTGTGGCCACAACCAGTGGTCCGGAGACCTTTC
>CAZSHZ010000104.1:0-4302 GCA_964606955.1 uncultured Nitrospirota bacterium
GCCCGACAGATCCATCTCCCAGCGAGCGTCGGGCTTTGATTGCCCCAAAGACGCGGTCTTTGGGGACCCCGGAATCCGCGCGAGCGCGGGGGAGCGGGGGGTATGTGAGGACCCTCGGGTTTTCTCTGCCGCAGCGGTCCCCCGATTGGATAGCCCGTCGGGCTTTGATTGCCCCAAAGACGCGGTCTTTGGGGACCCCGGAATCCGCGCGAGCGCTTGAGGTTTAGGGGATGGCTCGGATTGCACCCCACCGGCTCCGCCGTTGGGGACCCCGGACGTTCCGCCCACGCCCCCACCCACCCACCTGTCCCCTTCCGCTTTATTCTATTCATAAGAGATGGCGTCCGAGATCTTCGTCCGTGCCGCCTGCACGGCCGGGAGAAGCGCGGCGAGAAGGGCGGCCGGAAGGACGAGGAGGAAGACCTTCGGAAGAAGGAGGGGAGGGAAGTAGAAACGGATCGTCCACCCGAACGATTGCCGATTGATCACGAAGATCAGAATGGTTGAAAGGAGCGTCCCCGCAAGACTCCCGAGGAGAGCGGCGCCGGCGGAGAGGTATCCTGCCTCCCAGAAGACGATTCGGACGATCTGCCCGCTCGAGGCCCCCATCGACCGGAGGATCCCGATTTCGCGTCGCCGTTCGAAGACCGACGCCGAGAGCGTATTTAAAACCGCGAGGAGGGCGACCGCCGCCGCGATCGCCTCGAGGGCATAAGTAACCAGGAAGGTTCGGTCGAAGATCCTTAGGATCTCTTCCCGAAAAGCGCCGCGGGTGATAAATGCCAGCCGGTGCCTCTCGCCGAGTTGGGCGGCAAGCGCCTCCCGGATCTCTTCCAGGCGAGATCCCTCTTTGGGGTAGAGGAGGATCAGATTGACATCCGAGTCCCCCCACCGTCGAATGAGGAGGCTCCGGTCCATTACGACCTTCCCCGCCTCGGTCGAGTAATCGTAGAAGACCCCCGCAATCGGGAGCTTGACCACCCCGCTTGGAGAGGGGAGTGAGATGATATCGCCGACCGAGAGACCGGTCCGGCGGGCAAGCGGCTCTGAGATGACCGCCTCATCCCGCTCGGCCGCCCGCCGGAGAATCGTTTTGGATGCCCCCTGAAGAAAGAGATAGCCGGCTCTCTCGGCATGAAGTTTCAGATCGCGTCCGGCGACGAGGAGATGCCCGTCGCCGAAGGGAATCTCAAAGGAGCGATAGGGATCCGCCTGCGCGATCTGGGGGGCGGCCATGACAGCGGCGACCGCCTCCGGAGCGATACGGGCATCGACCCCTTTAAATAGGGCGGCTGGCGGGGCGGCGAGGAGGCCGGCGGTGACGGTCTGGTCGATCCACTCCTCGACCGTCCGGCGGAAACTTTCGATCATGATGATTACGCTCGACGCCATTGCGACCGCCACCATCAACGCCGCAGCGGTTACGGCGTGACGCCGCAAGCCGGAGACGAGGCTGTCCGCGGCCAATCGGGCTGTGGCGGGCCGCAACCGCCGGCCGAGCGCGCCGACGATGAAGAGGAGCGCCGGAGAGAGGAGGGCGATTCCTGCGAGAAGGGAGACGGCCGAGAGATATCCCAACAGAGGGAAGCGATTGGCAGAGACTCCCGTCGGCGCGAAGGCGAGGAACATGGCTGTGGCCGAGAGCGCGAGAGCAAAAAATATCTCCCACAAACGCCTCCCGGCGGGGAGGGGGGGGAGGAATCGTCCCTGATCCACGGCCTCCCGGGGAGGGACCCGACCTGCCCGGAGGGCGGGGATCAATCCCCCTGCCAGAGAGACCAGGACTCCGGCGGCAAATCCCTCGAAGAGCGTCTCCTTTTCGGGGAAGATCCCCGCCGGCGAAAAGGGGAGATAGATTTCGCCCACGGTCCCGCCGATCAGCCGCAAGGCCGAGCGCGCAAGGAGGATGCCGAGGGGAAGGCCGGCAAACGCTCCGGCGCTCCCAAGGATTAGGCATTCCCCCCCGATCATAAAGAGGATGCTTCGGCGCGGCGTCCCGAGGGCTCGGAGGATTCCGATCTCTTTGCGCCGCCTGAGAACGGCCGTGGAGAGGGAATTGTAGACCAGAAAGAGGCCGACGAGGAGCGAGATCGACGCGAGGGCGGTGAGGTTGGCCTGAAAGGCCGAAAGCATCCTTTTGATCTCCTCCCCCCGCTCCTGCGGGGGGGCGACCCGTGCATCAGCCGGAAGAAATCCGAGAAGCCGCGCCACAAGCGGAGCCGGCTCTCCCTCGATCAAAAGATCAATCCGGTCGATCCGACCGAGGCGCCCGAAAGACCACTGCGCCGCAGCGATGTCCATCAAGGCGATCGGTTCGCTTGCGCCCGGGCCGTTCATCCGAAAGATCTCCCGAACCGTCAATTTTGCGCGACGGTCGCCGGCAAGAATCGCCAGCGTCTCCCCTCTCTTCGTCTTCAGCTGCGCTGCGGCGGCCTCGGAGAGAAAGAGGGCGTTCGGGTCGGTCAGGAAAGAGAGGTCCCGATCCGGGACGGCGCGATCCTCATAATCGCGAAGTGAGGAGTCGATCAGGAGATCAACACCAAGGAGCGGGATGGCTTCGCCGCTCTCTTCCGCCAGCGCCGCGATCTCCACCACGGGCGCCGCCAGCCGGACCCCGGGGATTTTTCGAATCGTCTCGAATACCCTTTCATCCAGCCCCTGGGGGCCGCCGCGGATCGAAAGATCCGTCCGGCCGGTGAGCGCGGCGATTCCGTTGCGGTAGGAGTGGAGGATCGTCCGGTTTGCGCTTCGCACGGCGACGAAGACCGCCACGCCGAGGGAAATCGCCGTCAGGGTCATTACTGTTCGGCCCGCCTCCCGTCGGAGGTGCCGAAAAGAGATTAGGGGGATCAAGAGCGCTCTTCCCCTATGTGACCCTGCCGTCGATGAGACGGACCAGGCCGTGAGCCGCCGCCGAGCCGGCCGGACTGTGAGTGGCGATGAGAACCGTTGCTCCGCGCTCTGCGGACTCCCGAAGAAGGAGGAGGATCTCCTCTCCCATCCGCGTATCGAGATTGCCGGTCGGCTCGTCCGCAAGAATCAAGGGGGCCTCCATGGCGCGGGCGCGCGCGATCGCAACCCGCTGCATCTCGCCGCCGGAGAGCTGATGGGGGAGATGATCGAGCCGGCGTGAAAGGCCGATCTCCTCCAGGCGCATCACCGCCTTCTTTAGGGCCGGGCGGCGAGGCTCCCCCCGGAGGAGGAGCGGAAGCGAAACATTCTCCTTGGCGGAAAGGAGTGGAAGGAGATTGAAAAATTGGAAGACGAACGCGATGACCTCACGCCTGAGCCGCGTCCATTCAGAATCGCCCATCCGAGACGTGTCGCGTCCGGCCAGGAGGATCCGGCCGGAGGTTGGACGGTCGAGTCCGGCGATCAGATTGAGCAGGGTCGATTTTCCGCATCCGCTCGGACCGACAATCGCCGTCATCTTTCCCGCCTCGAACTTAAGGGAGACCCGATCGAGCGCAACGACCGGTTCCTCTCCCCGCTTGTAGATTTTCGTGACCCCTTCTAGTTCAACCATCGCGGCTTTTTCGTAATTGCGAGCGTCAGGCTTTGCCTGCGCGAGCGTCTTAGGTCTAGGGGATGGCTCGGAAGGGGACGTGTCCCCTTCCGCCCTGTTACTAACAACAACCCCCCGTCTTGTCAATCCGAAAGCGGGGGTGCTAATATTTTTGTCGATGATGAAGACGAAGCGCCATACCTCGTCCGGAGGGGTGATCTTCCGGTTTTCCGACGCGATCCTGGAGATCACCCTGATCGCGCATCGTAATCTAAAGGGGAGGCAGGTCTGGTCGCTCCCCAAAGGGACCGTGGAAAAGGGGGAATCGCTGGAGGAGACCGCCCGGCGCGAGGTTCGGGAAGAGACAGGGTTGGTCGGGCGGCTGATCGATAAGGTGGGGCTGATTCGATACTGGTTTTTTTCGAAAGAGGAGCAGGCGCGGATCCAGAAGACCGTCCATTTTTTCCTTTTCGAGTATGAAAGCGGCCGTGAGGCGGAGCATGATGGCGAAGTGGAGGAGGCGCGCTGGGTCCCGTTCAACGAAGCGGTCGGAATGCTGACGCATGCCAGCGAGAGGGAAATCGTCACAAAGGCGGGGCGATATCTTTTTGCAAAGAAGGAGGTGTCATCGTGACGAGACGCCGTGCGACCGTCCACAAGCAGAGTAGCAGCTCCTCCGCAGACCCATGAACCGAAGAGCCCTCTTTGTACTCCTATCATCTCTGATCGCCGCAGCAGGTGTCCTGCTCGCCGCAGATCCACCCCTATCCGGCCGACGGTCCCTCCCGGCAGGGGGA
>CAZSHZ010000105.1:0-1602 GCA_964606955.1 uncultured Nitrospirota bacterium
GATGAGGAAGCCCTTGCCGAAGCGATGATCGGCCGCGCGAGAGAGGCCGGACTCGCCGCGCAGGCGGGGGTGGCGGGGAGCCGCTTGAGCGCCCGGATCGCCGCCCAATCCGCTTCGGACGCTCCTGGGATTATTTCCCCCGGCGAAGACCAGGCGTTTCTTTTGCCGCTGCCGATCGCCCGGCTCGATCCCCCTCCCCCCCTCGCGGAGACCTTTAAGCGTTGGGGGATTGAGTCGATCGGGGCGCTGACGGCCCTTCCGGAAGGGGAGATCGCCGCCCGCCTCGGGAAAGAGGGGCTTCGGCTGCACCGGGCCGCGCGGGGGATCGATGAGATTCCTGTGAGAGTGCGGCGCAAGCCGCCCGATTTTTCCGAGCGGATCGAGCTCGACTGGCCGATCTGCGAGATCGAGCCGTTTCTTCTTGTGGCGAATGAAGTCTTGACGCGCCTTTGTCGGCGACTCGATGCTCGGGGGTTGGCCTGCGGATCTCTTCAGATGACCCTCACGTTTGATCCGGAAGGGGAAGCGGTCCGGACGATCGGGATCGCCGCCCCCACGTCGGAGATCAAAACGCTCCTCCGCCTCCTGCGTCTCGATCTCGACGCGTCTCCTCCCCGCGCGCCGATCACCGGTTTTGCGTTGCTCGCTTACCCGGACCTTCCGCGGCAGATTCAGACCTCCCTCTTCGGCCCGCCGGCGCTCGCCCCCGACCGGCTCGCCGCGACGATCGCGCGCCTTTCGGCGTTGTTGGGGCCCGATCGGGTCGGATCGCCGCATACGATCGCTGGATGCCGCCCCGAGGGGTTTGCGATTTCCGCCTATGCCCCCCCGCCCCCTCCTAAAATCGCTCCCCCCCTGGAGGAGATTTTCACGAGAGGTCCGGTTTTGGCGGCGATTCGCATGTTGCGGCCGGCCCTGGATCTGGAGGTCATCACCGAGGAGGGCGCTCCGACCGTTCCCAGTTCGGTTCGATCGCCTGGAAACATCCCGATGAAGATTGCGGGGCGGGTCCGTGTCGCTTCGGGTCCCTGGCGGTTGGAGGAGGGGTGGTGGTCGGAAGAGGCGTTCGAACGCGATTATTGGGATGTCGAGCTTTTCGACGGCGGACTTTACCGGATCTTTTACGATCCGCAAGGCGATCGCTGGTTTGCCGACGGGATTTATGATTAAGCGTCCGGCCGGAAATCGCCCCCTTCCCTATGTCGAGCTTCACGCCGCCTCGGCCTTCTCCTTTCTCGACGGCGCGTCGCTCCCGGAAGATCTGGTCGACCGGGCGATCGCAATCGGCCTTCCGGCGATGGCGCTCGTCGACACCAACGGCCTTTACGGCGCCCCCCGCTTTTACCGGGCGGCCAAGTCGAATCTCCGCCCGTTGGTCGGGGCCGAGGTGGCGATCGAATCCTCCGATCTACAACCTTCTCCGACCCGTTCATCCCCTTCACGCTCGGACCGGACGAAGGCCCGTCCTCGACTGACCCTTCTCGTCGCCTCGCGCGCCGGCTACCGCAATCTCTGCCAGCTTCTCACCGCCGGCGCGATCGGCCGGCCGAAAGGAGAGGCCTTCGTGACGTGGGAGCAGGTCGAGACCTTCAGCGAGGGACT
>CAZSHZ010000106.1:0-9826 GCA_964606955.1 uncultured Nitrospirota bacterium
TCTTTTTCCGGGCGTCGAACGATGGAGGGCCCACATTCGCGCCGACGCTTAACCTCGTGGTGGCGAATCGCAGCGCCTCAGACACGCAGACGGCGCCACAGCATAACCCGGTCGTTTCGGTTCTTACCCCGGCCCCCGGAGGCCAGGCCGCGTCGGTCTTTGTGGCCTGGGAAGAGTGGAGCGGAACTTTGGCGGCGGACCCCCAACATCCGCAGCTCCCCGGAACCTTCGCGTTGAAAGATTCGGAGATCTTCCTGGCCCGCTCGGCCGACGGGGGAACGACCTTTTCCGATGCGACCAAGGTCACCGGGCACAAGGCGGGGGCGGAGACGATCTCGGCCGACCCGACTCTCGCCGGTTTCGGCTCTACGATCTATATCGCTTGGGGGGAAAACCTCCCCTCAACGACGCAGACCGTGATCTATTTTAGAAAGTTCGACAATCAGACACAGACCTTCTTTCCGGTGACAACTGCAGCCCCGATCCAGGCGGCATCCAGCGGAAAACTGACCGGCCCCGCGGGCCCCTCGCTGGCCGCCTCGCGCGCTGGGGTTTTCCTCACCTTAGAGGGATTCCCGACAAGCGGCTCGTGCACCCAGACCCAGGAAATCTTCTTCTCAAAAGCGCCGCTGACCGTCTCAAAATCGGCCGACTTCTCCCCTCCGGAAAATGTCTCGGCCAACTGCGGGAGATCCCGAGGCTCCTCAGTCGCCGCTTTCTCTTCCGGAACCGATCTCGCGGTCGTTTGGGAGGATTCCACGTTCGAGAATCCGGGAGTCTTGAGCAAAAAATCTTCCGACGCGGGGGCGAGCTTCGGGACAATCGCGAATCTCTCCGGGGGGGGCTCTTCGATCAACCCTGCGGCCGCGGCGCGTTCGGATGGATTCGTGGCGGCATGGGAGGATTCCTCCACAGGACTCCCTCGAATCCTCGCCCTCCCCTTCTGACACGGGGGCTCGCTATTAGGAAAGGAAAACGCGAAATGGACAAGGTCATCGGCGTTGTGGAAGCACGCGCCCGTCTACCGGAATTATTAAAGAAGGTCGCGCGGGGCGAGCGATTTATTATTACGCACCGCTCTCACGCGAGAGCGGTGCTCTTAAGCCCGGAGGAGATGGAGACTCTGGAGATCATGGCGGACAAGAAACTCCTGGAGGGTAGGGAAATATCGGATCCTGTATATCATCGATCAACAGCAGGTATACCTCGAAACAGTCGCCCACCGCAGAGAAGTTTATCGATAGGCCCTTTCCCCCTTTACTTTTTAAACGCGGCGAGCCAGTAGAGGGTCCGGTCCCCCAGAACCGTCAGCGAATGCTTCATCCCCTTCGGGATGAAGACGCGGTCTCCAGAGCCAAGTTTTTCCGTCTCGCTCGCGATCTCGACTTGCGCCTCCCCTTGAAGAACCCAGACGATCTCATCCCGGTCATGCCGGTAGTCGCGATAGGAAGTCCCGGGCCGATCGACCCATAACTCGGTCCGATATCCCTCCGCCCGCAGCTCCTTCTCGATGAAAACCTTGTTCGGAGGCTCAGACTTTTCCCAGCGGACGACCTGCACGGCTCTCCACCTCGGCCAGCGCCTCATCGATGATCGACAGGGCCGTATCCACCTCTGCTCGCGAGACGGTAAGCGGAGGCATCAGCCGGAGGGTATTGGGACCGGCGCCGAGGATCAGAAGCCCCTTCTTAAAGCAGCGGCGGATCACCGCGTCCCGTTCCGCGACCGCCCGCTCCTTCGTCTCGCGGTCGCGCACCAGTTCGATCCCGGCCATCAGCCCCATCCCCCGCACGTCTCCGATCAGCCGGTGCCTCTTCTCCATCTCGTGAAGGCGGGAGAGGAGATGCCCTCCGACATTGCGCGCGTTCTCCATCAATCCTTTTTCGACGAGCCTGAGGGTCGCCAGGGCCGCCTCGCAAGCGATTGGATTCCCGCCGAATGTATTCCCATGTGAACCGCGCTCCCAATCCATGATCTGAGCCGTCGAGATGATCGCCCCAAGTGGGAGGCCTGAGGCGAGCCCCTTGGCAAGGGTGATGATGTCGGGAACGATCTGGGAATGCTCAAAGGCGAACATCTTCCCGGTCCGGCCGATCCCGGTCTGAATCTCATCGACCACCATCAGGATCCCGTACTCGCTGCAGAGCTCCCTGAGCATCTTTAAAAATCGGAGCGGCGGAACCACGTATCCCCCCTCCCCCTGAATCGGCTCCACAAAAAGGGCTGCAATCTCTTCGGGCGCGGCCGTTGTTCGGAAGAGTTCCTCTTTAATCCACTTGACGCAGGCGATGTCGCAGTCATCCGGCTTCAGGCCCAACGGGCAGCGATAGCAATAGGCGTACGGCGCGTACACGACTCCAGGAACCAACGGTGAGAAACCCTTCCGGTGAACCGCCTTGCTGGTGGTCAGCGAGAGGGCTCCCATGCTCCGGCCGTGGAACCCGCCGTAAAAGGCCATGTAGAGGGGACGGCGGGTATGATAGCGGGCAAGTTTCATCGCTGCCTCGGTCGACTCCGTGCCGGAGGTGGTGAAAAAGACCTTCTTCGGGGCGTCCCCGGGGACGAGCGAGACAAGTTTTTCCGCGAGAAGGATCTCCTGTGGATAGTAGAAGTCGGTCCCGGACATATGGATGAACCGCTTGGCCTGGCGAACGATCGCCTCGACGACCTCCGGGTGGGAATGTCCGGTCGCGTTCACCGCAATCCCGGCGGTGAAGTCGAGAAAACGATTCCCGTCGACGTCGAAAACGGCCGCGCCGGAGGCGCGCTCCACCACAAGGGGATACTGCCGGGTGTAAGAGGGGGAGATCACCGCCGAATCCCGCTTCACCCAGCGGGCCGCCTTGGGACCGGGAAGAGGGGCGGAAACCGACGGGACCGACCTTTTGCCCTTCCCTCTCATCAGTTGAGAAGGGTCCGCGCCCCCCGCCCCTTTCGTCTTGCGACAAGCGCGAAGATCTCAGCGATGACCTTCAGCCCCGCGAACGTGGTGATTTCGGAGATATCCAGCGGCGGAGCCACCTCGACAAGGTCGGCCGCTACTAAGTTTAACGCGTCCAGCCCCCGGATAAAGGTGACCAGCTCGCGCGTGGAGAGCCCCCCTCCCTCGGGGATCCCTGTCCCCGGCGCGTAGGCGGGATCGAGAACATCGATGTCGATCGAGAGATAGACGTTCGGAATCCCCAAGAGGAGTTTCACTGTCTCGGCGGCGACGTCATCGGCACCGCGTCGGGAGATCTCCGCGGCGGTGAACATCTCGATCCGCTGCTCCTCAACATATGCGAGCCCCGGAGGTTCAAAGCAACGGGTTCCCACGAGGACCACCCGCTGCGGCGAGTAGCCGGGGAGTTCAAGCGCCCGGCGAAGGGGGCAGGCGTGCGAGTAGGAGGATCCCTCGCGCGCGGGGCGCGCATTTAGAATGTTGAATCGGTCCGAGAGGTCGGTATGCGCGTCGACGAAGATGATTCCGATCTCCCCCTCTGCGCGACGGGAAAGCGCCTGATGGATGGGAATCGTTGCCGAATGATCTCCGCCGAGCGTGAGGAGAAAGGAGCCTCGAAGGATCCTCTCGGCCGCGCTGATGACCCGGGGGTATCCCTTCGGCGGGGTCGCCCGGCCGGGTCGGCCTGACAGCCGCACGTCGCCGAAATCGCGGACCGAAAGGAGGGCGAGACTCTCTCCGGTTTCGATCACCGGCGGGATCTCCCGGGAGACCCGGCGCAATGAGGCGGGACCTTTCGCAGCCCCCCGCCGGTAGCAGACCGCCTGATCATACGGGATGCCGAGGATCCCGATATCCGGCGCAGTCGCATCCGATCTCTCCAGACCGAACCAATTCTTCTTCATCTTCGCTTCTTTTTCTTAAGCGCATCGACAACCTGCCTTCGAAGCGCATGGTCGTCCTCAAGCGTTTTCACCTTTTTCCAGATGTCGGGGCAGTTCTTGTAACTGATCTCCATGCCCTCATGGACCGTCTGGTCGATCTCTTTTTTGTTCGCGGGGCTGACCACCACCCCTGCATCGGAGAAGATCGCCTTGACATTCACGTTTCGAAAATAGCAGGACATTGCTCCCCCCCTATTTTACAAGATACCATGCCCGTGGCAGCCGAAAGAAAAGGCGTCGAAGGCGGAAAAGATAAAGAGGCCGAGGTTGATCAGGGTGGCTGGAGGGAAAAACGCTGCGCCGACATAGAGGAGCGCGCCGAGACCGATCAGCAGGAAGGCCCGGGGATATCGCTCCAGGTAGAGATGGCCCAGGCCGGCGAAGAGAAGGGAGAGAAGGGCGGCGATGAGGGCTTTTACGAGGGGGTTCATGGATAGAGTCCCCGCAGAAGATGGGCGGCGGCGATCTTCTCAACGCCAAGCATCAAGGCCGCCGTCCGAAAGTCGGTCCTCTTGGCCGCAGCAAGATCGACAACCCTTTTGAAGGCGCCGGTCAGAATCTCCAGGAGTTTTTCGTTGATCTCTTTCTCCTTCCAAAAATATTTCTGAAGATCCTGGATCCATTCAAAGTAGGAGACCACCACCCCTCCCGCATTCGCCAGGATGTCGGGGATGACCGGGATCCCCCGGGAGGAGAGGATCGCATCCCCCTCGACGGTCGTCGGCGCATTCGCGGCCTCGATCAGGGCAGCACACTGCAGGCGCTCGGCATTTTCGCCCGTGATCGCTCCGGAAACTGCCGCCGGGATCAGCAATGTGCAAGGCCGCTCCAGGATCTCCCGTCCGCCGACCGGCTCCGCCTGGGGAAATCCGGTTAATTCTCCTTTGCTCTCTCTGTACCGCAACAACGCCGGGATGTCGAGCCCCTCCGGCCGATAGATCCCCCCCTTGGAATCGGAAACGCCGACGACCCGGATTCCGGCGGAGGAGAGGAAGAGCGCCCCGCTCGAGCCGACATTTCCGAACCCCTGGACGATCGCCGTGGCGCGGGCGGGCGGAATCGAGAGGAGCCGGAGTGTCTCTAAGGCCATATAGAGGATGCCCCGGCCCGTCGCATCTTTGCGGCCGATCGACCCGCCGATCTCAAGCGGCTTCCCCGTCACCACTCCCGGGACGGCGTAGCCGACCTGCTGACTATACGTATCCATCATCCACGCCATGATCTGTTCGTTGGTCCCGATATCGGGCGCCAGGATGTCGACAGCCGGGCCGATCAGAGGAAAGATCTCCGCGGTGTATCGTCGGGTCAGCCGTTGGAGCTCATTGCGGGAAAGGAGCGCCGGGTTACACCGGACCCCCCCTTTCGCCCCGCCGAAAGGGAGCCCCATCAGCGCGCACTTCCAGGTCATCGCCATCGCCAGAGCGGCCGTCTCTCCGAGAGTCAGGTCGGGTTGATAGCGGATCCCCCCTTTGAAAGGCCCCAGCGAGGAGTCGTGCTGAACCCGGTATCCGACGAAGGATGAGACCTCGCCGTTGTCCATCCGGATCGGGACCGAAACGGTCAGCGCGCGTTGGGGGCGGCGGAACCGGCCGCGGAGGTTCGGATCCAGCCCAAGAAGGTCCGCGGCGCGATCAAAACGCTCCAGCGCCGTGCGATAGAGCGGCTGATCAAATTCAACGCTCTCCTCCGATCCCCTCATCTCCCTATTTCCTCGCCTCCTCGGACTCGAACTGGATGGCGCAGTGACCGATGTTGAACCTCTGGCAGAGGAGAAAATTAATCTTGCGGAGCACCTTGGAGGTCTCGGAAAGCGGCATGTTCTTCACCGAGACGTGGGCCGAGAGGGCGTACATCCCGGACGTGAGCGTCCAGACGTGGATATCATGGACATCCCGGACCTCGTCGAAGAGCTTGACCGCCTCTGCCACCCGCGCCGGATCGATCTCTTTGGGGGTCGCCTCCAGAAGCACATCCACCGACTCGGCGACAAGCCGATACGACCAGAAGAGGATGAAGAGAGCGAGGAGGATCGATAGGAGCGGATCGATGATCACGCGACCAGTGAAGTAGATCAGGACCGCGGCCGCAACGACCCCCACAGAAGAGAGCGTATCCCCCATCATATGAAAATAGGCGGAGCGGACATTCAGATTCCGGAATCGGACGCTCGATAACAGATATGCCGTCAGCAGATTTGCAGCCAGGCCGGCCAAGGCGATGAAGAACATCATCCCGCTTTCGATCGGCTCCGGAGATTTCAGGCGGCGATAGGCGGAAAAAAAGATCCAGACGGTCACCAGAAAGAGGGTCACCCCATTCCCCAGGGCGGCCAGGATCTCAAGCCGGTAGAAGCCGAACGAGCGCCTCCCGGTGGCGGGGCGGAGGGAAAAGATAAGAGCAAATAGGCTGAAGGAAAGCGCCAACAGATGCGTCAGCATATGCCCGGCGTCCGAGATCAGCGCCAGACTGTTGGCCGCAAAGCCGCCGATGACCTCGACGACCATCACCGCCGCCGTGATCCAGACCGACCAGACCAGGCGCCGCCGCTCATCCCGGCGTGGATCGACCCCTTGGAAGCGGTGATCGTGACCATGTTCCACGTCGCAGGGATGCCCGTGCGGATGGAGCGATTCGATCATTTTTCCTCTTCCAGCGCGATCTCCTCGCCATCCGGCCCCTCGATGAAGGCCGCGCGCTCGCCGGGGACCGGTTCGTAGGGTCCCCTCTTGATCTTTACGCCTCGGGCCGCGAGTCTCTCGATAATCCCCTCCAGCCCCCGGACGGAAAAGCCGATATGAACGGGGCCCGGACGATCCTCGCTCCAGCGAAATTGGGACTCTTCGATCGGCCGATCCGGTTTCAGCGAGAGGATTTCGAGCCGCGTTCCGCCCGCGTCGAACCAGGCGATCCGCCGCCCTTTCGGGCTGGTCCCTTCACGCAACAGGGAGAGCTGAAGGATGTCGCGATAGAAGCGAAGCGCCCTGTCGAAATCGGCGGTACAGATGGCGACATGGTGTAAAGAGAGAACCTTCACGAAGGGCGAGGGGGGGTCTCTCAGGGGGCCGCCGGAGGAGAGAGTGGTTTTTTGGCGCTCTCGCCCATGGCCTTCATCAGCGCGTCGTGGCGGCTCATCATCTGCTCCAGCCTGCGGGAGATCTCGTCGAGGCGGAGGCGGATCAGTTCTTTTTCGGGAGAGACCGCCGCGGAATCGGAGACGCGCCCGACGATTCCAACCAGCTCTTTGACCATCCCCATCATCTGGTGATGCTCGCGGAGGACCTCCGCCCGCGAGGGACGGCGCGACTCCTCCGCTCCGGCGGCCGAAGAGCGCACCGGAAGGAAGAGGAAGGAGGTGAAAAGGATCGCCAGGAAAACGCGTACCGCCATCAGCCCTCTATCGCTTGCGCTTGGCCATCTCCTCTCGGAAGGTTTTCCGGTAGAGGACCTCCCACTCCGGGCTCCCTTCGGCAATCTGGCGCGAATAAGAGGAGAGCCTGCGGCGGACTCCGGCGTCCACCTCCTCATCGATTTTCAATTCGCCGATGATCGTCCGCTTGATCTCCCGAAGGGTCTGCACGTCGTCCGCCAGAGGACGGACCACGGGGTTAGATTTAAGGGATCTTAAGATCAGATGCGAGACATGGCTGATCTTATCGTCGCTTAAGATCATGAGAAAAACGCCCCATTATACATCCCCACCTTCCGACCACCGCTTCAGAGAACAATCTCCCGCTCCTGCACAAGCTGTTTTTTGATCATCTGGAACATCTTCTGATAGTCGACGTTCCCCCGCTCGATCTCGCGCTCATATTTGGCCATCATCTCCTTCACCTCCGCGTTGAGCCGGTCCTCTACCATCAACTCTTCGCGGATCACCTCGGAGATCTTGGCGGCCAGCCCCTCCGGTTTCCCCGCCCATTCGATCATTTTCGACGCGAGCAGATGACGCGCCATAATCTTGCCCAGCCCCTCGATCCGCTCGTGTGAAAGCCTCATGCCCGGTACATTTTGCACTATTTTCAGCGTCCTTGACAATACGAGCGAACGGCCCTTATGGTGAAATCGGTGAAAATATTGAAATTTTCGCTGCAATGACCAAAAACGCCCTCACCGTTCTTCGCCACCGCTACCTGAAGAAAAACGCCCGAGGCCGGGTGATCGAAAGCCCGCATCAGATGTTCGATCGTGTCGCCAAGAATATCGCCTCGGCCGAGAGGAATTTCGGCCCAGACTCCGAGCGCTTCCGCAAGGAATTTTTCCATCTCCTCTCATCGCTCAGATTCCTCCCAAACTCTCCAACCCTCATGAACGCCGGGCGGGATCTTCAGCAGCTCTCGGCCTGCTTCGTCCTCCCGGTGGAAGACAATCTCGAGTCGATCTTCGAGGCGGTGAAGGATCAGGCGATTATCCAGCAGTCGGGTGGAGGAACCGGTTTTTCCTTTTCGCGCCTCCGCCCAAAAAACGACCGGGTGATGACCACCAGCGGCGTCGCCTCCGGTCCGGTCTCCTTCATCCGGATCTTCAACATGTCGACAGACGTCATCAAGCAGGGGGGGGCGCGGCGCGGGGCGAACATGGCGATTCTGCGGGCGGACCATCCCGACATCATCGAATTCATCACGGTCAAGGAAGACCCCGCAGAACTGACGAACTTTAATCTGTCGGTCGGAGTCACCGACGATTTCATGGAGCGGGCGCGCCGGGGAAGGCGCTATCCCTTGATCCACCCGCGATCCGGCAAGGAGGTCGGAAGGCTTTCGGCGGCAAAGGTCCTCGACCTGATCGTGCGAGAGGCCTGGAAGACAGGAGAACCGGGGATGGTCTTTCTCGACCGGATCAACCGGGATCACCCCGTTCCCGAATTGGGCCGGATCGAGGCGACCAACCCCTGCGGCGAGCAGCCGCTCCTCCCCTATGAGTCGTGCAACCTCGGATCGATCAACCTGGCCCGGATGATCCGGCGATCCGGACAAAAGCGCACGGTTGACTTTGATCTGCTGGAGGAGACCGTTCGGCTTGCCGTCCGCTTTTTAGACGACGTAATCGAGGCAAATCACTACCCGCTGCCGCAGATCGACGAGATGACGAAACAGACGCGGAAGATCGGTCTGGGGGTGATGGGTCTCGCGGATGCGCTGATCGCCCTTGAGATCCCCTACGACTCCGACGCGGCGCTCAACTTCGCGGAGGATCTGATGCGGCGGATTAACTCGGTCGCACGCGACGCCTCGCTTCTCCTCGGCACCGAGCGGGGCGTCTTCCCGGCGTTTGAGAAGAGCGTCTTTGCCCAGAGAGGGGTCCCCGAAGGCTCCGCCTTCGGGGCAGAGATGCGGCCGCCGCTTCGATTCCGCAACTCGACGCGGACAACGATCGCGCCGACCGGAACCCTCTCGGTGATCGCCGGCTGCTCCTCCGGGATCGAGCCGCTCTACGGCGTCGCCTATGTTCGTAATGTTTTGGGAGGAATCCGCCTTCCGGAGATTCATCCTGAATTCGTCCGCTTGGCGCGCCGCCACGGCTTCTACAGCGAGCGGCTGATGCAGCGGGTTGCTGCGGCGGGATCGATCGCCGGATTCGCCGTCATCCCGAAGGAGATCCGGCGTCTCTTCGTCACCGCCCACGACATCGCCCCGGAGTTTCACGTGAAGATGCAGGCGGCCTTTCAGCGGCAGACCGACAACGCCGTCTCCAAGACGATCAATTTCAGAACTAAGGCCTCGCCCCAGGAGGTCCGGCGCGCCTTTCTTCTCGCCTACGAGGAGGGGTGCAAGGGGATCACGATCTATCGCAGCGGATCGCGCGAGAAGCAGGTCCTTGCCTGCACGCAGACCGAATACTGTTGAGATCGTTCCACTCCAGATTGCCCTCAGTTCTTTCTCGGCGCTCCGCTTGACCCGGAGCCTATAGGAGGCCGTCACGTTTTAGATCGGCCAGGACCTTC
>CAZSHZ010000107.1:0-18192 GCA_964606955.1 uncultured Nitrospirota bacterium
ATCGTACCCGTGGGGAGTTGCGTCGATGGAACAGGCAGGATGCCCGCCCTGAACCAACGATAGGCGGTCTTGTAATCGACCCCCTGAGCCCGCGCCCAGTCTGCGAGTTTCACAAAACATAGGATATACGGTATTAAAACAGATTGTAAGTCCTTTTATTCGTTAACTATTGTTACCCCTCAGACGCCGGTGCGGAAATAGATAATATCCCCCTCGCAGACCTGATACTCTCGCCCTTCCAACCGGAGGAGCCCCTTTTCCCGGACCGCGGCCATGCTTCCGCCGCGATCGAGATCATCGAAGGAAACCACCTCGGCTCGGATGAATCCCTTCTCAAAATCGGAATGGATGACCCCGGCGGCCTGCGGCGCTTTGACGCCGGCAGAGAGCGTCCAGGCGCGGACCTCCATCTCCCCTCCCGTAAAGAAAGTGAGGAGCCCCAGGAGGCGATAGGCCGCACGGATGAGACGGGAGAGGCCCGGTTCGGGGAGTCCGAGTTGTGCAAGAAAGAGAGCCCCCTCCTCGGGAGAGAGCTCGGCGATCTCCGACTCGATCTTCGCAGAGAGAACGACGACCTCTGCCCCACGCGCCGCGCCCGCCGCAGCGACCGCATCCGAGAAGGGATTTCCTTTAGCGGCGTCCTGTTCCTGAACGTTGGCGACCAGCAGGACCGGCTTCTGCGAAAGGAGGCCGTAGGTCGCGGCGACTCTTCGCTCCCCCTCCGAGAGCGCAACCCCGGAGGCCGGGAGGCCGGCCCCCAGTTTTTCCTGTAGCCGCGCCAGAAGCGCCTCCTCCAGGAGGGCGGATTCCTCTTTAGTTTTCGCTTTTTTCTCGATCCGATCCCTCCGCCGCTCCACCGTCTCTAAATCTTTTAAGATCAACTCGGTCTCGACAATCTCAATATCTCCGACAGGATCGATACGCGGCAAAAGATGCATGATCGTAGGATCCGTAAAGCAGCGGACGATATGAACGATCGCGTCGACCTCGCGGATATGAGCGAGAAACTGGTTCCCTAAACCTTCTCCGCGCGACGCCCCCGCGACGAGGCCGGCAATATCAACGAACTCCATGGTCGCAGGCGAGACCTTTCGAGGCTGAAAAATTTCAGCTAATCGAATAAGCCGGAGATCCGGAACCTCGACGATCCCGACGTTTGGATCAATGGTGCAAAAAGGATAGTTAGCCACCGCGGCATGCCCGCGGGTCAGGGCGTTGAACAGCGTCGATTTCCCGACATTGGGGAGACCGACGATCCCCGCGCGCAAGCCCATCTCTATCCGGGGCTGTTGTACCGGTTCATCGCCGTTTCGATCCGCCCGGCGACAATCTGTTCAATCGCCTCGACGGCGAGTCCGACCGCCTCCTCGATCACCTTGACCTCTTGAGGCCCGAACGGCTCGAGAACATATTCGGCGGGATCCCTCCCCTCCTCAGGTCTTCCGATACCGACCCGGACCCGTGGAAATTCCTCGGTCTTAATCGCTTCGATGAGAGAAAGGAGCCCTCGATGCCCCCCGGCTCCGCCGGAAGGCCGAATCCGGATCCGGCCCAGGGGAAGATCAAGATCGTCAAGGACGACCATAAGATACCCGGAGAGGCTTTCCTCGGTTCGAAGGAGCGCGGCGACGGCGCGTCCGCTTTCATTCATGAAGGTCAGAGGCTTCGCCAGGAGGACCCGGTCTCGGGAACCCCCCAGCCGACCTCGGCCAACCAGATTCAGCCCCTGCTTGGCAAAACGGATATGGGACTTTCTTGCAATATGATCCAGAACGGTAAATCCGATGTTGTGGCGGGTATGAACGTACCTTGGACCGGGATTCCCAAACCCGATCACCACCCAGTGATCAGGCTGGAATGCGCGTTTCACTTACCTTTCTTCTCGGGCTTCCCCTCTCCCTTCTCTTTCCCGGGCGCCTCCTTGGCCGCCGGCTCCTTCGACTCCGTCTTGACCTCGCCACCTCCCTTCGCCTCGGGGGCCTTTCCGGCTACTTCCTCCCCCTCCTCCTCCGGCGCCTTGCCGATCAATTCAGGCTCCTTGACCTCTTTCGTCGGAGCCGCAAGGAGCTCTTCCAACTTCGCCTCGGAGATCGGCGCGGCCACCGAGACGACCATGGCATCGGGATCTTCCATCATGCGGATCTTCGGATCGAGCGCCAGTTCCCGGATGTAGATTCCCTGGTTTATCGCAAGCCCCGAAGGGTCTACGGAGATCCGGTCCGGAATCAGAGAGGGGAGGCAGCGGATCGTGATCTCCCGGAGGTTGTGTTGGAGAATCCCCCCCTCCTTGACCCCTGCCGGCATGTCGCCCACGATTTCAATCGGCACTTTGACCTCGATCTCCTTGTCGGCTGAGATCTGAAAGAGGTCGGCATGGAGAATTTTGCCCGTGATCGGATCCTTCTGAAAATCGCGAAGGATGACCAACGTCGTCCCATCGTTCCCCGAGATCTTCAGGTTGATCAGCGCGTTTTCTCCCGCCTCGGATCCCAGGACCCCTCCGATCTCCTTGGGATCAAGGATCAGCGAGACCGATTCCCCCTCCCCGTAGACCACCGCCGGGATCTTTCCCTCCATCCGTAACTTCCGCGCGACCCCTTTCCCAGCCTTCTCCCTTCGCTCCGCCGTCATCTCTATCCGCTGCATCTGTTGGAAGACCTCCAAACCCTAGACGAAAAGCGAGGAGACCGACTCCTCGCCGTGGATCCGCTTGATCGCCTCGCCGAGGAGGGTAGCGATGGAGAGAACGCGGATCTTCTTGCACGCCGTTTCCTTTCCCTTCAGCGGGATGCTGTTGGTCACCACCACCTCGTCGACGGCCGACTCCTCAAGCCTCATCAGCGCCGGCCCGGAGAGGACCGGATGCGTGCAGCCCACCAGGATGCGGCGCGCATTCTTTTCCTTGATGGCGCCCGCCGCCTGCACGATGGTCCCCGCAGTGTCGATCATGTCGTCGATGATGATAACGTCGCGATCCGCCACCTCCCCGACCACGTTCATCACCTTCGTGCGATTCGGCCCCTCGCGCCGTTTGTCGATGATCGCCAGCCCGGCGCCGTTGAGCCGTTTTGCGAACGCCCGGGCGCGCTCCACTCCACCGGCGTCGGGCGACACCACCACCGGATGGATCAGGGGGATCTTCTTAAAGTGTGCGAGGAAGACCGGAGTGGCGTAGAGGTGGTCGACCGGGATATTGAAAAAACCCTGGATCTGGCCGGCGTGTAGATCGAGCGTCACGACCCGGGTTGCCCCCGCGGTCACGATCAGATCGGCGACCAGTTTGGCCGAAATCGGGACCCGGGGTTGATCCTTTCGATCCTGCCGCGAGTAGCCGAAATAGGGGATGACCGCGGTGATCTCCCTGGCGGAGGCCCTTCGCAGCGCGTCGATGATGATCAGAAGTTCGAGAATATTGTTGTTGACCGGATCGCAGGTCGATTGCAGAACATAGACATCATTCCCCCGGACATTCTCCTCGATCTTGACGAAAACCTCGCCGTCCGAGAAGGTCGAAACGGTCGCCTGGCCGAGCGGGATCCCGATGTAGTCGGTAATCTCTTTAGCCAGCGGCAAGTTCGAGTTGCCGGAGAAAAGCTTCAACCGGGTGTCTTCCCCTTTCATCAGAACTCCGCTCTTTTTAGAAGCCGCACGACCCATCCTTTCCCCCCCGGGAATTCTCGTTTGAGCGTCCGCACCGCCAAAGAGGCTCTGCTGCGCCGCGAAAAAAGGGCGAATACGGTGGGTCCGCTTCCGGACATTGCCGCCCCTTTCCCCCCGAGAAGGGCCAACCGCTCTTTGAGCCTCGCAACAAGGGGATGGCGCGGGAAAACTGCAGCCTCCAGGTCGTTCACTCCCAGGGAGACAATACTATTTTGAGCCCCCGTTTTTGTCAATGACGGAAGACGGTCATACTCGAGATAAACGGATCGGGTCGATAGCGGAAAGGGGGGGGTGTAAAGAGCGGCGTAGGAGGGTCCCGCCCAACGGACCGGGTTGAGAATCTCCCCCCGGCCGGAGGCGATCGCGGTGGGCCCATAGAAGAAAAAGGGGACATCCGCGCCGATCTCTTCTCCAATCTTGGCCAACTGGGAATTCGCCAGACGGAGGTCGAGCAGCCGGTTGAGCGCGGCCAGCGTCGCCGCCGCATCGCTGCTTCCGCCGCCGAGACCCGCACCGACCGGGATCCTCTTTTGGAGGAAAATCCTGATCCCGACCCCCGAGGAAAATCCGGCAAGGAGGATTTCGGCCGCCGCAACGGCCAGGTTCTTACCCGGGGGGAGCGCAAGCCCCGACAGACGGAGTCTAACCCCGGGCCTCCTCTCCCGTTCGACGGTCACCCTGTCGTAGAGGGCGACCGTCTGCATGAGCGTGAGAATGGCATGATAGCCGTCCGGCCGCCTGCGGAGGACGCGCAGGCCAAGGTTGATCTTTGCGGGCGCTTTCAGCCGCACCAAGGAGAGGCGGCCGCTCAATCTTTCGGTTCGGATTGGGAGGATGAGAGGAGGGACGCCGGGGCGCCGCTTACGTTCCGTTTCGAGATTCCGTACTTGCTCAACCGATAGCGAAACGATCGGAACGGGATCTTCAGGAGCTTCGCAGCCTCCTTCTTTACCCATTTCGTCTCCTCAAGCGCTTTTAAGAGGAGGTCCTTTTCGATTTTCCCGACCAGTTCCTCAAGATCGATCCCCCCTTCCGGAATCCAGGCGAGGACCGGCATCGGAGAGGGAACGGCCGTCAGCGCGCCGGAGAAGTCCTCCGAGGTCAGGACCTCTCCCGCGGCGAACGCGACGGTCCGCTCCATCACGTTCTCCAGCTCCCGGACGTTTCCCTTCCACTCGTAACGGGTCAACAGGCGCATCGCCTCCGGCGTGATCTCGCGGATCTTCTTGCCCGTCGCGGAGGCGAACTTCGCAAGGAAATGGTTGACCAGAAGAGGGATGTCCTCGGGGCGCTCCCGCAACGGCGGGATGGAGATGCAGATCACGTCGAGACGGTAATAGAGGTCCTCGCGGAATTTCCCCGCGGCCACCGCCTTTTCGAGGTCCAGATTCGTGGCGGCGATCACCCGGACATCGACCTTCACATCCCGGGTTCCGCCGAGCCTCCGGAACTCCTTCTCCTGAATGACTCGGAGGAGTTTCACCTGGATGGAGAGGCTGGTCTCGCCGATCTCGTCTAAGAAGAGGGTCCCCTCATGGGCCACCTCGAACAGGCCTTCTTTGTTGACGACCGCTCCCGTGAACGCCCCCCGCATGTGACCGAAGAGCTCCGATTCCAGGAGCGCCTCCGGGAGCGCGGAGCAGTTGACGGTCACGAACGGCCGGTCGCGGCGGGAGGAGTTGAAGTGTATCGCCCGGGCGATCAGTTCCTTCCCGGTTCCGGACTCTCCAAGGATCAGGACGTTGCTCTTCGAGTCGGCCACCCGGCGGACCAGATCGAGCACCCGTTTCATCTTTTCGCTCTGGCTGATCACCGAGGAGAAGGCGGAGGCATCCGCGAGATTTTTCCGCATCTGCGCATTCTCCCGGCGGAGCCGCCGCTCCTCGAGCGCGTTCTTGATCACCAGCTTGATCTCCTCCATCTGGACCGGCTTCGGGAGATAGCAATAGGCGCCATCCTTCATCGCCCGGATGGTCGTCTCGTTCGACGCAAAGGCGGTCATCATGATCACGATCGTCTCCGGCGCCGTCTGCTTCACGGATTGGAGAAGGGACAATCCGTCCATCTTAGGCATGCGTATGTCGGTCAGGACCACGTCGAAAAGATCCTTCTCCAGGATCTTCAGCCCCTCCTCGCCGTCCGCCGCCGTCACCGCGTAGTACCCCTCTTTTTTAAGCACGATCGAGAGGAGATCGCGCAGGCTCTTTTCGTTGTCGACGACCAGCACCTTGTTCATCGGTTCACCCGTGTTTGATCGCCTTTGTTTGCACCTCTTGTCCCGGGAGCGCCGGAAGGAGCACGCGGACCATCGTCCCGTCGGCCCCCGAAGCGACCTTTACCCTTCCCCCATGCTCGTCGAGAATCCTCCGCACGATCGCCAGCCCCAACCCCGATCCGTTCTCTTTGGTGGTAAAGAAGGGGTTGAAGATCTTGGGGAGAACTGCCGGAGGGATCCCGGTCCCCGTGTCGCGAAAAGAGATCTCGACCATCCCCTCCTCGACCATCCCCTCCCGGTTCCCCTTCAGGCCAATGACAAGAAGGCCGCCGCCCGGCATCGCCTCGAAGGCGTTGATGGCGAGATTGAAAAAGACCTGCTTCATCTGATCTGCATCCAGTCCTGCGGCCACGTTTGCGGAGACATCCAGACGCACCTCAACGTTCGGAGGGGAGCTTCTGCGCAGCAGCTCCAAATTCTCCAGGAGAAGATCTCTAATCATAAACCTGGACCGGTTCAGCGGCCGGGGCCGTGCATAGAGGAGGAAATCGGTGATGATCTTGTTGAGCCGGTCGGTCTCCTTTAATAGGATCTCAAGCAGCCGGCGCGTGTCCGCATCATCAGGGAGCTCGTCCCTTAAGACCTCGATCGAGCCGGAGAGAGCGGCCAAGGGGTTGCGGATCTCGTGCGCCATCCCGGCCGCCATTTCGCCGATGATCGCCAACCGCTCGCGCTCCTTCATCTCCTCCTCCAGACGGCGGATCTGGGTGAGATCCTGAAAGATTCCGATGAGGCCGCTGATCTGCCCCGCAGTGTTCTTCAGAGGGGAGACGGTAAATCCGAGAAGGGCCCGCTCCCCGGAAGCAGTGACGATCTCCCACTCGAAACGCTGAGGGGCGGCCGTCCGCAAGATCTCCTCCCGCGTGGCGCGGATCGCATCAAGGCCGAAGATCTTCTCCAAGGACCCCCCCAGCACCCCGGAGGAGGAATAGCCGGTGATTTCGGAGGCAGCTCGATTGAAGGAGGTGACCCTCCCATCCCGATCGGTGGTCACCAGCCCGCTCGAAACCGAAGAGACAATGTCCTGGAGACTAACCTCCTGTTCGGCCAGCCGTTGGCGGGTGGAACGGAGCTTCTCGGCCAGGTGGCCGGCCAGAAAGGCGACCGTAAAGAAAGAGATCACGTTAAGCACGAGGGCGTAGAGCGACTGTTTTAAAGGGACCCCCCCGGAGAAGGGGGAAAACCCCCATACCTGGAGGTTCAAGAGAAATCCGTATAGAAACGTGGCCGCCGAGGCCGCCCCGAATCCCCCCCGAAGCGAGAAGATCTGGGCGGCGGAGACGATGCTGATGGGGTAGAGAAATGTGAAGAAACTCTCGATCCCCCCCGTGACGACCACCAGCGCGGTCTCCAACAGGAGGTCGAGCCCGATCTGCAGCCCGGCAAAGAGATAGAGTCCCCCGTGATTCACCTGCGGAAGAATCAGCGCGTAGACGATCGTGAGGAGATAGGCGGCGCCGATCAACGGATAGAAGGCGAACGCGAGGAGCGGGTCCGAGGAGGTCCGGAGGAGGAGGGAACTGGAGAGGAGGAGAGTGGCGAGCACCACCCGCATCCCGATCATCCAGCGAATCCGGCTTTTGAGCTCCTTGTCCATCGACCTAATGGAGGGCCGCGGCCATCTGGAAGATCGGAAGATACATGGCGATCACGATGAAACCGATCACCACGCCCAAAAAGACCATCAGCATCGGCTCCAACAGGGAGGTGAGGGCGGTGACCGCGGCGTCCACTTCATCATCGTAAAAATCGGCGATCTTGCCGAGCATCGCGTCGAGCGCGCCTGTCTGCTCGCCGACGGCGATCATCTGAACGACCATGGAGGGGAAGACCTTCGCCTGTGCCAGAGGCTCGGCGATGGTCTTCCCCTCGGAGATGCTCGATCGGACGGAGTTGAGCGCCTCCTCGATGATCTTGTTTCCGGAGGTCTTGGCCACGATCACAAGCCCCTCCAGGATCGGAACGCCGCTGGAAATGAGGGTTCCCAGGGTGCGAGTAAACCGCGCCACGGAGGCCTTCCGGATCAGGTCCCCCATGACGGGAATTTTAAGGAGGAGCCGATCAATGTTCCGGCGCCCCCCCTCCGTTCTATAGTATTTCCTAAATGCGAACACCGCGGCGGCCGCCGCGATCCCCATATAGATGATATTGCGCTTCATGAAGTGGCTCACCCCGAGGACCAGCAGGGTCGGTCCCGGGAGGGCTTGGCCGAAATCGGAGAACATCTGTGCGAAGATCGGAATGACCCAGACCATCAGGATGGTGATGACGATGACGGCCACGCCGACGATGACGCTTGGATAGACCATCGCCGACTTGATCTGTTTTTTCAGCTTCATCGCCTTCTCGATATACTTGGATAGGCGGTTTAAAATCGTGTCGAGGATCCCGCCCGCTTCTCCGGCGGCCACCATGTTGGTGTAGAGGTCATCAAAGGCCTTCGGGTGCTTCCGAAGCGCGTCGGCATAGGTCGAGCCCCCCTCCACCTCGGCGCGGATCTCCGAGAGCGTCCGAGCGAAAAATTTGCTCTCGGCCTGGTTCGCGAGGATCTCCAGACATTGGACCAAGGGGAGCCCGGCGTCGATCATCGTGGCGAACTGCCGCGTGAAGACGACCAGCTCCTTTTCCTTGACCTTTGCCCCGAATTCGCCGAATCCCTTTTTGGCCTTTGCCTGTACCGAGGTGGCGGAGATGTTTCTCTGGCGGAGAAGCTCCAGCACCTCCTCGCGGCTCTTGGCCACGAGCTCTCCCCGCTGCGTGGCGCCCTGCCGGGTCCGACCGCTCCAGACGAAGGTCGCCATTTATCTCGCTGCGGGGCGCGCGGCTCCGGCCGGGCGGGCGCCCGGTTCGCCGGCTCCGTGCCCGCCGCCGCGTTCGATCATCGCCGCCAGCTCCTCCGGGATGGAGGAATGGCCGATCGCCTCGTCGTAAGAGATCACGCGGCGAAGGTAAAGGTCGGCGAGCGACTGGTTCATCGTCTGCATCCCGAACTTCGCCTGCCCCGCCTGCATCGTCGAATAGATCTGGTGAACCTTATCCTCGCGGATGAGATTGCGGATCGCAGGGTTGGGGACCATGATCTCCAGCACGAGCGCCCGGCCCTGGCCGTTGGCCTTCGGGATCAACTGCTGGGAGAGAACCCCCTCAAGAACGAAGGAGAGCTGCGCGCGGACCTGAGGCTGCTGGTGGGGCGGAAAGACGTCGATGATCCGGTTCATGGTCTGGGCGCACGAATTGGTGTGCAGCGTGCCGAACGTCAGGTGCCCGGTTTCCGAGATCGTCAAGGCCGCCTCGATCGTCTCGAGATCCCGCATCTCACCGATCAGCACAACGTCGGGGTCCTGCCGGAGGATGTACTTTAAGGCCGCCTTGAAACTCTTGGTATCCGAGGTCACCTCGCGCTGATTCACAACGCTGTTCTTATGCGCGTGGAGAAACTCGATCGGGTCCTCGATCGTGACGATGTGGTCGTGGCGCTCAGAATTGATCCGGTCGATCATCGAGGCAAGCGTCGTCGACTTCCCGCACCCCGTCGGCCCCGTCACAAGGACCAGGCCGCGCGGCTTCGTGATCAACTGATGAACCACGGGAGGGAGCCCGAGATCCTCAAATGTCCTGATCGTAAAAGGGATCGTCCGGATCGCCGCGCCCACCGCCCCTCGCTGAAGAAAGACGTTTCCCCTGAACCGTGAAAGTCCCTTGAGCCCGAAGGAGAAATCGAGCTCGGACTCCTCCTCAAAACGATGCTTCTGCGCGTCGGTCAGGATGGAATAGATAAGCGCCTTGGTATCGGCCGGCGCGAGCTGCGGGTGGCCGTCGAGGGCCTGGAGATGGCCGTTGACCCGGATCTGCGGCGCCGTCCCGGTCGTCAAGTGAAGGTCCGAAGCCCCTTTCTCGATCATCTTCTGCAACAGCTGGTACAGGTTGGCCACGGTTCTCTCCCTAATCTTTAAAGGTGGACTCCAGGACCTCGTCCAGAGTGGTCATCCCCTCGGCCACTTTGGAAAGGCCGCTCATCCGCAGCGTCTTCATTCCGAGGGAGATCGCCTTCTTCTTGATCTCGTCGGCCGTCGCCCCCTGCAGGATCAGGTCGCGCATCTCCTCTTTGATCGGCATCACCTCATAGAGCGCCACCCGTCCCTTGTACCCGGTGTTGGAGCAGACCTCGCACCCCTTCCCCCGCGCGCAGGTCGCCTTCCGCGCCACCTCCTGTGACATCCCTGCCTCCATGAGCGCTTCGATCGGAACCTTATCCGGCTCCTTGCACTTCGAGCAGACGCGCCGGACGAGCCGTTGAGCGAGGATCAAAATGACCGCCGATGCGACGAGGAACGGCTCGATCCCCATGTTCAACAGGCGGTTGATCGTGCTCGGGGCGTCGTTCGTATGCAGCGTGGAGAGGACCAGGTGGCCCGTCAGAGCCGCCTTGACCCCGATCTCGGCCGTCTCAAAATCCCGGATCTCGCCGACCATCACGATATCGGGATCCTGGCGGAGGAAGGAGCGCAGGGTGGCCGCGAAATTCAGTCCGATCTCCTCTCTCATCTGGACCTGATTGATCCCCATCAGGTTGTACTCGACCGGGTCCTCCGCGGTCATGATGTTCACGTCCTCCGTGTTGATCGTGGAGAGCGCCGAGTAGAGGGTGGTCGTCTTTCCGCTCCCGGTCGGGCCGGTCACCAGCACCATGCCGTACGGAGAGTTGATCGCCTTGGTGAGATCCTCGAGCGCTTTCAGCTCGAAGCCCAGTTTCGTCAGATCAAGCGCCAGATTCCCTTTATCTAATATCCGCATCACGATCTTCTCGCCGAAGAGGCAGGGGAGGGTCGAGACCCGAAGATCGACCTCCTTCTCCTTCATTCGCAGTTTGATCCGGCCGTCCTGGGGAAGCCTCCGCTCCGCGATATCAAGGTTCGCCATGATCTTCAAGCGGGAGGTTAAGGCCGCTTTCAACTTCATCGGAGGGACCATGGTTTCATAGAGCGCGCCGTCGAGGCGGTACCGGACCCGAAACCTCTTCTCGTACGCCTCGATATGGATATCCGAAACCCCCTTTTTGATCGCCTCCGTCAGGATGATGTTGGCCAGCTTGACGACCGGCGCCTCTTCCACCTCCTGCTTGAGCTGACCGACATTGACCTGCTCCTCTTCCTCCGCTCCGGCGACCTCCAGTTCCTCCGTCTCAATCGTCTTTAATACGGACGCCAGCTCCTGCCCGCCCGTATCGTAATTTTTGGCGATCGCCGCGCCGACCGAGGCCTCCGACGCCACCATCGGCTCGATGTCATAACCGGTCAAAAATTTGATGTCGTCGACCACGAAGACATCCGAGGGATCGACCATCGCGATAGAAAGAATCGAGCCGGTCCGCTTAACGGGGAAAATCTGATACTTGGAGACGACCTCAGCAGGGACAAGCTTGAGGACGTTAGGGTCGACCTGGATCTGCGCAAGATTGATTGCGAGAACCCGGTACTGCTGGGAGAGGAACTTGAGGATATTGTCCTCGGTCGCATAGCCGAGCTTAATGAGGATCGAGCCGAGCCGTCCCCCCTCCTTCTTTTGGGTTAGGAGCGCCTTCCCAAGCTGATCCTCCGTGATCAACTTCGCGTTGACCATCAGCCGACCGAGCTTTTCAGGGATCATCGGCGACGAAGTCTATCGAAAGAGGCAAAAATTGTCAATTTCTATCCAGAGTGACGATTTTCGGTCAGCACCCGCTTCATCACCTCCACCGGGGCCTCCTGTCCGGTCCAGATCTCAAATGAGAGGACCCCCTGGTAGAGGAGCATCGCTTTCCCGGGGAGGAATCTCGCCCCGGCGGCGCGCGCGGCCGCTTCGAGCCGGGTCTCACGATGGTAGACGATGTCGGAGATCACCATATCTTTGCGGAGAAGCTCGGCCGGGATCAGGGAGGGGTCCCGCTCCGCCATTCCAACCGAGGTGGCATTCAATAGAATTTCGGCCCTCTCCATCGCCCGGCTCAGCCGCTCCTTCTCGATCGGTTCCGGTTCGATGATCGCATCCGGGAAGTGGGACGAGAGGAGGAGGGCGAGCCGTTCGGCCTTGGGATAGGTCCGGTTGGCAATAGAGAGCCGCTCGACGCCGGCGTTGAGAAGGGCGACTGCCAGCCCCCTGGCCGCCCCTCCCGCTCCGACGATAAGGACCCTTCCCCCTTCAACCTTAACCCCCAACTCCCTCTGAAGTCCAAGGAGAAACCCCCGGCCGTCTGTGTTGTGCCCGATGAGCCTCCCCGACCTGAATTCGACCGTATTGACCGCCCCGATGAGATGGGCTTCCGGGGTCACTTCATCCAGAAGGGGGATGATTGCCTCCTTAAGCGGCAGGGTCACGTTCAGTCCGAGGCAACAGAGGGCCGCACAACCTTTCAGCGCCGCCGGGAGCTGATCCGGAGGGATATCGAAGGCGAGATAGACGGCGTCGATCCCCGCCGCCGCGAACGCGGCGTTCTGCATCAGCGGAGAGAGCGAATGCGACACGGGGTGCCCGAATACAGCGGCAAGGCGCGACTTGGCGGAAATCTGCCCCATCAGAGGCTTTTGAGAAATTCGATCAGGCCGCCCGCGTCGTGATCGATGATGCGAAGCGGTCTCCCGATCGCTTTTTCCAGATCTGCCGGGGCCATCGAGTCGATAAAGAGCCCCTCCTCGTTGAGGGCGACCTTCGGGAGGACGACCAGATCGGCGAGGACGCCGGTGAGCACCTTCGCAAAATCGCGTCCGGCCAGAAGCCCGGCAGCGGTGACCGAATTGCCGAAGTAGAGATTGGGAACCTCGGCAACCGAAACCGCCAGCCCCTCGATTTTGACCGCTGCGGCGATCTCTCTCAGGTAGCGCGCGAACGAAGCCCCCGTCGCAAGGACGATCTTCCGGCGGCCGCGGAGAGCCGCGGGGAGTTTTTTTAATCCATCGCCGAATTCGTCGAAAAACTTTCGAACCATCCCGACGCCGTTCTCCAGTTGAGGAAGATCGTAATATTCCGAGAGAGCGGGAAAGGGGCGGGCACCCTTCACGAACCACTCGTCGGCCGCAAAGACAAAAGGGTAGCCGACTTCCGCCGTAAATCGCTTCTGCCAGCCGGCGATGATCGAAAGGGCCTCCCTCGCGCAGGCAACGTCGATGTCCGGAATCTTCCAGAGCCCCTCCCGATGTCGCGTGATCCCGACCGGAATGACCGCGAGCGATCCAACCCCGCCCCGTCCGCCCCGTCCTTCCGGGGGACCGGGAAAGAACTTCAAAAGATCCTCGATGCTCTGCGTCAGATAGGCCCCATCGTTCACCCCCGGGCAGAGGACCACCTGCGTGTGAAGGAGGATCCCGTGATCCCGCATCTCGGCGATCTCGCCGATAATGTCCCGGGCCCGCGGATTTCCCAGCATGATCCGCCGGAGCGCGGGATCGGTCGTGTGGACTGAGACATAGAGGGGAGAGAGGCGCTGCTCGAATATCCTCGCCTTATCCTTTTTCGTCAGATTCGTCAGCGTGATGTAGTTGCCGTAGAGAAAGGAGAAGCGGTAATCCTCATCACGAATATAGAGGGGGTCGCGCGCCCCTTGAGGATTCTGGTCGACAAAGCAGAAGAAGCACTTATTGGGACACTGCCGGATCTTCATCGGGTCGAAATCGATCCCGAGTTCGTCGTCCGGCTCCTTTTCGACCTCCGCCTCCCAGACCTCCCCGTTCGGCTTGATGATCTCGAGAAGCAGCCGCTCCTCGGAGATCAGGTAGCGGTAGTCGATCGGGTCCCGCAGTTCCTTGCCGTTGATCGACGCAATCCGATCCCCCCGGCAGATCCCGATCTCGGCGGCGGTCGAGTCGGGAAGAACCTCGGTAACCGTCAGCCCTTGCGTGCTCACCGTCCCGCTATTTTAAAGGTCAAGCGACCTCCAGGCAATAATTCGATTTGACCGGCTTCTTTCCATCGGCGCCTCGGCCGCCGAAAACAAAGAGGGTTCCATCGAGGGAAACCGCCGAGGCGGCGACGCGAGGTTCCGGGAGCGGAGAGAGCGCGGCCCATCGCCCCGAGTTCCCATCCATAAAATTCGCTCCATCCTCGACCCGCTCTCCCGTCATTCCGCCGACAACGAGAACCTTCCCCCGGCTCTGGACGCCCCCCCCGCCGGCAAACGGCCAGGGGAGTTTCGGCCCGGAAGACCATTTCCGGGTTCGGGGATCATAGATCTCGATCAGATCGTAATTGGCAAATCCCCTCGGCGTCAGTCCGCACCCCCCAAAAACCCAGAGCCGCCCGTCCACCGCCAGCGCCGACGCCGCGAATCTAGGCGTCGGCATCGGGGGGACCTGGCGCCAGACGCCCAGCGCCTCATCATACTCCTCGACCGCTGCAAGCCCGGGATCGGTCAGGGAACTCCCCTTCACATCCGGATGATGGCCCCCCACAAGATAGATCTTTTCGGAAACGGCCGCCGCCGCCGGGTAGTCATGCGGGAGAAGTAACTCCGGTCCCGTTTCCCATTGGTCGCGCTTAGGATCGTACAGCTCGACTTTGCGATAGTAGATGAACGAACCGTCGGGATATCTGAACCCTCCCCCCATCACCCAGATCTTCCCCTCGAGGACCACGGCGGCAACCCCGGAGCGGGTCGTCGGCATCGGGCTCCCCTCCCTCCACCGGTCCTCCTGCGGATCGTAGATCTCCACTGAATTGAGGGAGGTAAAGTTTTCGCCCCCTCCGCCGATCGCATAGATCTTCCCCCCCACCGCCGCCGCGCCGAAATGGGAGCGGGCGATCCGCATCGGAGCAAGCGTCCTCCACATGGCGGAGATGATACCTTGCGGCCGCATCTTTTAAAAGTTTATAATAACCCCGTGATGATCGATGAGACGGTCGCGGAAATCCACCAGATTGAAGGGTTCGATCCGCAGGGACGCTCGTTCAACCGGGACGTCCCGATCGGTTTCACCGAGGAGGGGTTTTGGGCCCGGATCAATTACGAGGGGTTGAAGGCCGACACACCCCCTTACCCGACGGTTGAAGAGGCCCTCTTTGAACTGGTGCGCCGCCTTCAAAAAAATGGGTTCAAGGATTTAAGGACGCGCCTGAACTTTCGGGAAGAGCGCTATTTCGCCGAGACCCAGCCCTGGGTCAATTATCCAAACCCCTCCTGACCTACAACAGCATCTCCCATGGGATCGGCGCCGGCGTGATCGCCTACGTTCTCTTAAAGGCGCTCCCCGGCCGGGCCCGGGAGATCCCTTCCGAACCATCCCGCCGAAGACCGAGCAATGGAATTTTCGCACCCGTCGGTCTATGATACGCCCCGTGGAACGGGCCGGATGAAACTGCAGGCCGGTATTCTCGCGGTGAAGGAGCGGGGAAGCCTCCTGCCGCCGACCGAGGACCGCGTCATCGTTCAACTGACCGAGATGCTCGCTCAAATCGGAGCGGACGTCGCGGTCGCCGAGTCTGTACCGGCCGAACGGGAAAAGATCGAGGCGAAACTGATCGACTATGCGGATCGCCTTGGACTGGACCTGGTGCTGACCGCGGGGGGAACCGGGCTGGGACCAGACGACGTTACCCCGGATGCGACGACGGCCGTTCTGGATCGGGAGGTGCCGGCGATCGCGCAGGCAATGATCATGAGCGTCTTTCTGAATCGGACGAAGAAGGCGATTATCTCCCGCGCCGTATCGGGAATCCGAAAAAAAACGGTGATTCTGAATCTCCCCGGAAGCCCGCGCCCGGCCCGCGAGAATCTCGAGACGATATTAGACACCCTCGCACACGTCGTCGCGATGGTCCGCCCGGACCGGGAGGGGTGAGGGGAGAGCTCGAAGGAGACGCCGATGCGGGGACCGCTCTTCATGGCATTCCTGTTCGCCATCATCGCCCTCTGGTTTGTCCTTCTGGCGCTCCCCGGTTTAAAACCCCCGCGCGATCCCGAGAAACGCGCCTGCCCCTCCTGCAGTCGCGAGGTCGATTCCGGCGAGACAACCTGTCCCGGATGCGGGGCCTCGATGGGACAGTGATCGAAAGAGACGGGAAAAGCGCGGCGATCCTGATCGTGGGGAACGAAATCCTCTCCGGAAAAATCCCCGACGACAACTCGGCATATCTCTCAAGACAGCTCCGGGCGCTGGGGGTCGACGTCCGGAAGATCTCGGTCGTCCCGGATGAGGCGGATCTGATCGCAAAGGAGATCGCCTCCTTAAGAGAGCACAACCTGATCTTCACCGCCGGAGGGGTCGGGCCGACGCACGACGACGTGACGATCGAGGGGATCGCGCGCGGGCTCGGCCGCAAGGTCGTCCGTCACACCGCGCTTCAGCGTCTACTTCAGACGCTCTACCCGGACGAGATCAACGAGGCCCGTCTCAAGCTCACCGAAGTCCCCGAGGGGGCCGAACTGATCTACAGCGAGGGGCTTCGCTTCCCGCTCATTCGGTGCGAAAACGTCTATATCTTTCCCGGAATCCCGGATCTTTTGCGAAAAAAATTCGAGGCGATCGCCGACCGCTTTCGGGAACGCCCCTTTTTCATAAAGAAGATCTACCTCTCCGGACGCGAGGAGGAGTTCGCCTCGCATCTCTGGACGATCGTCCGCTCATTCCCCCGGCTGCTGTTGGGCTCTTATCCCGCCGTCGACCGCGCCGACTATAAGGTCCTTCTGACCCTCGAATCGAAGGACCCCTCCTATCTGGAGGGGGCGTTGACCGCGCTCCTTTCGCTCCTCCCGAAGGAGACGGTTCTCAAGATCGAGTAGATTTTTTCTTTACGGAAGAGTGCATTAAGGCGTCGGCCTGCTCGGGAGTAAACCCCCGGTAGTTCTTCCGCTCGGTCAGCTCCAGGACCGAGAAGGCCTCGCCGTCGCGCACTTCGGACGCCGTGAAGATCTGCCGGAGCCGGGTCCCTCGGGGTCCGATGATCTCGCCTGAAAATTCGACCCCTTCGGCCCGCATCGCCTCGACGGCCGCCCCAATGTCGGGCACGAGGACCCCGGCATGATGAAGAACCTTGTCTGTAAATCGAGCGACCCAGGCGGGGAGAATCGATTTCTTCCCGCGCTTGTCCTCGTAGGCCTGGTCGATAAAAAGCGCCGGATGGCCCGCCCTTCGGTAGACCTTTGCCCACCACCCCTGGTCGGGATACTCGACCGTCTCCCCTTCGAATCGATATCCGAGCGCAAGATAGGGGGCCGCTGTCTTATCGATGTTGATGCAGCGGAGGGTGATATGGTCGATCACCGGCTCCCACCCCCGTTTGACGCAGACCTCAATCCACTTCCGGGCCGCTTCATTCCCCGCAAAATACTCCTCCAGCAGCCCGCGAATCGGAGCCGAATAGGTGGAGCGGTACGGGAAGGTCATGCCATTGCCCTGGAGCCCATTCTACTTAAAAGAAAAGTTGATTGACAACCCCAGATCGTTACGATAATTTTTGCGCTTGTGAGGGGGTGGTTTCGCGCTCCGGCAGGGTTCCTCCTTCTCGTGCTGGTCTTCGTCTTTGCCTCTCCTATTCGGGCCGGCGAAGTCGAAAAGTCTCCGTCTAAGGCTCAAGCCGTCTACCAGAAAACCCGCAACTGCCGAATCCGGTTGAAAAGCCGCGCCAAGCGCTCCTCGCGCCGCAACTGGGAGAACTGCATTAAAACGATCGATCTCTTCATCGACGAATTCCCCGACGCGGTCCAGGTCCCGCGCGCGCTGCTTGATGAGGGGAACCTCTACCTGGGACTTTTTCGCATGCAAAAGAAGAGAAACGACCTGACCGAGGCGAAGAGGTCCTTTGAGAAGGTCCTAGAGCGTAAGCCAAGCGGCCCCCTTGCGGCGGCGGCCCGGGGAAAGTTAAAGGAGGTCGCGGCGGCCGAATCGCAGCATCTCTCCCGTGACAAAAAAAGGGCGAAGGTGACCGGCGTCCGGTACTGGTCCTATCCGGAATACACCCGCGTCGTCCTCGACCTGGACCGGGAGACTAAATTTCGAAAGAACGACACCAACAATCGTCTGGCCGTCCTCCTTCCCCGCGCCTCGCTGAAGGAGGGGGTCGCCCGCGAGGTTCCGGTGGGGGATGGGTTGGTCAATTGGATCCGGCTTGACAGCGACTCGGAAGATCGGGCGCAGCTCCTCGTCGGGGTGACCGGGATGAAGAGGAATCGGGTCCTTCCCCTCTCCAACCCCGACCGGCTCGTCATCGACATCTTCGGGGAACGGAAAGGCGCCTCGGGCCGCCCCACCTCATCCTCTCTGATCGTGCTTGATCCGGGGCATGGAGGAAAG
>CAZSHZ010000108.1:0-10288 GCA_964606955.1 uncultured Nitrospirota bacterium
GGTGGTTCGCTGTTTTCTCTTGTGGCCGTCGCCCGCGCGCCAAGTTTGAAGCCGGCGGGGCGGGGGGGCGGGCACATCAAGCTGATCGCGATGAGCGGCGCCTTTCTCGGCTGGAGGGGGGTCCTCCTGACGATCTTCCTCTCGGCGATTGCGGGATCGGCCTATGGAGTTGCGTTGATGCTGTTCGCCGGGAAGGATCGGTCCTATCCGGTCCCCTTCGGGCCGTTCCTTTCGTTGGGGGCCTTAATCGCGCTCTGCTGGGGAAGCGAGATCCTACGTTGGTATTTCTATTTGGGGAGATAGGGGAGAAATGGCTCGGATATCGCGGGTGACGGCCCTTTTCGCCGCAGCGGTTCTCTGTTTTCTTATCCTTCTGGTCTTCGACCAGCAGGGTTGGATCGCGGTCTGGCGCGCGGCGTCGACCCGCAATGAAGAGGCGCGGTGGAGCGCCGCGGCGACCCTGGTCGGTTCCAGGATTGATCCTGAAGGGGTTGTGGATCCGCTCGATCTCGAGCGCTTGGCCGCTTCCTCCGGATTTCTCCGTCTGCTGCTCGTTGGACCGGACGGGCGGGTTTCGGCCGACTCGCTCGGCGCCATTCCTCCTGGCGGGAGATCGAATCTAGCTGCGCCGCCTCCGACGGCCTCTCCATCATGGGTGGCCATGACCGACTCGGCCGGGAGGAGGGTGAAGATCGGCTCCCTCGATCTCGGGGGCGGGACGAGCGTCCAGCTCATTGCGCCTGCCGCCGGCCCCCCCGCTCCGGGACTCCTGCGGCTCCTTGTCTGGGTTTTTGGAATGGTCACCGTCGGCGTTCTCGGATACCAGGGGATGAGGCTTCTCCGCCAGGAGAGGCGGATGCCCGAGCCGGCGAAAGAGAGTGAAACCGGTTTTGTCATCGCAACCTTTCAGGATCTCCTGCGTAAACTGAAGGAGAAGGAGCAGGAACTGGAGCGGCTGAAGGCTCTGGCGGAGGGGCATGCCGCGGATGTCGAGACCTACAATGACAACATTCTCCGGAGCGTGGTGAACGCGGTTATCACGCTCGATCACGATGGAAAGGTCACGACCTTCAACCAGGCCGCCGAAAGGCTCTTTGAGTTTCCGCGACAGGCGGCCATCGGACGGATCGGACCGGAACTCTTCGCGCAGGAGCCGGCTCTCTTTGCCTTCATCGAGGCCGAGCCGGATCCCCAGGCAGGGGCCGCTCCCCGGGCGCGCGAGATCGAACTGCAGCGGGGGGGCGAGACGCTCTGGATCTCCGCGACCTCCTCGCTCCTGCGCGACCGGTCGGACTCAGTGATCGGCCGGACCTTCGTCTTCACCGATATGACGCGACTGAAGCGGCTGGAGGAGCAGGTCGAACGGGACCGACGGATGTCGGCGCTCGGGGAGATGTCGGCCTGGATCGCGCACGAGTTCCGAAATTACATGCAGACGATCACCGGGTGGGCGCGGATCCTCTCGAAAAAGATGGATCCGGAGGATCCCCGCAGGACGATGGTCCAGGCCGTGATGGATGAGGTCGCCGCGATGGATCATCTGATTTCCGATCTTCTCGCCTTTGGCCGGAAGCCGGATCTGCGGATCGGACCGGTCGATCTACACGCGCTGGTCATCTCGATCTTCAAGCAGGTGCGGGCCGCCGGGCAGTATTCCGACGTCTCGCTCGAGGTCCTGATCGGAGACGGGGTCGGCCCATTTCAGGGGGACGCCGGTCTCCTGCGACAAGCCCTTTCCAACCTGATCACCAACGCGCTGGAGTCGCTCGATGGATGCCCTAAAAGAGAGGTGCGTGTCTGGGCCCGCGTCGAGGGGAACACTGGGAACGAGTTGAAGGGGGGCCCGGCCATCCGGGTGATGGATACCGGTCGGGGGGTCCCGCGGGAGAATTTTGAGAAGATCTTCCTCCCGTTTTTTACGACGAAAGAGAGGGGGACCGGGCTGGGGCTTCCGCTGGTCTACAAGATTGTGACGGCGCACGGCGGAAAGGTCGAGGTGGAAAGTCAGGAAGGGAGCGGAACCACGTTCATCATCACCCTCCCTCTTTCTCCTGCCGCCGTGGAGGAGGGCGCGTCCGGCGTGGCCGGCGCGGCCGGATCGGAGAGATAAATGGAGCGGATCCTGCTGGTTGAGGACGACGAGGGGGCCTCTCAGATGTTCCTCCAGGCCCTGACGGACGCGGGCTTCTCAGTCACGGTCGCGCGCGACGGACGAGAAGGAATCGCCCGCTTAAAGGAGACGAATTTCGATCTCGTCCTGACCGATCTGAAGCTCCCCTACAAAAACGGTCTGGAGATCCTCCATGCCGCGCGGGAGCAGAACCCCTTGATGCCGGTGGTCCTGATTACCGCCTTTGCCACCATTGAGACCGCCGTGCAGGCGGTCAAGGAGGGGGCGGCCGATTTCTTAAAGAAACCGGCGGATCCGGACGAGGTGGTGTTGAAAATAAATCAGGCCCTCGAAAAGCAGAGGCTGGTCATGCAGAATATGCTCCTCAAAGAGGAGATCGCGGGCCGGCTGAACTTCCCGCGGATCATCGGGAAGAGCCCCGGGATCGTTCAAGCGATCGAGAATCTAAAAAAGGTCTCCGACAGCCGGGCCACCGTTCTGCTGCTGGGCGAGAGCGGAACCGGCAAGGAGTTATTCGCGCGCGCGATCCATTTCCTCTCGCAGCGCAAGGAGGCCCCCTTTGTCGCGATCAACTGCGCCGCGATCCCGAGAGAGTTGTTGGAGAGCGAGCTCTTCGGCCACGAAAGGGGGTCATTTACCGGCGCGGTCGGACGGAAACTCGGGAAGTTCGAGCTGGCGGACCGCGGGACCATCTTTCTCGATGAGATCGGTGAGATGGAGCTTTCCCTGCAGGCGAAACTTCTTCGCGTCCTGGAGGGGGAGGAACTGATGCGGGTCGGCGGCGTATCGAAGGTCAAGATCGATATCCGGGTGATCGCGGCGACCAACCGCGATCTCGCGGGAGAGGTCTTGGAGAAACGATTTCGCGAGGACCTTTACTATCGGCTCTCGGTTTTCCCGATCGTGATCCCTCCGCTGCGGGATCGCCGGGAGGACATCCCCGCGCTGGTCCGCCACTTTGTCGAGTACTATTCCAAGGAGATGAAGAAGGAATCGAAGGAAATGTCGCCGGAGGCGATGAACCTGTTGACCAGTCACCTCTGGACCGGAAACGTCCGGGAACTCCAGAACGCGATCGAACGGGGAGTCCTCCTGGCGGACGGCAAGATGATTCTGCCGGAGCATCTCGGCATCAAGATCAAGGGGCCGGGCGATGTTTCGATGCGTGATATCCCGGAAGAGGGGACGCTCGCCGAGGTCAGCGAGGCGGCGAGCCGGATTGCCGAAACCCGGTTGATCATGAGAGTCCTCAAGGAGACCGGGGGAAACAAGACGCGCGCGGCGGAGGCCCTGGAGGTCTCCTACAAGACCCTGTTGACCAAGATCAAGGAGTATGGTATAGAGCGCGTCGAAGAAAGCCCTCCTCAGCAGTAGCCTCCAGGTTTCACCTCCCGGAACCGAGTCTCCGCGATTTGGAAAATGGCCCCTTGCCGTGGGAAACGCGGTTTTTCGCTCATCGAACTTCTGATCGTCTTGGCGATCCTGTCGATCCTTGCCGCCTCCTGGACCTATTTCGGATTTCCCCGCGAGCGCCTCCGCGTCGAGACGGTGAGGGTGGTCTCGCAACTTCGGATGGCCCGACAATCCGCGATGACGCGCGGACGTTCGACCCGGCTCATCGGGATCCCCGGGGGATATCGCGCCGAGGTTTTCGTCGGCCGATGGATTCCGCTTCTTGGGTCGGGTTCGGTGCAGCCGCAGGGGATACGGGTTGAGGTCCCCGCTCCCCCGCGGTTCTCTTCGGTCGGGACCGCATGGCCGGGAACGGTGATCCTTTCAAATGGATCGGACCGCAGGCGGGTCACCGTGGCTGTGACGGGAAAGGTCTCGGTGAAGAGCGGTTAAGGGTCCCGATGAGGCACGCTGCCCGTTTCGGTTACGTCATGCTTGAAGCGCTCGGGGCCCTGGCAATCGGGGCCTTTGGAGCGGCCGCGCTCCTCGCGGTTTTCGCTGTGGCTGCGAGGAAGGCGGCAGAGGCGAGAGAGTTTTCTGCAGCCGTTCGAGTTGCAACCGAGATCTTGGAACGCCCGAGCGCCCCCCCTTCCGGGGAGGAGCGCGTCGGCTCTCTTCGCCGGCGCTGGATCTCTGAAAAGGTCGAGGAGCGGCTCGATCGCGTCCGCATTGAGGTATCGAATGACGAGGGGGAAAAGATTTTCGATATCGCAACGCTCCGTTTGCGGAGCGACCCTCGTTGAGCTCCTCGTCGCTCTCCCGATCATGGTCCTGGCGGCGGGGGCGGCCCTCTCCCTCTTCCTTTCGCTTCACCGCCTCTACCTGATCGAGGAGAGAGGGATAGACCTGCATCAGAACGTCCGCGCCGCACTTGGAATGATGGAGCGCGAGTTGCGGGGGGCGACCGACCTCCTCGAGGCCACGACGGGAGCAAAAGAGGGTTCGGAATCAACGCGAATCTCCTTCCGGAAGATGGGCGGATGGGTGACCTATCTCTTTGAGCCGGCCGTCCGCGGCGGCCGCGAGCCACTTCCGGGTCGGTTGACGCGCGAGGCGGGGGGAGGGGAGGTGGGGGGAGGGAAGATCTCGGTGGCCGACGGGATCACGCAGATGTTTGTGACCTACCTCCTTGCCGACGGATCGGTGCGGCCCGGACCCGGCGCCTCGCGCCCGTATGCGCTTACCTCCTTTGAGCGCGATTTTACGCGGGGGATCAAGATCCGATTTCTTGCCTCGGTGGAACGCCCTCTCCCGTTGAGGAGGGAGGCCGAGGCGACCATCCTCTTGAGAAACCGCGTCGGGTCGCGCCGTTAGAGACCGGCGCGCAATCGGTCGCGCCGTTAGAGACCGGCGCGCAATCGGATGAGGCGCGGGGGGGCGCTGCTGCCGGTTCTCCTCGTGCTTTTGATCCTCTCCCTTCTTGCCTTTTCGGCCCTCGATCGCTCTTCCGACGACCTTCTGATGAGCCACGGCGAGGGGGATGCCGCCCGCGCGCTGCACGCGGCCGAAGCGGGGATCGAGGCATTGCGCTCCTGGGTGGCCGAGGAGTGGCTTGCGTCGCGGGGGGGAAAGTGCGTCGGGTCCGCCGAGAAACCAGATTTCTCGCTTTCTCCGACCCTCCCTAAGGCTCGCCCCGATCTCCCCGAGATCCCTTTTCCAAGCGCTCCTTTGGAGACCCTCGTGCCGGCGGCGGTCGCCTCGCTGCGGGTCTACGCCGCCTCGCAGGGCGGGATCTGCACGCTTGAAGCATCGGGCCGGCTTCCGATGAGCGAAGATTCGGTCTCCGTTGAATTGGAGAGGGTTCCTCTCCCTCCGATTCGATGGGCGCTCGCGATCGGAGCGGGGAGTCCGGCGCCCCGTTCTCCCCTCTCGGTTCATTGGGGGGAGGCCTACTTCCAGGGGGACGCGGATCTCGGCCGCTCCGTCGATGAAATTCCGATACGAGATCCCGACACGCCTCCTATGTTTCCCCCCGAAATCCTCGGCCCCACTTTTAGAGACGCCTGGGTCGGTTTCTTCGCAGGAGAGAGATACATCTCTCCGGCCGGATGTCGTGAATGCCCGGTCCCCTATCCGCTTCGCCCCAATGTCCGGCAGTACTTCACCTCGAAGCCGACCGATTTTGATCTGCAGCTCCTGCGGGAGTTCGCGATCCGCCATGGAAGTTATGCGGAGGTCCAAAGCGATGGGACGGTCGGGGATGGTCTGACGCTTGAATCGTGGCTCGCCGCCTCCAGGGGGAAAGGGGTTTTCTTCATCAACGCCGCTGAAGGAAAGGTCGTACTTCGGTCGGGCGGCACTCCAGGGGTCTTTATCATTTCCGGCGACGCCGAGGTTGCGCCGTCCAGCGAACCGGTGAATAGGGGTCTCCTCTCCCCTCCGTTTCCTTCCGCCGGCGGGGAGAGGCGGCGGGTCGATCTCCCCATCCATTTCAGCGGCGTTCTCCATGTGGCGGGGACCCTGACGATCGCGAATCGGTTCGCGATCTTTGGGTCGGTATACGCTTGGCGGATCGGGGGAGAGACGGCCGGGTTGCAGATCTGGTTTGACTCCTCGCTCTCTAAAGGGATCTTTCCAGGAGTAGAGAGGTTGGTACTCCGTCCCGGAACCTGGCACGAGGGGGAGATGTAGGGCACTACATAATCTCCGCTATTTTCGGACAGATTTCGGCCCCGGCCCAATTTTCGATCCCTCTCCCTATTTTCTAATAGGCTATAATTAAAGGGAATGTATTCATCCCGGGGAAGGGGAGGGGGACATATCGCTTGCAACCCTATCGGGGTAGCGATGCGCCTCTCCGATCCCAAGGGCGTTTCATTGGTCGAATTGTTGGTCGCGCTGGGGATCATCACGATCGTCGTCTCCCTCGCCTTCCCTTCAGTTCAGCGGAGCCTTGACCTATTGCGGCTCAACGCCGGCGTACGAGAGGTGGTAAGCTACGTCCGTGCGGCGCGTCAGGGGGCGGTCCTGCGAAATCAGAGATACCGCGTCACCTTCAGCAGCGCGACCGGATACAAGATTGAGCGGTTAAACGATTCAACCTGGGTCACCGCGCGCGATTGCACTTCGCCGACTTCGTCCTCTCCCCGCTGCGACCTTGGAAATTACGGCACGGCCCTTGATGAGGTGGACGACGCCGCTCCCTCCTTCTCCATCTCCTTTGAATTCCGGCCGAGCGGCACGACCAACCTGACGACCAAGAAGACCTTCGAATTCGACAATCCCAAAGGGGACAGACGGACCATGGAGGTCACTCCTGCCGGCCATGTACGGGTGGTATCGTGAAGAGCGCCGGGTTCTCTCTTCTTGAAGTCCTCTTTACGGCGGCGATTCTTTCGATCGGCCTTTTGGGGACCGCGGCGATGCTCTCCGTCTCGATCCAGGGAAACAGCTTCGGCCGGCAGCAGAGCGTTGCAACCCAATTGGTCCACCAGAGAATGGAGGAGTACCGAAACCTCGACTACAACGGGATCATCTCGGCCACGTACGGCAGCAAGGACCAGACCACCACCGCCGGCCCCTGCGCGACGAACCAGAGCACCGATACGGAGGATTACGGAGCAATCGCCTCCTATTCTCTCTACAAGCGGATCAGCAAGGTCTGCATCGCGGACGCCCCGGAGAAGAACCAGATCCTCCGGGCGACGGTTCGCGTTGAATGGAAGACAAAGATCGCCTCACCGTCGACGAGCACCCATACCGTCGAGATGATGGCCCTCTTTTCGAAATGATGAGGCTGAACCGAAAAGGATTCACGATCCTGGAGCTGATGATTGCCCTGATCATCTCGGCCGTGATGCTCTATGCGGTCAACTCGGTCTTCAGCAATTTTTACAAAAGTTATCTCCGTCAGGAGAAGGGGGTCGATCTCCAGCAGGGGGTCCGCGCCGCCCTGGGACAGATGTCGGCCGAGCTCCGGATGACCGGCTATTTCCCCCAGGGGGGAGCGATTTCAGTCGCGGATCTTTCAGAGATCGAGTTTCAGGGGGACTTCACCAATGATGGGACCCCGACGCGGGTAAAATATTGGGTGGATAGGACCGACCTGAAAAAGAGGAGCTGGGAGTTTGCCGATGGGGATTGGACTCCGACAACCGGAGACCTCGGGGGCGATGACGGCGTGGTCGTGGCCGAGCGGGTCACCGTGTTCAATCTCACCTACTACGACATCGGCAACGTTCAATTGGCCCAATCTCCAGCCGATCGGACCAAGATCATGAGGGTCCGGGTCCTTCTTGAAGCCCAGAATACCGACGCCGGCTCGGGGAGTCCAAAGATCAGCGTGACGTCGGATATCCGGCTCCGGGATATGCAGCTCGGGCTCTCGGGGGCGGATCTCACACCCCCGGCGGTACCGACCGGGTTGGCCGTGACGAATCCCGGTCTCTGCGGCGTTGCCCGGGCCTCCTGGAACGCGAACAGCGAATCGGACCTCGCAGGCTACAAATTTTACTACCGGCTCTCCGGTGTCACGAGCTGGTACGTGGTCGACCGGCCCGGGACTTCGACCACTTACGATCTCTCCGGCCTGGTGAACGGCTCGACCTACGAATTTTCGCTGTCGGCATATGATACCGCCGGAAACGTCAGCGATCTGGTCAGCCCGGTTGTGAGCCGCACGCTTTCGGATACGACCTCCCCGGCAGCCCCCACCGGCCTGGATGCGACCGCAAGCAGCAGCGGCTCCACGGCGACGCTGACCTGGACCGCAAGCAGCAGTTCAGACGTGACGAACTACCATATCGAGCGGAGCGACAATGGCGGCTCGACCTGGAGCGAGGTCGGCACGGTCGGAATGACCACCACGTTTACCGACACCGCTCCGAAAAAATGCGTCGTCTACTGGTATCGGATCCGGGCAAAGGACGGCTGTGGCAATTTCAGTTCGTACACCTCCGCGGTTCATGGGGACGACGGCCTTCAGCAGGGAGAGGCCGATGTCCCGGTCAACGGGACGACCAACAGCCGCCCCTCTGACTCGACCGCCCCCGCCGACCCGACTGCGTTCATTGCGATCGCCGGGGGCCAGAACACCGGGGTCCCCGGGCCGAACAACTACAAGATCACCCTCTCCTGGACGCACGCCTCCGAGAGCGACGTCGTCGGGAGCCGGATCCGCTACAAGCAGTCGAACAGCGCGTGCAGCGCCAACAATTATCCCTCTAGCCCGACCTCCTCCTCCTCGACGTTCCTGGCCGACGTGACCGGAAGCCCGGGGGCGAGCGAGAGCAACACCTACAGCGTCTTCGCGAACAACAAATATTACTGTTTTACGGCGTTCACCTATGATCAGTGCACAAATTATTCCGCCGGGAGCCAGGCGACGGCGCAGGCGAAGACCTGCGGGGACGACCCGGTTGGCGCCCCTCCGGCCCTCCCTGCCAACGCGCTGAAACTGGGGGATGCCTGCCCCTCCGGCTCGACCAACGAGGTCAAGATCGAGTGGACCTACAACCATAGCCAGACCGATATCCCCGACCTGGTCGGCTTTAATGTCTGGAGGGACAATCCCGTTGTCGGCGGGGTTCCGACGATCGTGGTGAGCAACGTAACCTATTATCGGATCACCGACGCGCCGATCTTCTTCCCCGCGACAGCCACGCCGAACTTCGTCGATCCCAATCGGACCCCGGGGCAGAGCTACAAGTACGTCGTGACCGTGGTCGATTGCAAGGATCAAAACAGCGCGGCCTCAAACGTGGTCACAGCGAAGCCTGGGACCTTTGCTCAGGATACCTCTGTTTCCGTCACGACCTACGGCCGGAAAGATAACGACAACATCGACAAAAAGAAGCACAACATCGTCAACTACGGGATCAAAAACACGAGCGGATCGGACCTGGTGATCCGAAACTCCACCTTCGCGGTCTCGGACACCGCCACCGTCACCTGGTCGCGCGTCGACGGCCAGGCGAGCGACGCCCGTCTCTACCGGATCCGGGTCGGGGGGACGATCCTCTTTACCGAGTCGGTCTCCCCCCCGCCGAAGACGAGCCCGGCCACCGTGACCTTTACCGGGACGAAGACCGTCTCGGGATCGGCCACAGCGGTCGCCGTGGAGATCGAGTTTAGGACCTCGAGCGGCTCCAAGGAGATCGACGTGAGGAATTACAACGTGACCCTCTCGATTAAATCCCGCAATCAGGCGAATTACGACGGGAACGGCGGGGATGAGATCAAGGCGACCTGCACGGCGAGCATTACTGTTACGACTGCTAGCGGCGTCACGATCTCCACCAAGCAGATCCCGCCCGATGCCAGTCCGCCGGACAGCGTCCTTTCGGCCGCCACGAAGACGACCGGCTCGTATGTCGTCGAGGCCGGCTCCTCGGTGACGGTCCAGAGTGTGGTCACCCCCCCCTCTGGGATCACGATCTCTGCCGTTACCCTCTATTACTATCTTGATTCCCAGAGCGCCTCTTCCCCCCCGGGCGACAACCCAGAAGGGACGACCTTCACCTCGGTGACGATGACCGCGCTGGGGGGAAATACCTATCAAGGCTCTGTCCCGGCCTCCCCTAAGAAGAGGATCTGGTATTACGTTAACGTGATCGACAGCACCGGGAGCCATTCGAATGACCCGGGACAGGCGCAGCAGGCGAGTTTCGTCGCCTTCACCTACGATCAGAAGGGGCGCTTGAATGTCAATCTTGTCGGCGCATTTGCAACGGGCGACAAGGTCAGCGAGACGGTGACGGTGACGGA
>CAZSHZ010000109.1:0-9292 GCA_964606955.1 uncultured Nitrospirota bacterium
ATGACCTCCTGGGTCTTTGCGTCTTTAATAAGGATAACCCCTTCCCCGGTCTCTTCACAGACCTGATCGGCGCGGGGATCCGCCCAGTAGACCGTCAACGTTTCCCCCGCAGGGTCGTGAATTACTCGGATGTGGGCCATATCTTGTCTCCTTCCTTAATTTTATCTGTTAGGTAACATGTTACCACAAAACCGATCCCGTTGAGCCGTTTTACCACCACGCAGAGGTGATAGGGTGGTCGAGAACGATAAAAAAGATAGGCGGCCCGGTCCACCTTGCTTTGCCTGATCTGATCCGGGAATTGCAAACAGATTTCCACCTCTTGTCTCCGGTCAACAATCTCAGGATGCTTTCCCTCAATCAGCGCCCAATAACTGGCCGTCGAGCGCACAACAAACCCGAGCGGTGTCGGTGTTTCAAAGAGGTAAGAAGAACCTTCGGGCATTCGTTATTCTCCACGCGCCGTCAATGTTTTGAACCATCGTAAAATCTTTGGTAGGGGCGCACCGATGTGTCCGCCCGCATTGGAACTGGGTGTTAAGGTTTATAATCAATGGGACACTTGGGTCGTTTGAGAACTTTGCGATTCAAAGCCGTGCCTGAGACGGTATAATAGCATGGAGGCAGGCATGGAGACGACAATGGAGCAGGTGGCAGACCAGGCGGTAGCGCCGACAGCGGAGCATTTCGTGGAGCGCGTTCGCCGCCGGACGCGCAAGAAGTTCACAGCCGACGAGAAGGTCCGAATCGTGATCGAAGGCATGAAGCGCGAGATTTCGATCGCGGAGCTGAGCTGCCGAGAGGGCCTGGGCGCCCGTTCGGATGACCCCGCGCCTCTCATGGCTTAATCAGGATACGCCTCGACCAGCCGCTATCGCAATCTGCTCCGCCCGGTGCAGTTCTCGCATTAGACATACAAAAAGGGGATAGGCATATGTTATACTCAGAGGCTGAGAACTCGGAGGGACCGTGCCGAGAGAGACGGCCTTCGAAGGCCGGATTGAGCACCTTCAAATCCTATCCCCCGAGGGACGCTTAAGCTCTTCCCACCGACCGACACTCTCGCCCGAACAGATCCGAGAGATGTTTCGGCTGATGCTCCTTCTTCGCACATTCGACGACAAGGCGTTGAAACTGCAACGCGAGGGGCGTCTGGGAACCTATGCCTCGGCCCGCGGGCAAGAGGCGGCGCAGGTCGGGAGCGCGTTTGCGCTTTCGCCGAGCGATTGGGTCCTCCCCTCCTTCCGGGAACCGGGGGTCGCGCTGGTCCGCGGCATTCCGATGACGCATCTTTATCTCTACTGGTCGGGCGACGAACGGGGAAACGCGCTCCCCCGCGAAAAACGCTTTTTCCCGATCGCCATCCCGGTGGCGACGCACCTCCCGCACGCCGTCGGAATCGCCTATGCGATCCGGTTTCGCCGCGAACAAGACGCCGTCGCGGTCTACTTCGGCGATGGGGCGACATCGAAAGGGGACTTTCACGAGGCGATGAACTTCGCCGGGGTCTTCACCCTCCCGGTCCTCTTCATCTGCCAGAACAACCTGTGGGCAATCTCGGTCCCGCTTTCGCGCCAGACCAGATCCAAGACGCTCGCGCAGAAAGCGCTCGCCTACGGTTTTGACGGCCTTCAGGTGGATGGGAACGATCCCTTCGCGGTATATGAGGGGACTCGGGAGGCGCTGGAGCAAATTCGCAAGGGGAAGGGACCTTTCCTCCTGGAATGCCTCACCTACCGGATCGGGGACCACACCACCGCCGACGACGCCTCACGCTATCGGTCCCAAGAAGATGTCGAGCGATGGCTGGCGCATGACCCCCTTGAGCGGCTCCGGCGCTACATGGAGCGCGAAGGACTCTGGAATCCGAAATACGGCGAGGAGGTCGCGGCCGAGGCTGCCGAGCAGGTCGCGGCAGCAGTTCAGGAGTTTGAGTCCACCCCTCCCCAGCCGCTCGAGGCGATCTTCTCCTATATGTTCGCCGAGCCGACGGAAGATTTGGCGGAGCAGATGCGCTCCATTCGCGAAGAATGAGCGGCGAAGTTAAAAAACTGAACATCGTCCAGGCGATCAACCTCGCGCTCCGCCAGGAGATGGAGCGCGACCCACGGGTCGTGATCCTCGGCGAGGATGTCGGAAAGGATGGCGGCGTCTTCCGCGTAACAGAGGGGCTTCTGGAGCGGTTTGGAGAGGAACGGGTCATCGATACCCCCCTTTCCGAGTCGGCGATCGTCGGGGCCGCCATCGGGATGGCCGCCAACGGCCTGATCCCAATCGCGGAGATCCAGTTCCTCGGCTTCATCTACGCAGCGATGGAGCAGTTGATCAATCACGCCTCCCGGATCAGGAACCGCTCCCGCGGCCAATACTCCTGCCCGATCGTGGTCCGCGCCCCCTACGGCGCCGGGATTCATGCCCCCGAGCACCACTCCGAGAGCAGCGAGGCCTACTTCGCCCACACACCCGGCCTCAAGGTCGTCATCCCCTCCACTCCTTATGAGGCGAAGGGACTCCTTATTTCCGCGATCCGCGATCCCGACCCGGTCATCTTTCTTGAGCCGGCGAGGGTCTATCGTTCGATCAAGGAGGAAGTACCGCAGGACGAGTATGCCATCCCGCTCGGAAAGGCCCGTGTGGTGCGGGAAGGAGATCGGGTCACGCTGATCACGTGGGGGGCGATGCTTCAACCGACTCTCGCTGCGGCCGACACGATGCTCCACCAGGATGTCTCCTGCGAGGTGATCGACTTGCGAACGGTCGCGCCGATCGACACGGCGTCAATCATCGAGTCGGTCAAAAAGAGCGGCCGGGCGGTGATCGTTCATGAGGCCCCTCGGAGCGGGGGAATCGGGGCCGAGATCGTCGCAAGGATCAATGAGAAGGCCCTTCTTCATCTCGCCGCTCCGGTGGAGCGGGTCACCGGCTTTGATACGATCGTCCCGCTTCCGAAAATGGAGGAGTACTATCTCCCCGACGCGGAGCGGATCGTCCGCGCGATTGAGCGGGTCGTTGCCTATTAAAGAGTTCAAGTTTCCCGACGTCGGCGAAGGGATCTCCGAAGGGGAGATCATCCGATGGCTCGTCTCGGTCGGGCAGAGCGTCAAAGAGGACGACCCGCTGGTCGAAGTGGAGACCGACAAGGCGGTCGCCACCCTCCCCTCCCCGTTTTCGGGGAAAATCATCTCTCTTCACGGCAAAGCTGGTGAGATCATCAAGGTCGGGGATGTCTTGGTGAGGCTCGAGGAGGGGGACGGGCCGGCGCCGAAAGAACGAGCCCCCGACGCCGGTTCTGTCGTTGGGCGGATTGAAGAGGGGGCGAAGCGTGAAGCTCTTGCAACCCCCGTCGTCCGCAACCTTGCCCGCGAATGGAAGATCGACCTGGCGCAGGTTGTCGGGACCGGCCCGGCCGGGAGGATCACCCGATTAGACCTCGAACGCTACCGGGCGGAAAAGGAGAAGCCTGCCGTTACACCCCCCTCCCATAGGCGGGCGACCGATCGGAACGAGCCGACGGAGCGGATCCCGCTGCGCGGCATCCGCCGAAGCGGGGCGCGGCATCTCTCCGAGGCGGCGCGCAAGATCGCTCCGGTCACGTTCATGGATGAGGCAGACGTGAATGACCTTGATCTTGTCCGGAGCAAGGAGAAACAGGTCGCGGAGTCGCAAGGGATCCGGCTGACCTACGTCCCCTTCGTGATGAAGGCGGTCATCGCCGGATTAAAGCGGCACCCGTATCTCAACGCGTCGCTCGACGAGGAGCAGAACGAGATCGTTCTCAAAAAGTATTACGATCTCGGGATCGCCGTGGACACCAAGGAGGGGCTGATGGTCTTTGTCGTCCGCGGCGCGGATCAGAAGAGCATCCTTGAGCTGGCCCGCGACATCTCAAATCTCACGGAGCGATCGGAGAAGCGGACGATCGGGCTGGAGGAACTCAAAGGGAGCACCTTCACCATCACGAACTACGGCGTGATCGGAGGGCTCTTCGGGACGCCGATCGTCAACTTTCCCGAGGCGGCGATCCTCGGGATGGGGAGGATCGAAGAGCGGCCGGTCGTGCGCGAAGGAAAGATCGTTGCCCGCAAGATTCTCCCTCTCTCGCTGACGTTCGACCACCGCCTGGTGGATGGGGCCGAGGCGGCGCGATTCATGAACGTGGTGATCGAACACCTGGAAGACCCGAACCTGATGCTGATCGAGGGGAAATAAGGCGGAAGGGGGCCCTCTTCCGCCGGTCAGTTGTTGGAGAAGGTTCCGGGACCCTCCTCGGGGAAGGGGCCGACCCGGTCCGGAACGACGTAGTCCCGGACCTTCTCCTCGATCCAGGAGAGGATCTCCTTCATCTCTTCGAAGATCTCGGCATAGAGCGCATCGTCGCTGAGATCCTCCCCATGGATCTCCCAGTAGTATTCCAGCGAACTCTCGACATGCGACTGCGTCTCCTCCTGGTGCTCGCTGACGATCAGCGCCATCTCGGGGATGTCGAACTTTTTCTTGATCTCCTCATACATCCCCGGAAGGTCGAACTCCGGCCGGAGCCTCGGAAGAACGATCCGGCACTCCAGATCGACCGCGGGCTCGATCGGCTCTCCCTCCCGATTGAAGATCTTCTCGTCGGGAAAGATGGTCGCCGAAGAGGTCAGGGCGTCGTAGAAGAAACGGATGTCGGCCCACAACTGATAAGGGGGAACCGAGTCGCGTGGAACAATCGCGAAGGAGAATTCGCGCTCCAGGGTATACAGCTCGACATACAGCCGCTGGTTGTACACCTCCAGCCGCCGGCGCGCCGCGGCCAGAAGCTTCTCCTGCACCTCTTCAAATTTCGGATAGGACATAGTCAAAATTTAGAGAAATTCGGCGAGAGTTGCAAGTTGCAGCCCATTGCCATAGCCTCCAAGCGGCTCATGTCGGTCGATCCGAGAGAAGAACTCGTCGCGCGCCTCTTTACCGGAACCGGCCCCACCTACGACCTGATGGTCAATCTTACCACGCTCGGTATTGACCGGCTCTGGAAACGGAGGATCCTCGGCGCCATCCCCCCTTCTCCGCAGCGGATCGCCGACCTCGCATGCGGAACGGGGATCGTCATTTTTCGGATCGCCCGCAAATATCCGGGCTGCCAGGTCGTCGGGGTCGATATCACCGAAGAGTATCTTCAGATCGCCCGGGAGAAGGCCCTGCGCCTCGGCCTTTCGAACATCAGATTTCTCCATGCGAGGGCGGAGGAGGCGGCGCTCGAGGGTCCGTTCGATTGCGTGACCTCTTCCTATCTTGCGAAGTACGCCAATCTGGATCGATTGACCGAGAACGTCTCCCGCATGCTGAGGGAGGGGGGGCGCTTCATCACTCATGAATTCACCTATCCCTCGTCACGGCTGCTGGCCTCCATCTGGGAAGGATATTTTCGCCTGCTGCAAAAGGCCGGAAGCCCTCTCTTCCCGCAGTGGCGGACCATCTTTTACGAGCTCCCGAACGTCGTCCGCCGATCGGCATGGCTTTCGGATCTGACTCGCGCCATGGCCGAGCGCGGTTTTTCAGAGATCAGGGTTGAGCATCTGACGCTCCAGGGCTCGGCGCTCGTCTGCGGGACTAAAGGGAGATCTTAAAGAGGATCATCCCGATCGCAAGGAGAATCACTCCGAGGCTGACCCCCTTGAGGATCCCTTCGTAGCGAAGCGCCTCCGTCAATCCCCCTCTCCGCTTCAACTCCTTGTACGGCCGCGAGGCCGAAATCTCAACATAACTGAGAAGGCCCATCGCCGCTGCGACGACGACAGAGGCGATCGAGATCCGGTTTGTCTGCAGGATAAAACCCGCCAGCACCGGCAGGACCCCCCACGAGAAGACGAACCAGCCGTCGGTATGAAAGCGTCCGGAAAACCATTCGAGGTTGTAGGCGAAGAGAAAAAAACCCTCCAAGATCGCCACGACCCAGAGAAGAGGGGTGTCGAGGACCATGTAATAGATTCCGAGCGCATAGGCCGGAACGATGGAGCCGATCGCCGCCGCCCAGAGTGTCGCCCGCCTGAGATGCTCTCCCCACGGCTTGACCCCCCGGCTCCCGATCGCGTCGAGGGCATGCGCTCCGATCCCCAAGGCAAGAAAATAGATCGCCGCGATTGCGACGACCCGGTCCCAATGGATCTCAGGAGCGAGCATCGAGCCGATGAGGGCATAGGAGATGACCATTCCGGTGTAGGGGAGGAAGAGGAGGCCTACTATGAGGCGGAATTTTTCAGGACCGAAATTTGGGACAAACCATTCGGAGCGTCGATCGAAGGGGGCGAGCATCGAACCCTTTCAAGGTGGTGTCCCCACCGGGATTCGAACCCGGGTTTGAGCCTTGAAAGGGCTCTGTCCTAGGCCGGGCTAGACGATGGGGACGGTCTAAGAGAATCCGGTCAAGAAAGCCCGGATTTTAACAGACCGCCACCGACCGGTCAACGTCTTCTTCGATGTCTTCCGCACGAAACGGTGTAATGACAGCGCATGTTGGTGAGCCCGCTGGGATTCGAACCCAGGACACCCGGCTTAAAAGGCCGATGCTCTACCAGCTGAGCTACGGGCTCATCCAATGTTACGCTCCGCTCCAGGGATTTTTCAGGACGATCCCCTCTCCGCGGCGGCTGGAGGTCGAGACGATCCCGATCGGACAGGAGACCAACTCCGAGATCCGCTCAAGATAGTCCCGCGCCGGGCGAGGGAGTTTTGCAATATCGGAGATTCCGGTCGTCGGCCCGCGCCACCCCTTCAACGTCTCATAGATCGGCTCGGCGCGGGAAAGGGCCGAAAGCGATGTCGGCATCTCAGTGACGCTCCTCCCATCTTCCCAGTAGCCGATGCAGATCTTTATCTCCTCCAGCGGGTCGAGGACATCGAGTTTCGTGACCGCCAGCGCCGAAAGCCCGTTGAGGCGGACAGCGGCCCGAACGGTCAAGGCGTCGAACCAACCACAGCGGCGGGGACGGCCGGTCGTCGCACCGAATTCGCTCCCTCGCGCGCGGAGATCTTCGCACTCCGCCCCGGACATCTCGGTCGGGAACGGTCCGCTTCCGACCCGGGTCGTATACGCCTTCGCCACTCCGATCACCCGATCCACGCGGGTCGGACCGATCCCTCCGCCGATGCAGGCCCCCCCCCGCCGTCGCGCTCGACGAAGTAACATAGGGATAAGTCCCATGATCGACATCCAGGTGGGTCCCCTGCGCCCCCTCAAAGAGGACTTTCTTCCCCTGGTCGATCGCCTCATTAATCAGCCGGGAGGCGTCCGTCACGTACGGCGCCATCTTGGCGGCATACTTCTGGTACTCCCCGTAAACCTTCTCCACCTCAAAACCCTTCACGCTGAAGATCCGGTCCAGATAAAGATTCATCTCGGCGATATTCGCCGACAATTTTTCGCGGAAGAGCGCGGCATCGAAGAGGTCTTCGACGCGGATTCCGATCCGCGCCATCTTGTCGGAGTAGGTCGGGCCGATTCCGCGGCCGGTTGTCCCGATCTTTCTCCCCTTCTCGTTCTCTTTTTCGATCGCGCGGTGGTACGGAAGGATCAGGTGCGCCGCGCCGCTGACAAAGAGTTTCCCTTCCGCGTCGAAACCGAGGCGGGAGAGCCCCTCGATCTCCTCGATGAGCGCGGCCGGATCGACGACCACCCCGTTGCCGATGACCGAGATCTTGCCGCGAAGGATCCCGGTCGGAACAAGGTGAAGGACAATCGCCTCCGAGCCGATCACGACGGTATGCCCGGCGTTATGGCCCCCCTGATAGCGGACGACGAGATCCGCCCCCTCGGTCAACAGGTCAACGATCTTCCCCTTCCCCTCGTCTCCCCACTGGGTCCCGATGACGACAAGAACCATGCACTCCCCTTTTCAGCCCAAAAAAGGCCCTGACGGTTGTCAGGGCCAGCGATCAGATGATAGCGGCGAATGGTCCCTAAGTCAACGCGCGGGGATCAGCCGAGAACCATCGGAAGGGGGCGGAGTTCGCGCCTGATCTGATCCCCAGCCGCTTGAGCAGACTCTTTGGAACCACGGAATAGACCGCGCCGGAGTCAACCACAAATTCGGCACGCTCAGATTTCTTTCGGTCCGCCGGATTGATGATACGGGCATTCAGATAGACAAGCCCCATTCCGGCCTTGATTCTACCACGCGCCGCCTTGACAGGGGGAGAGGGGGCAAGTAGATTCTCTTCTCAGGGTGGGGCTGTAGCTCAGTTGGGAGAGCGCAAGGCTGGCAGTCTTGAGGTCAGGGGTTCGATCCCCCTCAGCTCCACCAAAAAGAGCGGAATGGGACACGCCCCCTCCCGAACCCTCCCCCGTAGGAGGAGGATGAGCCGGTTCATCCGGTGATGGTCGCCGGCGGCGGCTGACGATCCTCCCTCTTCTCCTCCTCACCTTTTCAATCGTCGCGTATGATCCGGCGAACGGCGATCTAGGCATCGCCGTGGCCTCAAAATTTCTGGCCGTCGGTTCAGTGGTCCCATGGGCAAAGGCGGGGGTCGGCGCGATCGCCACGCAGGCGATGGCAAACCCGCAGTACGGCCCAGAAGGGCTCGACCTCCTCTCCTCCGGGATCCCTCCGGCCAAGGTGATCGAGAGGCTCCTCGCCGAGGACCCCGGCAAGGAATCGCGACAGATAGGCATCGTCGATGCAGAAGGTCGGGTCGCCGCGTATACGGGCCCCGCGACGCTCCCATTTGCCGGGCATAAGATCGGATCCCACTACACCTGCCAGGGAAATCTCCTCGCCGGCGAGAGGGTCCTGGAGGCGATGGGGCGGACCTTTGAACGAGCAAAAGGGGAACTGGCCGATCGGCTTCTTGAGGCCCTTATCGCAGGAGAGAGAGCCGGAGGGGATCGGCGCGGGCGACAATCGGCCGCCCTTCTGGTCGTGCGAAAAGGGGGAGGGTCCGGTGGATTAAGCGACCGCGTCGTGGACCTTCGGATCGACGACCATCGCGACCCGGTTTCGGAACTGGCGCGGCTGCTCGCGCTGCGCAAGAAGAGCTTCGCCCGCTAGCGATGCCCTACCAGCTTGCCGCCGATCTGGCGATGATCCTCCACTTCGGCTGGATCGTGTTCCTCGCTCTCGGCTGGCTGATCGCCCGGCGGATCCTCTGGGTCCGCTATCTCCATCTTGCCGCCCTCGGCTACAGCCTCCTTCTCCAGGCCTTCTCGTGGGTCTGCCCCCTGACCTACGTGGAGAATGCGTTGCGAGAACGCTCCTCCACTGATAGCTACTATTCGGAGTCGTTCATCGAACATTACCTTCAGCCGCTGATCTATATG
>CAZSHZ010000110.1:0-25721 GCA_964606955.1 uncultured Nitrospirota bacterium
AGAAGGACTTTTTCTCCCTGTTGCGCGACGCGGAAGAAGTCGGAGAGTCTGATCGGATCGCCGGAGAGCCGGACCGCCATGGTGGTTCATCTTAAACCGACTCGATTTCAGCGGCAAACTCCCGGACGATCGGCGAGCCGCGTTGACCCTCCGGCACCTCCATCGTAGAATGGCCCGATGTCGCTCTTTTATCTGATCGACGGCTCCTCGTACATCTACCGCGCCTTCTACGCGATCCGCGATCTTGCAACCTCTACCGGGATTCCGACCAATGCCGTCTTGGGCTTCACCAACATGCTTCTGAAGGTCGTCCGGGAGAAGCACCCTGATTCCCTTGCGCTGATCTTCGACCCGAAAGGGCCGACGCGGCGGCACAAGGAGTTCGCCGCCTACAAGGCGCAGCGGCCGGCGATGCCGGATCCGATGTCGCGCCAGATCCCCTATATCCATCGCGCGGTCGAGGCCTTCTCGATTCCGATGATCGTCGAGGAGGGGCATGAGGCGGATGACCTGATCGCGACGCTTGCGACCAAAGCGGCTGCTCAAGGGGAAGAGGTCGTCATCGTCACCGGGGATAAAGACCTCCTCCAACTGATCCGCGGCACCCCAGGCGAGCCAGGCTCGATCGTCTGTTACGACACGATGAAAGAAAAAGTTTTCACCGAGGCCGAGGTCCGCGAGCGTTTCGGCGTCGGCCCGGACAGGGTCGTCGAGGTGATGGGCTTAATGGGGGATGCGGTTGACAACATCCCCGGGGTGCCGGGGGTCGGGGAGAAGACGGCGACGGCGTTGATCCAAGAGTTCGGGAGCGTCGAAGGGCTCCTTGCGAATCTCCCGAAGATCTCCAAGCCGAAACTCCGGGAGGCTCTCGCCGCCCACGCGGAGCAGGCGAGATTCAGCCGGGAGTTGGCGATCCTCTACACTGACTGCCCAATCGAATTTGATCGGGAGCGGTTCGCCGTCCGTTCGCCCGACTTCTCCGCGGTCGTCGCCCTCTGCCGGGAACTGGAATTTGCCAGCCTGTTGAAGGTCCTCTCTCCGTCGGTGACGGTCGAGGGGGGGGAGCGCGTCACCATTCTCTCCGATCGACGATCCGTCGAAGCATTCCTCGAAAAGGCGGCCCAGGCCTCCGAACTTGCGGTCGAGATCCTGACCACCCAGGAGCGGATGACGCGGGCCCAGATGATCGGGATTGCCATGGCGATCGAGGGGGAGACGGTCTATCTCGGTCCGGAACTCCTTCCGGCCCTCTGTGATCTCTTCTCTAATTCTGCGATCAAAAAGTTTGCGCACGATCTGAAGAACCCGATTCTGCTGTTGCATCGTAGCGGGAATAAACTTGCCGGAGGCGAATTCGACACGATGATCGCCTCTTATCTTCTAAACCCCTCGCGCCGGGATCATACGCTGGAGGCGGTGGTCTTGGAGGAGTTCGGCCACCGGCTTGCGCTCCCCTCCGACATCCTCCCAGAAAAGAACGGCTCTTTCTCTTTCGTCTCGGCCCAGACGGCAGGACTTTATGCCGGCGAGCGGGCCCGCACCATTCTCCGCCTTGCCCGACACCTTGAGAAGCGGCTGCGGGAGCATCAGATGGAGAATCTCTTCCGCGATATCGAGATGCCGCTGATCGAGGTCCTCGCCGCGATGGAGGAGGCCGGATTTCTGGTCGATGCGGACCGGCTCCGCGAGATGGGGAAAGAGCTCTCCGCCATGATCGCCGATTGCCAGGAGAAGATCTATCGGATCGCCGGGGAGCGGTTCAACATCGGCTCGCCGGTTCAACTTCGGCGGATCCTCTTCGAGAAACTCGGCCTAAAGCCGATCAAGCGGACGAAGACCGGCTACTCGACCGACGAGGATGTCTTAACTCAGCTTGCGGCCCAGCACGACCTCCCGGCTGAGATCATCTCCTGCCGGCAGTTGGCGAAACTGAAGAACACCTACATCGACGCCTTTCCGGCGCTCCTCGACCCTCAAGACGGCCGACTTCATACCCAGTTCGTCCAGACGATGACTGCCACCGGACGCCTCTCCTCGCGCGATCCGAACCTTCAGAACATCCCGATCCGGGGAGACATCGGACGGCGTATCCGTGAGGCGTTCATCGCGCCGCGCGGTTGCCTCCTCCTCTCGGCTGACTACAATCAGATCGAACTGCGGCTTTTAGCGCACATGTCGCAAGATGAGCGGCTGTTGGAGGCGTTCCAGGCCGGCGAGGACATCCACATGCAGACGGCGGTCAAAATTTTCAATCTCCCGAAGGGGTCGATCACGCACGACATGCGGCGCGCGGCCAAGACGGTCAATTTTGGGATACTCTACGGCATCTCTCCGTTCGGTCTCTCCCAGTCGCTCGGGGTCTCGCAGCATGAGGCCAAGCGCTACATCGACGGCTACTTCGAGTCGTACAGCGGGGTGAAACGCTTTATCGAGAAAACCCTGGAGGAGGCGAAGAGCAAGGGATACGTCTGGACGCTCTTCGGGCGGAGGCGCGCGATCCCGGAGCTCTCCTCTTCCTCCGCGGTCACCCGATCGGCCGGGGAGCGGCTTGCGGTCAATACGCCGATCCAGGGGAGCGCGGCGGACATCATCAAGATGGCGATGATTAAAATTCACCGGAGGCTCGCCGGGGGAGCGGCGAAGATGATCCTGCAGGTCCACGATGAGTTAATTTTTGAGGCGCCCCAGGGGGAGATCGACAAGATCAGAGGGATTGCGGCTGCGGAGATGGGGGGGGTGGCGAAACTCGCGGTCCCGCTGACGGTCGATATCGGCGTCGGCCGGAACTGGGCGGAGGCGAAAGGATGAGTCGGAAGGTCCGCGCGCTGATCCTTGCCGTCGGGATCGTCGTTGTCCTCTCCTGGGGATTTCGCTTTTGGGTCCTCTGGGAACTTAGAAACGTCGATCCGATGATCGTCGGCCACACCCTCTTCGCGTTGATCAATTTCGGCCTCGGGCTCTTTCTCCTCTTTGCCGGGACGCGTCCATCGATCCTTCCCCGCGATGCCCGCCTGATCACAGCCACCGGCCTCTTCTTCTTGATCTACTGGCTCTACCGCGGGGCGACGATCTTAATCAACCCTTCGGGCGATCCGAACCCCAGGGCGCACCTCCATCTCTCCGGGCTCTTTATCGTCGTCGGGGCTCTTCTCTGCGGGGTGGGGCTGAACTACTTAAAACGTCCGGACCGATCGTAGCGTGCGCTTCAGCTCGGCGAGCGCGGAGGTCATCGTCCCAATCTCTTTTTTGAGCGGGGCCCCGCCGAAGCGGGCGCGGCAGTAGGCCTCAGTACAGCGCGTCGCCTCGGCAAGCGCGTTTTTCGAAATACGCTGGACTTCCGAAAGCCGCTTGAGAAACTCGACCGGGCCCTCGTTGTTCGATCTCTCGACTCCGAATCGGGCGAGGGAGCGGAGCATTCGCCGATAGAGGCGGACCTCGGCCGGCTCCGCTGCGAGCCATCCACCGCGAAGAATAGAAATCGCCGTCGCGACTGCGGCAAGGAGAATCGCTATCATAAACCAGCGGGCGTTTGGATGAACGCGAAATTTCCTGATGCCGAACGTGAACGGCTGCGCAAGCGAGAAGCGGGCCCCTTCGAGGAGCCGGATCTGATCGAAGAGGGAGTAGTTGACGATGTACCTGTGCCATTTGACCGCAAGCCAGTCGGCCGACCAGCGAAGCGGGGCAAAGAAGGTGGGAGGGACGGCCGGAACGGACGGGGTCGGATCGTATGGGATCCACCCGCTCTCGGGGAAATAGACCTCGACCCAGGCATGGGCGTCGCTCTGACGGACCGTGAAAAACTCGCCGACCGGATTCCATTCCCCTGGAAGAAAACCGGTGACGAGGCGGGAGGCGATCCCTTGCGATCGAAGCAGCAGGACCATCGCGGTCGCGTAATATTCGCAGTATCCGGTCTTGTGCGAGAAGAGAAAATCGATGATTGGACCGGATTCGCTCGGCTCCGGGACGTCGAGCGAGTAGCGAAAATTCTTTCTAAGATAATCGGCGATCGCCTCCGCTCGATCCGCGACAGAGCGGCGCTGACCGACGATCTCCTCGGCGAGGCGGGCGATGCGAGGATCGATCTCTCCCGAGAGGTATCGCTCCCGGATGTCGTCAGGGGAATCGTCTCCCTCCCAGCCGAGCTCCTCTCCCCGCAACAGGGGACTCTCTCCCCGGACGCGGTAGACGATCCGGCGTCCAAAAACGCGGCCGAAGCCGAGGCTCCCCTCCCGGTCGACCGTGAGGTATGGGACCGGGGCGTCGATCGCGAGCGGAATTCCGGCAGAGAAGAGGACTTCGGTATCGAGGGGATCTAAAAGGATCTGTTCCTCGAACTGGCGCGCTGCCCTGATCCGGCCGGGGGATGGGAGGCCGAAGAAGGTTCCCCTCCGGGCCAACTGATCTTTTCTCTGGTCGGAGACGCTCCAGGCCTTTCCGTCGTATCGGTCGAACGCCATCCCTTTGAGATAGAAGCCGGGGCCTAAGACGAGGCCGCCGGAGGGGCGCGATTGAACCACCTCTCGCCGCAGGACCACGGTCGGATCGAGTTTGATCGATCCGATCGAGCCGAGATCGACCCGCTCGGAGAAGCCGGAGAGCCGCTGCGTTGCCCGCTCCTTGGCGGCAAAGAGCCCGACCCCGATCCTCGGGATGATCAAAAACGTAAAGAGGGTGAAACCGAGCGAGGCGAGGCCGACCCCCTGAAAGGCGGCCGCCGCGGCCGCCGGGATCCTTGGGACCGTCCCGCCGCTCTCTTCAGCCTCGGAGCGAAAATGATAGAGAACGAGTGCCCAGAGAGAGAGAAAAAGATAGAGGATGAAGGCAAGGCCGAACACCGGATCGGTCGTGGCAGCGGCCGCTGCAAGGAGTTGGAGAAAGACGATGAGGCAGATCTGCAGGAGATCACGTGCTGAGGCGAGCGTCGCGAACTTCACGAGCGCCAGAAAGATCGAGAATCTGGCGGTGGCCCCCAGAAGGTCCCCGCTGATCGAGAGATCGGCAAGAGAAAATCCGAAAAGGAGGATCAGAAGAAGATTCATCCTCGGCAAGCGGCTGGTCGGGACACTCCCCCAATAAAAGAGGGCCGCGGCCAGCGCCCCCGAGGCGAGTGTGAGAGCGGTCCCCACAGCCTCGGCGCGGTGAATCGCGAAGAGACCGGTGAGGAGCATCGCTGCTGCGGTCAAGCGCTCGGTGCGGGTCATGATCCGACGGAGATGTCGATGAAGGAGGCATCCTCAACGGGAGCGGCCCCCTCTCCGGTCGTCAATGCAAGTGTGGTCAGGCAGCGATCGAGATGTCGCTCTCCCCGGCCGAAGGGGATCGACTCCCCCGGCACGAGGAGCCGGACCGAGACGCCGCGCGAGTTAAGATCGATCAGGGCGCCGGCGGCGCGGCTCACCGCCGCTTCAAACGCCTCCCCGCTCCCCCCGCGAAGGAGAATCGTCACCTGCCGCTCCTCCTCCCGTTCCCGCTCCGCCACCATGAGGCGCCCAGTCCGGGCGCTGCTCTTCCAATGGATCGAGCGGGCATTGTCGCCGAAAACGTACGGCCGGAGGTTGTGGAATCCCCCCTCTTCCCCTTTCTTTTGGACGGGGGCGCCCGCCTCCGTCCACTTTTGAGCGAGATCGGAGGTGGGCGGGAGCGGCTTCGGATAGATCAGGAGTTCCTGCTCAAGATCGACGCGTGCCCGCTTTGTGAAAAAATGAAAAGGGAAACGGGTGAAGAGTTGGATCTCGCCGAGGGTAAACCGGCCGCGGCGCGGGAATGTGACCTCCAGCCCAACGCTCTTCTCCCCCCGCGGCGCAAGGGTTCCCGCCCGGCCCTCCCGGATCCCTCCCGATGGATCCGGCTGGCGGACCCATAGAGAGAAGGAGGGGAGCCTTTTGCGGGGGTTTTTCAGCCGGAGGCGCAGGAGCGCCGGCGTCTGGGCGAAGATGCGGCGAGGGGGTTCCCGGCTCACCGAGATCCGGCGAAGGGACTGCTCGGAGAGGATCCCCGACGCGACGATGAGAGAGAGCATCATCGCGACGAGAAGGTAGAGGAGATTGTTCCCGGTATTGATCGCCGCGAAGCCGACCCCGAGCGTAAAGAGGATAAACCACCCCCCCTCCCGGGTTGCCCTGAGCGTTCGGTAGCGGAAGAATCGCCTGATCCGGATCGATGCGAGCATCAGAATTAGAGCGGGATCGGGACTTCGGAGACGATCTCCCGGACGATCGAGTCGGCCGACCCCGAGCGCGCCACGACGCGGTGCGGGAAGATCAGCGGGGCGAGCGTCTTCACATCCTCCGGAAGGACGAAATCGCGCCCGGAAAGAAGCGCCAGGGCCCGGGCGGCCCGCTGCAGAAAGAGCGCGCAGCGCGTGGAGACCCCAAGTTCGAACCTCCGCGGGTCTCGCGTCGCCACCACCAGCGCGAGGATGTAATCCGCGATGAGCGGATCGAGACGGACCTCCTCGACCTGATCTTGAAATTTCGTCAATTCGGAGGCGGACAGGACCGGCTTGATCTCATAGAGCGGATCGGGAGGCTTCAGTAGAATCTCCCGTTCGTCCGCCCGCTCGGGGTAGCCGATCGACAGCCGCATCATGAACCGATCGAGTTGAGATTCCGGGAGGGGATAGGTTCCATGAAACTCCATCGGGTTCTGCGTCGCGATCACCATGAAGGGCCTCGGGAGCGGGTAGGTCTGGTTCTCCACGGTCACCTGCCCCTCGTTCATCGCCTCCAGAAGGCTGCTCTGCGTCTTCGGGGTCGTCCGGTTAATCTCATCGGCGAGGACGAACTGGGCGAAGATCGGGCCGGGGATGAAGTCGAACTCGCCGCGCTCCGGCCGATAGACCGGGACGCCGATGATGTCGGAGGGGAGGAGGTCCGAAGTGAACTGAATTCTGCGGAAGGTGCAGGCGACCGACCGGGCGAGGGCCTGCGCGAGCGTCGTCTTTCCGACGCCCGGAACATCCTCAAGCAGAAGGTGGCCCCGCGCGAGGAGGGCCACCACCGAAAATTTGACGACTTCCGGTTTTCCCCGCAGTGCCTTGCCGACATTTGAGAGGAGGAGGGAGAGGGGAGGTGGCGGGCTGCCTTCCGAAACGGGCACGATGTTTCAAATCTAACAGAGGGCCTGCAATGCGTCAATTTTATCGCTCAGGCGGGAAGAGGGAGACCCTCCTCCCGAACCCATCTCCCAGAATCGGGGGATGGCTCGGAAGGGGACCCCCGTGGCCCCCTTCCGTCGTCTTTGTGGTATCCTCCCGCAATGCTCTTTGTCGGGCTGACGGGGGGAATCGCGTCGGGAAAGAGCACGGTGGCGGCGATCTTTGCCGACCTGGGGGCGCGTCTGATCGACGCCGATCTCCTTGCGCGGCGAGCGGTGGAGCCTGGCACCGGCGCGCTCGGCAGGGTTGCGGCGGAATTCGGCGGGGAGTATCTGTTGCCCGACGGATCGCTCGACCGGAAGAAGATGGGCCGCCTCGTCTTTTCCGATTCCAAGCGCCGTGCCGCTCTTGAAGCGATCGTCCATCCGGAGGTCTGGCGGCTGGCGGCCGCCGAGCGGGAGCGGATCGTCCGAGAGGATTCGAAGGCGGTGATCATCTACGACGCCGCATTGTTGATTGAGAGCGGGGGGCATCGGAAAGCGGACCGGGTCATCGTGGTGGCCGCAGACGCCGAGACGCAGATCCTCCGGCTGATGGGGCGCGATCGGCTCTCCCGCCAAGAGGCCCGCCGGCGGGTCGAGGCCCAGATGCCCCTTGAGGAGAAAAAAAAGTTTGCCGATCATCTGATCGATTCTACTTGGCCGATCGATCGGATCAAAGAGGAGTGCAAACGACTCTACGCGCTCTTCCTTGACCTAGCGGCTGGCCGGCCCATAAAATGAAATTGATGAAGAAGATCGAGAAAGCGGTGATTCCGGCGGCGGGCCTGGGAACCCGCTTCCTTCCGGCCACGAAGGCGTCGCCGAAGGAGATGCTTCCGCTCGTCGATAAACCGATGATCCAGTACGTCGTCGAGGAGGCGGTCGCCGCGGGAATCCGGCAGGTGATCATTGTCACCGGGCGCGGCAAACGGGCGATCGAGGATCATTTCGACATCTCGTTCGAACTCGAAGAGACTCTCAAATCGAACGGAAAGCGGGATCTCTTAAAAGGCCTGAGGGAGATCTCCGATCTGGCCGACTTCTATTACATCCGCCAGAGTGAGGCGCGGGGCCTGGGCCATGCGCTCCTCTGCGCCAAAAACATCGTCGGAGATCAGCCCTTCGCCGTTCTTCTCGGAGACGACATCGTCGACGGCGAGGTCCCGGCCATTGCGCAGATGATCGCGGTCTATGAGCGGGAGAAGGCGCCGGTCGTCGGGGTTCAGGAGGTCCCGCGCTCCGAGACGGGCAACTACGGGATCATCTCGGGAGCGCAAACGGCCCGCTCCCTCTACCGGATCGACGCTCTGGTCGAAAAACCGCAGCCGGCAGAGGCGCCTTCCAATCTGGCGGCCATTGGGCGATACATCCTCACGCCGGAGATTTTTCCCATTCTGGAGCGGACGCGACCGGGCAAGAACAATGAAATTCAGTTGACCGATGCTCTCAATGCGCTCGCACAGAGCCGCCGGGTCTTCGCCTGCTTGATCGAGGGAAAACGGTATGACGCCGGAGACAAGCTCGGATTTTTGAAAGCGACCGTCGAGATGGGGCTTAAAAATCCGGCGCTTGGAAAGGCGTTTCGAAGTTTTCTGAAGTCGCTTTCGCTCTAATCTTTTGCCCTTTTATTTATTCAGCCGACGGGTTATATTGAAAGCATGTCTGATGAAAAAGAGATAAAAATCCCGGCTCAGATCCCGCTCCTTCCGGTGCGGGATATTGTCGTTTTCCCGCATATGCTCCTCCCGCTTTTCATCGGGCGCGAAATCTCGATCAAGGCGGTTGAGGCCTCGCTGGCGGCGCACCGACTGATCTTCCTGGGCGCCCAGAAGGCGCTCGAGGTCGAGAATCCGACACCGGAAGACATCTACCCGATCGGAACGATCGGGATGATTATGCGGACGGTGAAGCTCTCGGACGGCCGGATCAAGGTCCTGATCCAAGGAATCACCAGGGGCCGGATCCTCGCCGTGGTCCAGAGCGTTCCGCACTTTGTGGTGGAGGCCGAGAAGATCGAAGAGCCGAAGGTGGCAGCCGAGCAGGAGGCGGAGAAAGAGGCGGTCCTCCGCTCGGTGAAGCAGCAGGTCGAGAAGGTGGTCGGGCTGGGGAGGATCCTCCTGCCGGATGCGCTGGTCCTGATTGAAAACCTGGAGGATCCCGGGCGGCTTGCGGATCTGGTCACCTCCAATCTCGGCCTGAAGATCGAGGCGGCCCAGGAGGTCCTCTCGATCATCGATCCGATCGATCGGTTAAAAAAGGTCAACGAGATCTTAAGCCGCGAGGGCGAGATTCTTGCGATGCAGCAGAAGATCACCACCGAGGCGAAGAGCGAGATCGACAAGACTCAGCGGGAGTACTTCCTGCGCGAGCAGCTGAAGGCGATCCAGAAAGAGCTGGGGGAGAGCAACGAGCGGCAGGAGGAGATCTCCGATTTCCGCAAGAAGATCGAAGAGGCAAAGATGTCTGAAAAGGTTGCGAAGGAGGCGGAGAAACAGATCTCGCGGCTTGAGAAGATGCACCCCGACTCCGCCGAGGCCGCGATCGTCCGGACCTACCTGGAATGGATGATCGAGCTCCCCTGGTCGAAGGCGACCTTCGACAATCTCGACATCAAGACGGCGCAGAAGGTCCTCGACGAGGATCATTACGATCTGGAGAAGGTCAAAGAGCGGATCCTTGAGTATCTGGCGGTTCGGAAGATGAAGCAGGAGCGGGAGGGCGCGAGGGGGAAGGGCACGAGGATCAAGGGGCCGATCCTCTGCTTCGTCGGTCCTCCCGGCGTGGGGAAGACGTCGTTAGGGAAATCGATCGCACGCGTATTAGGGCGCGAGTTCGTCCGGATCTCGCTGGGGGGCGTGCGGGACGAGGCGGAGATCCGCGGGCATCGCCGCACCTATGTCGGTGCGCTTCCAGGACGGATCCTCCAGGGGATCAAGCAGGCCGGCTCGAACAATCCGGTCTTCATGATGGACGAGGTGGACAAGATCGGGATGGATTTTCGCGGCGATCCGGCCGCGGCCCTGTTGGAGGTCCTCGACCCCGAGCAGAACCACTCCTTCTCGGATCATTATCTCGGGGTCCCGTTTGACCTCTCCAACGTCCTCTTCATCACGACGGCCAATCTGATCGATCCGATTCTGCCCGCGCTGCGCGATCGGATGGAGGTGATCGATATCTCGGGCTACACGACCGAGGAGAAGGCCGGGATCGCCCGCAACTTCCTGATCCCCCGGCAGATAACCGAGCATGGGGTCTCCGACAAGGATGTCGCCCTCACCGATCCGGCGCTCCAGCTGATGATCACCCAGTACACGCGCGAGGCCGGGGTGAGGAACCTGGAGCGGGAGATCGCCAACGTTTTAAGAAAGATCGTCCGCAAGTTGGCCGAAGGGGATGGAGGACGGAAAAGATACGTCGTCACGCCGAGAAATCTCCATCGGTTTCTCGGGATCCCGAAGTTCCTCCCCGAGGCGGAGCAGGAGGAGGATGAGGTCGGGGTCGCCGTCGGCCTCGCCTGGACCGCGGCCGGAGGGGACGTGATCTTCATCGAGGCGTCGCGGGTGCCGGGGAAAGGGGGACTCACCCTGACCGGACATCTGGGGGACGTCATGAAAGAGTCGGCCCAGGCCGCCCTGACCTATATTCGATCGCGCGAGAAGCCGCTGGGGGTGAAGAAGGATCTCTTTGCGAAGAGCGACGTCCATATCCACGTCCCCGCCGGGGCGATTCCGAAAGACGGACCCTCCGCCGGCATCACGATGGCCACCGCGCTCGCCTCCGCATTTATCAGCGTTCCCGTTCGCCGAGATGTCGCGATGACCGGCGAAGTAACGCTCCGGGGCCGCGTTCTTCCGGTCGGTGGGCTGAAGGAGAAGATCCTGGCGGCCAAGCGGGCCGGGATGAAGACGGTCATCCTTCCGAAGCGGAATGCCAAGGACCTTGAGGAGGTCCCCCCGCATGTGAAGCGTGGACTGACGTTCGTCTTCGCAGACCATATGGATGAGGTGTTGAGCGTCGCGCTTAACAGGGGGACCGAGCCGCGGAGCGTCGGGGCCGACGGGAAATTGAGTTCTTCCATTGCCGGGAAGGTCTCTCCTCCCCGCCGGGCCCAGGTTGCGCGCAGCAGGGTTCGGGCCTGACCTTTTGTCTGACCTCACGCGGATCGGAGAATTCGGGCTCATCGAGCGGATCCGCCGCTCGGGGAAGGATCGCGACTTTCCCGGGATCCTCTGCGGGATCGGGGACGATGCCGCCCTCCTCCGTCCCCCCTCCGGAATGGATCTTCTGGTTACGACCGACCTGATGATCGAGTCGGTCCACTTCGATCTTGCATGGACCTCGTTTCATGATCTCGGTTTTAAGGCTGCGGCGGCGAATCTCTCCGATATCGCCGCAATGGGGGGGGAACCGAAGTTCCTCTTCGTCTCGCTTGCCCTCCCCTCCGGAATTCCGATCCGGGCCGTGGAGGAGTTCTATCGCGGTCTGAGGAGGGGCGCCGGGAGAGGTGTCGCCGTGGCAGGGGGAGATACCTCCGCCTCGAAGGGGGGGCTCTTCATCAATATCGCGATGCTGGGGGTTGTGGAGCGGGGAGTTGCCGTGCGGCGCAGCGGCGCGGCCCCCGGAGATCTCCTCTATGTGACCGGCACTCTGGGGGACGCCGCTGCCGGCCTTGAGGCCCTTCGACGCGGCGAAACGGAATGGGAATTCCTGGTCCGGCGGCACCTTCGGCCGACCGCCCGAACAAGAGAAGGAAGGCGGCTTGCCCGGCATCGGATCCCCTCTGCGATGATCGATGTTTCAGACGGGCTCTCCTCGGATCTGCTGCATCTGACCTCACAGAGCGAGGTCGGAGCCAGGATCGAGGCCGAACGGCTTCCACTTTCGCGCGCGTTGCGCCGCTATGCGGCCGCACGCCGGATTGATCCCCTTCGATTCGCCCTGCACGGTGGGGAAGATTACGAGCTCCTCTTCACCGTTTCCCCCCGGAAAGAGCACGTTCTCGCCCGCGCAAAGATTTCGGCCCGGCGGATCGGACGGATCGTCTCCCCTCGGGAAGGGGTGGCTCTTGTCACGGGAGGGACCCCCTCCCCGCTTTCCCGGCTCGGTTACGAGCACTTCCGAAAAGAGAGCCGGCCGTGAGGCCGCTGAAGGAGGTGGTCCTAAAGGTCTTCCACCTGACCGATCCGCCGAAGCGGACTGCGGCCGCGTTTGCGGTCGGGGTCTTCATCGCGTTTACCCCGACCCTCGGTCTTCATGCCGTGACGATATTCTTGGTCGCCCCCCTCTTCCGTCTCAATTTTCTCGCCCTGTTGGCGGGGGCGCTGATCAACAATCCCTGGACGATGATCCCGATCTATTCGGCCTCGCTCTGGGTGGGGCTGAAGGTGGTGGGGAGCGAGGGGATCCCTCCGATCGACTGGGACGAGCTGACCCTCCAGACATTGTTCACGCAGTTTAGGCCGTACATCTTCCCGTTCGTGATCGGCACTCTTCTGTTGGGGGTCCTCTTCGCGGGGATATCGTATCTGGTGATGGCGCGCCTCCTGACCCGTTTGAGGGAACGGAAAGCCGCCTCTTTCGAGGCCTTCAGAGCACCGCTTCCGCCGCAAAATCCGCCGCCAGAATCCCGCGGGAGGTAAGACGGAGGCGTCCAGCGCGCCTCTCGACAAAGCCCTCTTTCATTAAGAGCGACAAATTCCGATTGATTTCAGGATCAAGGGGGTCGCGGACCCCCGCCATTCTCCTTAAGCCGAAGGCGACCCGCTCGGCAAGATCTTTTGACTTCGGGAGGATCTCCTCCTCCAGAACCGGAAGTTTCCCCTGGGAAATTTGTTTAAGATATCGGCCGAGCTCCTCGCAGTTGGATCTGCGCAGCGGTCCGATCGCGGAATGGGCGTCCACCCCCACCCCAAGCCAGTCTCCCCCGCCCCAATAGAGAAGATTGTGGCGGCAGGCGAACCCCGGCTTCGCAAAGTTGGAAATTTCGTACCGTTCAAAGCCCGCCGAGGAGAGGTATTCCCCGGCAAGGTGGAACATTGCAATCACCTCCTCCTCCGAGGGGAGACGCAGACCCCCCCGCCTCGCCTCTCGGGAAAACGCCGTCCCCTCTTCGATCGAGAGGGCGTAGGTGGAGAGGTGCCGGATCGGAAGCGAAACAGCGCGCGCAAGATCGTCCGCAAATGATTGAACCGTCTGGCCGGGGAGGCCGAAGATCAGATCGATCCCGATATTCTTAAAGCCCGCCCGCCGCGCCTCCAGCACGGCCGAGATCGCTTGGGAGGAGGAGTGCCGTCTCCCCAGCGACCTCAGACGCCCGTCGTCGAACGACTGGACGCCGAGAGAAAGGCGATTGACCCCGGCGTCAAGCCATCCCGGAAGCCTTTCGCGCGTCACCGTGGCGGGATGCGCCTCCAACGTTACCTCGGCGTCCGCGGCGAGGCCGACCGCATCCGAGATTTCTCCGAGGAGGCGGGAGATCTCCTCCCCGTCCAGAAGGCTCGGGGTTCCGCCGCCGATATAGAGCGAACGGGCGGGGGGCAGGCCAGACGGGATCTCGTCGGCCGCGAGACGGATCTCGGTTGATAACGCCGCGAGGTACTCTTTCCGGCGCCGTTCGTTGTCCCGAAAGATTGCGAAGCCGCAGAAGGCGCAACGGGAGAGGCAGAAGGGGAAGGCCGCGTATATTCCAAAGCCTCTCATTTCACGATCCAGTTCGCGGCGGCGAACTCTTCCAAGAGCGCGGAGGTTCTCGGCGCGATGTTCCTCTTCTCCCCTCGCAAAAAGAGGAGATGCTCCCGCAGAAACGCTAGATCTTCCGTCTGATCCACGTCGTACCAGAATGGAAGGAGATGCGCGCGTATCCCTTTTTCCCGGATGCGGGCCAGGGTCATTGCCAGGACCTGCTCGGAGCCCCAGACGATGTCGCGAAAAATCTCAGGGGTTCTCTGTTTTGCTCCCACGAGGTAGTATCCTCCGTCCACGGCCGGCCCAAGAACGACCGGCGCGCTCTCCAGGCGATCGAACGCCTCCTCGAGGTATTCCGGCGGGAGCGTCGGCGAATCACTCCCGACGATCACGACGTTCTCGAATCCCCAGGCGAACAGGTCGTCGAACGCCGACGCCAGCCTTTCCCCGAGATCCTCGCCCTGCTGCGCAATCGTCTTGATCTTCTCCCGCCGCGACAGCTCGGTGAAAAAGGGGTGGTCCGGCGAGGGAGAGCAGGCCAGCACGCGGGTTACCGGGAGAAACCCCGTCATCTCTACGATGTCTTCGACAAGCGCGGCGGAGAGCCGCGCGGCGGCCTCCTTGGAGATCATCGGCTGCAATCGGGTCTTTACCTCTCCGGCGTTGGGGGCCTTCGCGAAGATGACGAGAGCGTCCATCGCGGCGATTATACCTTTTCGGCGCCGGATTTTCCGCTTTCGGGGGATGGCCCCCTTCTGCCGGCCTCAACCGACCGACACCAGGATCGAGCCGACGACCATCAGCTGGGAGGCCGGGTTGCGCCGCAAGCGGAGTCAAGATCGCCGCAAGAAGGAGATAATAGAACGGGGCGAAAAAAAGCGGAGGTTTCTCGCCGCGACCTGCGGCACCGGGGGGGCGGTCGGTTTGGCCGTATCCCCCACGCTTCCGAACGAGAGGAAGTAGGTCCCGGCCGCGATCAGGGCGACCCCGGCAAAGCCGATCCTTGAGGCCCTCTCTCCTAAGATCAGCCATCCGTTTGCCAGGAGGAAAACGGGGGTGAGCGAGAGGAGCGGAGCGGTCAGCGAAAGGGGGGATCGCGCGATCGCACGGAGGTAGAGAAAGAGGGCGGCGATCTCCAGAGGGAGCAACAGAAAGATCGAGCGCCAGAAAATTACGTCGAGCGGAGGCCAGCGCCTAAAGAGGAGAGGCGAGAGGAACAGGCCGCCGAAGGCGACCCGTCCCAGGCGACCGTGAGAATCCGCCACCCCCCCAAAAGCCGTTTCGTGGCGGCGTCCCCGGTGGCGGCAAAGAGCGCGGCGAGCAGGGAGTAGAGGACCCACACACCTCTGCTACAGCTCCCATGCGAAGATCGCCTTGAAGATCAGATCGTCCGACGCCTTTGTCAACCCGAATCCGATCCCAGCGTTGACCGTGATCGCCCTGATCTGCGCATTGAAGGAGGGGAAGAGATAGTGCCTCTGCGCCTCGGGAGATTTGAAGTTCCCGATCTCGCCCATATCCCCGTAGATCTCCACTCCGACCTTGACCTTGCGTGAGACCTCAACATACCCGGAGGCGCCGTATTCGAACTCCATCCCCTCGATCTCCTCGCAGGGATCAACCGCTGGGCAGGTGAGCTTCTTGTCGAAGATCGGATTGAGCCGGAGGTCGACCTCCCCGATCCTCTTCTGGAAGATCAATCGCGTCTCCAGATGCTCTTCGCTCCTTTCGCCCTGCCTGGGGATGTAGTACTCCAGATAGATCGCCGGATCGAAGAATCGCTCACCCGGGTTAAACAGACGATATCGGAGAAAGACCGAGCGGAACTGGACGTATTTTAAGCCGGTGTCCTTGGGATCCTCGAAGTCGAGATAGGCTGCGATCGTCCATCGATCGGTAACGCCATATTCGGCTTCGAATGTATGACGCAGCAGATTGTCGTTCTTTTCGCTTTGGATGAAGTCGTCGAGCCAGTAGGCAAACTCCAGTTCCCCCGCCTTTGGGGTCGAGTAGCCGTAGACTTTGAAATCGCGGGCCTGCGCGTCGGGCCTCAGGGAGAGCAGAACCAAAAACGAGAGCGCGATCATGAGCCGCCGATTCATTTTTCCTCCTTTTTCCTCCTTGTTCATTTTTCCTCCTTAAAACCGGTTTTCCTCGAAGAGGACCGTGTGCGTATGCTTTAATCGGATTCCGACGCGCGTTCCGGCCGGATAGAGGTCGATCGAGTGCTGGCTCGAATGGACCTTTTCTCCGGAGCCCAGACCGATCAGGTAGAGGTTCTCCGAGCCCCTAAACTGCCGCGCGAGGATGACCGCATTCCCGTCGGGATCGAGGTAGAGGTCGATGTCGTCCGGGCGGATCATGACGCGCACCTCGGCTCCGACCGGGAGGTCTTTGACGTTTACGAATATACCGATCTGGGTGAAGACCCCGTCCTCACGCACCGCCCCATGAAGAAAATCGGCCTGCCCGACGAAGTCGGCTACGAAGGGGGAGGAGGGGAGGTGGTAGATGATCTCCGGCGTGTCGAGCTGCTCCAAGATCCCGCCGTTGAGGACGGCGACCTTGTCCGCCATCGCGAACGCCTCTTCATGATCGTGGGTCACTAGAATCGCCGTGGAGCCTGTCTTTCGGAGGATCTGCCCGACCTCCCGGCGCATCTGCCCGCGCATGTCGGGATCGAGATTCGAGAAGGGCTCATCCAGCAGTATCACGATCGGATTAGGAGCGAGCGCCCGTGCGAGCGCGACCCGCTGCTGCTGCCCGCCGGAGAGCTCGTGAGGGTAGCGTTCGGCCCAAGGGGCCAGGCCGACCAGGTCGATGATCCGGCGGACCGTTTCTTCCCTGAGCCGCACGTCGCGCCCCCGAAGCCCGAAGGCGACGTTTTTAAATACGGTCAGATGCGGGAAGAGGACATAGTCCTGGAACACCATCCCGACCCCCCTCTTCTCCGGAGGGACGGGGTTCTGCCGGTCGCTGACCTCGCGGTCACCCAGCAGGATTCGGCCATGATCCGGGGACTCAAATCCGGCGATCAGCCGGAGCGTGGTGGTCTTGCCGCTCCCGCTTGGCCCGAGAAGCGCCAGGATCTCCCCCTTTTCGACTTTAAAGGAGATATCGTGGAGCGCCGGGAGCCTTTCTCGCGGATAACTCTTGGAGACCTCGATCAGTTCAATGACGGCCATCTTTAGTAGGGGCTCACGTCGCCCCCTCCACCGGCAAAGCCGGATGGAGCCTCCCCCTCACCGCTCGCCTTGCTCGCTGGGGAGCGAGCGTCGGGCTTTGCCCGCGCGAGCGCTTGAGGTCTAGGGGATGGCTCGGAAGGGGACAAGTCCCCTTCCGCTCTAATTTTATAGGGGCTCACGTCGCGGCTATCACCTGTGGGGGCCCGTGCGGTTCGCTTCGCGCTCCTCCGATGCCCCCCCACCCCGCGCTCGGACCGGCAAAGCCAGATCCTCGCTTTCCACCGGCGAAGCCTCATTTCGCCTCCCCCTCACGCTCGCCTTGCTCGCTGGGGTATCTATCTCGACCTCTTTTAAAATCCGCTGCACCTCTTCATCGGTCAGCCTGTCGTCTGACATCGCCCTCTGAATCTCCCGCTCGACCGCGAAGAGGCGGGTGTCGCTGACGCACTGCGTAGATCCGCCGGACGGGCAGGAGCGGCGGGCCCGATCGAAGAAATCGAGCAATTTGGTCCGGATTTCTTCGATCTTCTCTCCGCTGTACTCTTTTGGAAGGGAGCGGACGAAGGCCTTGTTTACCACGAAGTGATTGAACAGAAAGACGTTCACACGCCGTCCCGCGAAGAAGAGCGTATAGAGCCCGGCGATTATCAACCCGGATAAGATCAGGAGCATAATGAAGAAGCGGTGCCCCTCTTTGGCCCCCATCGCATGCCCGTCGCCTAAGGGACCTTTTCCCCCCGGATGAGATCGGCATAAGTTTCCCTTTCGCGGACGACATGGATGTTCTTTCCGTCGACCAGAATCTCAGGAGGGCGGGGCCGCGCATTATAATTTGAGGCCATGGAGTGACCATACGCCCCCGCGGACATCACGGCAAGGAGTTCGCCGGGGAGGACTCCGGGGAGTCTTCGCCCGCGCGCCAGAAAGTCTCCCGATTCGCAGATCGGTCCCACCACGTCGACCAGCTTGGCCTTTCGGCGGCTTCGCGCCACCGGGAGGATCTCGTGGTAGGCATCATAGAGGCTCGGCCGGATCAGGTCGTTCATCCCAGCATCCACGATCACGAAATCTTTTCTCTCCCCACTTTTGGTGTAGAGGACCTTGGTGACCAGAATCCCGGCGTTTCCGGTGAGGACTCGTCCCGGCTCCAAGATCAGTTGGAAATTCCGGCCGGCCAGCAGGGGCTTAAGCGCCTTGGCGAAATCCACAGGGTGAGGAGGTGCCTCGCGGGAATAGGTGATTCCCAGGCCGCCCCCGAGATCGAGGGTTCGGATCCGGATTCCGGTGTCCTCCAGACGGTCAACCAGTCGCAGGATCCGTTTGGTGGCGTCGACGAAGGGGCGGACGGAGATCAGCTGAGATCCGATGTGCTGGTGGATGCCGATGACCTCGATATGCAAAAGCTTCGACGCGGTCCGAAAGGTCTCCGCCGCGTCTTTGGCGGAGATCCCGAACTTGCTCTTCTTCAGCCCCGTGGAGATGTATGGATGCGTCTTCGGATCGATATCGGGGTTGACCCGGAGCGCGACCGGGGCTTTGACCCCCATTTCCCGCGCGATGGCGTTTATGAGGTAGAGCTCTTGCGCCGACTCCACGTTGAACTGCAGAATGCGGGAGGAGAGGGCGTAGCGGATCTCTTCGCGGCTCTTTCCGACCCCGGCGAAGACGATCCGCTTCGGATCGATCCCGGCGGTCATGGCCCGATAGAGTTCCCCCCCAGAAACGATGTCCGCCCCTCCGCCAAGGCGGCCGAAGAGGCTTAGGACCGCTAGATTTGCGTTTGCTTTGACGGCAAAGGCGACGAGATGGGGGAAGCCTTCAAAGGCCTGATCAAAGACCCGGAAATGGTTGGTGAGCGTCCGCTTGCTGTAGATGTATGCCGGAGTGCCGACTTGCCGGGAGATCTGCTCGACCGGGATCTCTTCGCACTGGAGCTGATCTCTGACGTAATGGAAATCGTGCGTGGATTATTCCTCCGCAAGGGCAACCGCCGGCTCAGGTTCTAGCGCCTGCTGGAAGGACTCCTTGAAATTGACCAGCCGGATCGCCCCGGCATGGGCCGTCGCCTTGACCCCCTCTTTGAGGGCCTTGAGGGCCCCCGGGTGGGCATATCTTAACCGTTCGACATTGATCTCAATCTCCAATCTGGCTGTGGCCGCCGCCTGCGCTGCCCGCCTTAAAAGTTCCCGGACGTTCAGGTGGTCGAGCGTCCCCTCCAGGTCGATTCGCAGGGCAAAGAGGGAGATCTTCTTAACCTTCAGGTAAAGGAAACCGTCCGCGACCTTCTCCTTCAACGAGTCGAGCGCATTCGGAATGAGATGACCCGCCGTCAGGGAGGGGAGTTTCCCGCCCAGTTCCTTCATCAACTCGGCCAGGGGAGAGAGTCGTGCGCTTGGAGTCGTCCGCCGGATCAGATGCCGGAAGGCGTAGTTCATCGCAAAACGCGCGATCGCCCGCTGCCGGGTATGAGAGAGCCTCTTGAAGATAGAGGGATAACTGTAAAACTTCCGATTGGCCCAGAAGAATCCCTCCTGCAGAACCTCGGGGGTCATCTTCTTCGGATAGAAGACCACGTGCTTCCCGTCGTAGTTCTCCCAATTCCAATCGAAGATGCGGCCGTCGGCCTTCATCCGGTCGAACAGCGGCGTTCCGGGGAGGGGGGTGTTGATGTTGATGTAGGCCAGTTCCACCCGGCATTTATTGAGGAACTCGACGGTGTTTTCGAAGACCGACTCGTCCTCCGCATCCGAGCCGAAGATGATCCCGGGATTGACCATGATCCCATGATCATGGAAGCATTTGATCTGGTCTTCGTACCGCTTCTCCTGGTTGAACGGCTTGTTCATTTCTGCCAGGACCTCGTCGGAAATCGACTCCAGTCCGACGAACATCGAGACGCAGCCGCTCTGGGCGGCCAGTTTGACCATGTCCGGCTCATTCCCTAAAAAGAGGGTGCACTGTGCCCCCCACTTGATATTCAGCTCTTTTAGGGCGGTCCAGAGCTTTTTGCAGTAGTCCCGGTTGGAGTTATGCAGATCATCCACAAAGGCGAAGATCGTTCCGTCCTCGATCCCGGTAAGGATCCGCAACGTCGTCCCGATCTGGTGCCAGACCGGTCCGGTGATCATATTCTCCACGAGCTGGTTCCGGCGCCACTCCTTGATCCGCTGGATCTCGGCGATGACATCGTCCACCGACCGGCGCCGTGAGCTCTTCCCGTTGAAAGGGGAGACGCTGCAGAACTCGCATTCGAAGTGGCAGCCGCGCGTCGTCTGAAGGCACTGGTTGGTCATGTAGCAACCCTGGGGGAGGAGGTCGATCCGCGGGTGGGGATATTCCTGCATATCCGGATAGGAGGTCATTTCGTAGAGCGGTTTCAACTCCCCTTTTTCGAAGTCCGAGATCACGTCCGACCAGATCTCATCCGCCTCAAAACGGACCACGGTATCCGCATGCTGTTTCGCCTCATCGGAACAGTAGGTGGCGTGGGTTCCGCCGATACTAACCTTCACGCCGCGCGCCCGAAACTGGTCGGCAATCTGGTAGGCGCGGGGGGTGTAGCAGGTCATCTGGGTCGAAATTCCGACAAATAGATTCTCCGCCCCATACTCGCGAATCGCCTCATCAATCAGGGCCGGCCGGACGATCGTCCGGCTCTCATCCACAATCCTTACCTCCCAACTCTTCGGCGTCCGGGCTGCAATTACGGGGAGGGAGAGTTTCGGGAACCAGACCGCCCGCATCTCGTTGTCGGTAATCCGATAAGGGTTATCCTCCGGATAAGGGTCAACGAGGAGGAGGAGCCTGCGCCTCTTGAGGGATTCCAGATGGACAGACGGGGAGATCATAGAATCCCCTTACTTCGGGCGATCAGCACTCTTTTCCGATTCATTTGGTTCCTCCGGAGGCAACGGTTGTCCCTTTCTACCACACGCGCCTGCAAATATAAAGGAAAAAAGGAGGAGTGCGGCCAGAACGGGGCGGAGGCGGATCACGGCTCCCGCTCGATCTCGGCGATCCTTTTTGCGACGGTCGCCTGGGCGGTCCCTCCCGGCAGATTCCTGCGGGCGATCGCATTCTTGGCGGTCAGGCGCTTGAGCGCCTCGGGGCCGAAATGTGTCGAGATCCTGGAGAGTTCGGCGACGGGAAGTGCCGCTAAAGGCTTTTTCCGCCTCGCCGCGTAGCGGACCGCTTTTACGGCAGTCTGGTGCGCCTCCCGGAACGGAACCCCTTTCTCGACTAGGTAGTCGGCCAGTTCGGTTGCCAGAAGCGCTCCCCCTTCGGCCGCGCGGGCCATCCGTTCACGATCAAACCTGATCCCGCGGATCAGGAGAGTCGCCATCTCCAGGGAAGCCTTGACGGTTCGGGCGGCGTCGAAGAGCGGCTCTTTATCCTCCTGCAGGTCGCGGTTGTAGGCAAGCGGAAGCCCCTTGAGGATCACCAGGAGAGAGAGGAGCGAACCGAAAACCCGACCGGATTTTCCGCGGATCAACTCGGCGAGATCGGGATTCCTCTTCTGCGGCATCATGCTGCTGCCGGTCGCAAGGCGGTCGGAGAGATGGAGAAAGCCGAACTCCTCGGTTGACCAGAGGACTGTCTCTTCGGCCAGACGCGAGAGGTGCACCATGATCAGGGCAGACGCGGAGAGGAACTCGACCGCGAGGTCCCGATCGGAGACAGCGTCAATCGAATTCTCGCTGATGCTTAAGAGCCCCAGGGAGAGGGCGATCCTTTCCCGATCGAGTGGAAAGCCGGAGCCGGCGAGGGCCCCGGAGCCGAGCGGGGAGGAGAACCGCTTCTGAAGATCGGCCAGGCGGCTCTCGTCCCGCCGGAACATCTCCCGGTATGCGAGGAGGTGATGGGCGAGGAGGACCGGCTGGGCCCTCTGAAGATGGGTGTAGCCCGGAAGGATCGTCTTTATCTCCCTCTTGGCTGCCGCGACGATCGCCTTGCGAAGGGTCCGCAGCGCCGCCCGGATCCCCTCGGTCGTCTCCTTTAAGTAGAGGATCATATCCAGCGCGGCCTGCTCGTTCCGGCTCCGGCCCGCGTGGAGTTTCCCGCCGAGCGGGCCGACCTTCTCGATCAAACGGCGCTCGACATAGGAATGGATGTCCTCGTCCTGCGCCTGCGCGGTATCGGGTTCCCCTTCTGCGCCGATCTCCTTTAACGCCGCCGTGATCTTCTCCGCCTCCGCCGCCGAAAGGAGCCGGGCGCGCTCCAATGCGGCGCAGTGTGCGATTGAGCCGAGGAGATCATACTTTAAGAAGGCCCGATCGAACGGGAGCGAGGAGGTGAAGCGCTCCACCCTGGCGTCGGTCGGCTCGGAAAACCCGCCCCACATCTTTGGGCGGGAGGAGGGATGCCGTTTACTCATCTCTGGTCAGTTTCAGCCTGAGGGCGTTTAAGCGGATGAACCCGGTCGCATCGGCCTGGGAGTAGTCGGTCCCCGCCTCGAAAGTTGCCAGCTCTTTTCGATAGAGCGATTTTTTTGAGCGGCGGCCCGAGACGGAGGCGCTCCCTTTAAAAAGCGTGACCCGGACACTCCCCGAGACATTCTTCTGCGCCTCGTCGATCAGCGCCTGAAGCGCCCTCCGCTCCGGGGAGTGCCAGTAGCCGTAATAGACCATCTCTCCGTATCTGGGGATCAGCGAGTCGCGCAGGCGCATGACCTCCCGATCGAGCGTGATCTGCTCGATCCCGCGGTGCGCCGCATGGAGGATGGTCCCGCCCGGAGTCTCGTAAACGCCGCGGGACTTTATTCCGACGTAACGGTTCTCGACCATATCGACCCGGCCGATCCCATGCTCTCCGCCGACGTGGTTTGCGGCCGCTATCAGTGCCGCCGGGGAGAGACGCTTTCCGTCGAGCGCCACGGGATCCCCCTTTTCATATTCGATCTCGAGCGGTCGTGGCGTGTCAGGGGCCTTTTTCGGCGAGACCGTCATCTGGAAGATCTCCTCGGGCGGCTCGGCCCAGGGATCTTCGAGGATCCCCCCCTCGTACGACGTATGGAAGAGATTTTTATCGATCGAATAGGGCTTCTCGGCGGTGGCCACCACCGGGATTCTGCATTTTTTGGCGTAGGCGATCAGGTCGGAGCGTGAGGCGAACTCCCATTCCCGCCAGGGGGCGATCGTCTTGATGGCGGGATCGAATGCGGCATAGGTCAGCTCGAATCGGACCTGGTCGTTCCCCTTCCCGGTGGCGCCGTGGGCGACCGCGTCCGCCTTTTTCGCCCGCGCGAGTTCGATCTGCCGTCTGGCGATCAGCGGGCGCGCGATCGAGGTCCCGAGCAGGTAGCCCGACTCATAAACCGCATTGGCGCGTAGCATCGGAAAGATGTAATCCCTTGCGAACTCCTCCTTCAGATCGGCGACAACGGCCTCGGAGGCGCCGGTGGCGAGGGCCTTTTTCCGGATCGCCGCAAGGTCCTCCTCCTGCCCGAGATCGGCGATGAACGCGATCACCTTGCAGCGGTAGCGTTCGATCAGCCACCGGATGGCGACCGACGTGTCGAGCCCGCCGGAGTACGCGAGGACTACCTTGCGAAGATCCATTCGAGAATGGCCTTCTGGATCGGGAGGCGGTTGGCCGCCTGCTCGAAGACGATCGAACGGGGATGGTCGATCGCCTCGTCCGTGATCTCCTCGCCCCGGTGCGCCGGGAGGCAGTGCATAATCAGGGCGTCGGGCGCGGCGCGGGCGATCAGTTTTTTATTGATCTGAAATTTCTTGAACCGGCGGCGGCGAGCGGAGGCCTCGGACTCCCGCCCCATCGAGACCCAGACGTCGGTGTAGAGGATGTCGGCCTTCTCGGCCGCTGCGAACGGGTCGTGCAGGATCTCGATCTTCGCCCCGCTCTTCTTCGCCTCCTGGAGGGCCTGTTTGACGATCTCCCTCTTCGGTTCGTATCCCCTTGGGCAGGCGGCCCTGACATTCATGCCGACCCGCGCCCCCCCCTCGATCAGCGAGTGGAGGACGTTGTTTCCGTCTCCGATATAAGCGAGGGTCAGCCCCTTTAGGTTCCCCCTCTTTTCCTGAATCGTGAAGAGGTCGGCGAGAATCTGGCAGGGGTGGTGGAGATCGGTCAGACCGTTGATCACCGGGATCTGGGCGTGGCGCGCCCACTCTTCGATCGCCGACTGCTGGAAGGTCCGGATCACCAGGCCGGAGAGATAGGACGACAGAACGCGCGCCGTATCCGCGATCGTCTCCCCCCGTTTGACCTGGATGGCGTCTGCGGAGAGAAAGAGGGGATAACCCCCGAGCTCCACGACCGCGACCTCAAACGAGACGCGCGTCCGGGTCGAGGATTTCTCGAAATAGAGACCGATCGACCGGCCGGCGAGCAGTAGCGTTGCAAGGCCTCCCTGATACGCGGCGGAGCGCGCCAGCAGCAGGTCGATCTCCTCGGCCGAAAGTTCGTGGATTGCGAGGAGATCCCGCTCAGCCATGTTTTTCGACCAGCCCGGCAATCATTTCCGCCCCTCGGTCGATATCCTTCGCGCCGATTGTCAGCGGCGGGACCAGTCTTAAGACATTTTCGGCCACCGCGTTCAACAGGATCCCCTCCGCAAGTCCTCTTTCAACGATTTTGCGCGCGTCGCCGGCGATCTCGACCCCGACCAGAAGCCCCATCGCTCGAACCTCTTTGATGTTCGTTCGGCCGGTAAGTTTCTTGACCAGACGGGTCCCCATCTCGGTCGCGTTTTTTAAGATCCCCGGCTCGCTCTTCAGGGCCGTCAAGACGGCGATGGCCGCAGAGCAGGCGAGAGGGTTCCCGCCGAATGTGGAAGCGTGCGACCCGGGGGTGAAGATTTCGGCAACGTGCTCTTTGGCGATCATCGCCCCGATCGGAAATCCACCGCCGAGCGCCTTGGCCAGCGTCATCACATCCGGCTCAATCCCGTAATGCTCGTAGGCGTACATCCTGCCGGTCCGCCCCAGACCGGTCTGCACCTCATCGAGGACCAGAAGAATCCCCTCCCGGTCGCAGATTCTCCGGGTTGCGGCAAGATAGCCCTCGGAGGGGAACCGGAGCCCCCCCTCTCCCTGAATCGGCTCCAGGAGAACCGCGGCTGTCTTTGGGCCGACGACCTTCTCAATCGCTTTCGGATCGTCGAACGGGACCGCGACGAAGCCCGGAAGGAGCGGATCGAACCCTTCGTGATATTTCTTCTGCATGGTCGCCGAAAGTGCCCCGTAGGTCCTCCCGTGGAACGAGCCTTCGGCGACGATGATCTCATGCACTTCGGGGGAACGCTTCGCCTTTGCCCATTTCCGAGCGATTTTGATCGCCGCCTCATTCGCCTCTGCCCCGCTGTTACAGAAGAAAACCTTGCCGGCAAAAGAGGATTCGACCAAGAGCCGAGCCGCTTCGATCTGCCGGTCGATGTGCCAGAGATTTGAGACATGGATCAGCCGCCCGGCCTGTTCCCGGATGGCAGAGACGATCCGCCGATCTCCATGTCCGAAGAGATTGACCGCGATCCCGGTGACGAAGTCGAGATATTCCTTCCCCTCGACATCCCAGACGCGCGCCCCTTCACCGCGCGAAAGGACGATCCCCGCACGGGAATAGTTTGACATCAGGTACCTTTCAGCCTCCCTGAGGAGGTCCTCGGAACCCATCCGATCCTCTGGTTAAAGGAAACTGCTTTTATATCATGCACTTTGCCATGAAAGCAACGAGGGGAACGGCGTTCTACTG
>CAZSHZ010000111.1:0-5841 GCA_964606955.1 uncultured Nitrospirota bacterium
TATCTCTTCCATGGGCCGATAATTCCGGTCCAAGCCCGCACGTACAGCGGCAAAATAATCTTCCCTCTTTCCCTTCCCGATGACATCGAAATTCAGAAAGGGCAAGCCGGCTTGTGAGGCCATCAAAGTCGCAAGTATACGAGCCCCTCTCCCGTTCTCCTAACGGAAAGGATGGAGAAGAATCAGCTCAACATGAACCTCCGCAAGTCCTTGAATCACGCGGTCCCTGGATTCAAAGTTGCAGGGTGTATGCTTGTGTAAGGGACCCCGTTCAAACTCTTTCATCAACGCTGGAATCTGGGCGGGGGCGGCAAAGGTAAAACTACTGCGGCTCTGTCCTGCGCCCAGTTGTTTGGACACCCGCTTGCCCAATCACGCGGCCACCTGCGTGGCCAGCGCCCGTCTGACCTCATGGGGACTCCGGTAGCCATGCCGGGCCAGCAACCACTCGGCATTGTAGCACGGGATAAACGCACCCACCGCCGCCCGGACCTCGGCCGCATCCCGGAAGACCCGCCCGTTGAGCGCCTGCTCCTTTACCAGCCCGATGACCCGCTCCGCCACCCCGTTGCCCTCCGGCTCGCTCGCACGAACGCCTACGAGGCACTCAGGCCCCAGAACCGGATCCCCGCTCGGAAGTCGCGGGCCGTGTACTGGGAGCCATGGTCCATCCGGAGTTCTACCCCGCGCACGGCGTCTGGCTCCAGGTGACCCGCCACGGTCTCGACCGCCCCCTGGACCGCCGCCAGCGCCGCGAACCGGTCGCCCCGCTGGCTGACGTGCCAGCCCAGGAGTTCGCTGTTCCAGTGCTCGACCGTCAGGAAGAGCCACACCCGGCCGTCCCGCGCCGTCAGGATCGTCGTCCCGTCGGTGCCCCAGCGGACGTTCGGGGCGGTCGTGACCACCGTCCCGGCATGCGCCGGGTCGCCGTGCGTCTGCCGCACGCGGTGCGGGGCCAGGAGCTGGGCCGCCCGCATGATCCGCAACGCCCGCTTGCGACTGGTCCGGATCGGCACGGGCCGGCGCCACAGCCGCGCCACCACCTTCCGATGCCCCTCGCCCGTGAAGGGACTCGCGGCTAGGGCCTCCCGGATGGCGGCTTCCAACTCGGCGTCGCTCACCGCGGGCTCGGGACCCCGGGGCCGCGCGGGGACCCGCGGCCCCTGGCGCGCCGCGTACACACTGGAGCGCGGCACCTGCCAGGCCGCACAGATCCACCGCAGGGGATACGGCCGCCCCGTCGCGGGACTGCGCACCGCGCTCAGGGCGTCCACTTCGGCGACCGTGCCAGGCGCAGGTCTTTGTTTTCGAGCAGCTCGTTCTTCATGAGGCGTTCGCCGATCTTCGCCCGCGCCGCCCGGAGGTCCCCTGACTCCGTGGCCCGCCGGGTCTTCAGCCCCGTCGTCCCCGCGGCCACAAACGCCGTGTGCCAGCCCCGCAGCACATGGACCGGCACCCGCAGCTCCCGGCTCACCGTGTCGATCGCTTCACCCTTCAGGACCCGCCGCACCGCCGCGCGCTTTCGGCGCGGACTCCAGCGCTGGATCGCCTCCGGCTCCTTCCCGACCAGTTTCCCGCTCATGGACACCTCCTCGCGTGGCGCTCATAGGCTATCTATCTGCTTCATCGGCCCCTCGGAACCGCTCTGTCCTGCTTGTCGTACTAGGTCTGCCCAACGTGCTGCTCAGCCGCGGTGCTCAGAACGCGGACGGCACCGCCGGCTCCATCGCGATGTTAGGCAGCCCACCCGAGAGCCGGAGAAACACGACAGCGTCATCTCTGTTGCTCTTGATGCTGGATCGAGATGATTTCTGATCCCGCCACGAACAATTCCGCCTTGATTTCATGGACGAGTCCCCAAGCCTGCGCCTCCTCCGGATTGAGCGTTGTACGATCTAGCATGGTTTGGGTCACCTCCTCAACCGACTTCCCTGTGTTGGCCGCCACGACTTTCGCGATGTTTTCGATGTCGATTCTAAGCCCCTTGAGGCGTTCTTCAATCTGCTTCTCTTCGAGATTGGCGCCCTGAGGAAAGCCTGCGCTCACACCATGCAACAGAAACCTAGCCTGCGGCACGCAGAACCGCTTCCGACCGGCGCAGTAAAGGACAACCCCGATGGAGTCGACGCTGCCGAAGTTGTGAGTTGAAATCTCGGCCGGCAGCCCCTTCAGATAGTTGTACGCGCTAAGGCCGTGGAAGACTGAGCCACCAGGAGACGAAACGAGAATGATGAAGTTGCGCTGGCCGGCGCCCAACTTCTGATCGACCGCCTGCATGAGGGCGTTGATCGTGGCGTCGATCACTGGCGCGAAGAACTTGATGACTGTCGGTTGAATCGCCATTGCAAAACTCATTCAAGCCAGATGGGCTTCCGTCTGCCTCACTACAATTAGGCGGCTTTTGTCTTCCCCGATCTCCCATCCAGGAAAGACCAGGACGGCAGGATGACACTTGAGCGCCCTGGCGATCACTTTGGCTCGGTCAACTCCGAGCCGGACTCGATCATTCTCAATCGCAGAAATGGTTGCTTGGGGGATACCGGTCAGTCTGGCTAATCCATTTTGACTGTACCCCTGCAACTCTCGGATGATTTGCACTGATTCTCCGACCGACACGTCAACAGACTTCCTGGCACGCCTAAAATTTCTTATCTTACTCCCTCCGATCGCCTAAAAGAGGCTTTGCTGTTTCCCGGAGCAGACGAAGTGTTCGGTTGAGAGTTCCGGGCCTTCCGGGGAGATCCCGGACTTGCGGCAGGCGAGGGCAAAGAGGTCCCTGATCTGCTCGGCGAATATCCCCTCCCCTTGCATCCGGCTGCCGAAATTCGGATCGTTGAGCCTTCCCCCGCGGATCGCGCGGATCCGATTTAAAATCTTTTCTTTCCGCTGGGGCATATGCTCTGAAAGCCACTGCTCGAAGATCGGGGCAACGGCGTGGGGGAGCCGCAACGGGACCATCCCGGCGAAGCGGGCGCCCGCCCGTGCCGCGGCGGCGATGATTGCCGGGATCTCCGAATCGGTCAGGCCGGGGATCACCGGCGCGACCATAACACAGACCGGAATCCCGGCAGACGCGAGCACGCCGATCGCCTCAAGCCGCTTTGCCGGCCGCGAGGTCCTCGGCTCCAGGATCCCGCAGAGCGCCGGATCGAGCGTCGTGACCGAGAGGCATACGGCAGCGGCGTTATGTCGCGCCAGTTCGGAAAGGAGATCCTGATCGCGGCAGACCAGGGCATTCTTCGTAATCACGACGACCGGATTCCGAAACTCGACAAGCACCTCAAGAGAGCGTCGGGTCAACCGTAATCGCCGCTCCACCGGCTGGTAGGGATCGGTCACGCCGCTTAAGGCAAGGACGCGCGGCCTCCAGCCCGGTTTTGACAGCTCTTCACGGAGGAGTTCCGGCGCGCGCTCTTTGACCACGATCTTCGTCTCGAAGTCGAGGCCGGCAGAATAGCCGAGATACTCATGGGTGGGACGGGCGTAGCAATAACTGCAGCCGTGCTCGCAGCCGCGGTAGGGATTGATCCCGGCATCGAAGCCGATGTCCGGGCTGTCGTTGTAGGCAATGATGCTCTTTGTAGAATCGGGGATGAATTCGGTCTTCGGAGAGCTCTCACCCTCCTTTGGATCCGACTCGATCCCCTCGCTGCTGTGCTGAAGGGACTCAAAGCGATTCGGAGGATTCCCCTCTACGCCACGGCCTCGGATCGCCATCCGGGAGAGTTTACACCAAAAGCCTGTTCATCTCATCCATGACCCGATCGACGATCTTCTGCGAGGTCTCGACCGAATCGGGAAGCCTGTAATATTGCGTCAGGTCAATAGGGGGGCTGAAGATGATCGTGGTCTTTCGACCGATCCGCGGAATGATGCTCCCCTTCGGAAGGATCCGCTCCATCCCGCGGATCGCCACCGCGATGACCTTGCTAGGGCGCGCATCATAGAGGATCTTTCCAACTCCGCGGCGACCCGGAAGGGTCTGTTCGGGAGGGCCGCGACGCCCCTCCGGCGCGATCAGGAGAACGGATTCGGCAAGCATCGCCGCCATCTTCCGGATCGATTCCAGGTCCCGCTTTCCGCGCTTGATCGGGAAGGCCCCCCATGAGTTGATGATCTCCCGAACCACCGGGATCCGGTAGAGCTCCTCCTTGGCGGGCGCCCGCCACCAGACCGGGGAATAGAGCGGCATCGCGACGGCGGCCACAAGGAACGGATCAATCGCGGAGACGTGGCGGTAGAGGAGGGCGACTCCCCGCTCGCCGCGCTTGGGAATATTCTCCGCTCCAAGGATCTCCACGCGGTTGAGAATCCGAAAGAGGAACTTCCAGAGGATCAGAATGAGGGCATGGTAACTGTTGATGAAGAAGGGGGGACGTTTTTTTCTTGTCATACGGAGGACTCTTTTCTTATAATTCCCTCTCTACGTTCAACTTCACCATTGACCCCGGGAGGTTCTCATGGCGGATGTTCTTGTTGTTGCGTCGAAGGTAAAAAAAATGGTCAAGGAAAAATCGGGCTTCAATACCTCCGCGGAGTTGCTCGAAGGGCTTTCGCAGCGGGTCGAGCAGCTCTGCCTTCAGGCGATCGAACGGGCGCGCGCCGATGGACGAAAGACGGTCAAAGGGCGCGACCTCGCTTAAGATATCCCAGCAATCCTTTCAGGGGTCAAGGCCGACTCCAGCGACCAGCCGGGATCGGCCTTTGAATCCCCTATTACCGCTTTTTCTTAAGATTGGCGATGAATTCATCGATCGGAATCGCGGCCCAGGTCGTCAGCTGCACGGTCCCGCGCGATCCGAGATCCACTGAGACGCGGCCGATCGTCTCATTGTTCTGCGCCTCGACCTTGACCCCCATGGCGCCGATCTCCCGGTTGACCTCCTTGATCCGATCCGGCTTTTCCTTGATCGTCTTTCGCCCTTCGTCCGTCAGCTTCGAAAGCATGATATACGTCGGCATCCGATCCTCCTTTGAGGGTGTGGAGCCGTGATTCTACCCGAAACGAAGCGGTGAGGTGAAGGGTTCTCCCTTAACCCGCCGGTTTTCTCCCGAACCAGCGGTATCGGTTCTCCGCGACCCGCCGATAGATCCACCACGCCAGAGCCGGGATCCCCGGGATCAAAAAAAGGAGCGCAAGGGGGCGTCCCAACGGGAGAGCCGGCAGCAGCGCGCGGAGGGCGTCCACGCCGACCTGAACCCTCCCATCCGCGCCAACGAAACGCATGGCGTCAAGACAGCCCTCCCGAGGGAGATCCGGAGCCAGGACCACGGCCTGAGGATCCTGGAAGGGAACGAATCGGATCCTCCCCTTCCGATCCCAGCGCGAGAGGATCTCTTTTGAGGCCGAGCAGAGCCGGCATTCGGCGTCATAGATCAGAACGGGCTGCATACGCTATAGGGTAGAAGCTCGCGGGAGTCACCCCAAATCGCTTGCTGAGGCGCTCAATGTGTTCCCGCGTCAGCCTGCGCTTCCCCCGGAGGACGTCCGAGACCACCGGCTGCCCCCCCAGTTCCTTGGAAAGGTCATACTGGGTAAGGTCATGCTGCTCCATGAGGAACCGGAGCACCTCCTCGGGTGTTGCCGGCCCGGCAGGGAACTCCTTCCTTTCGTACTCCTCGACGAAGAGGACGGCCGCACTGAGATACTTCCCTACCGCCTCGTGGCTGGCGGCATCCAGGCTGCCGGATTCTCGCTCCCGCATCAGAATGCCAAGGGCTTCACCATAGGCGCGATGCATCCTCTTATTCTTGATCGGCTGCGGCGGCAGATGAAGATAGAGCCACTTCAGCAACGGCGATGAGGCGATACTTGTTCCCTGAGATGTTGAACACTGTGTG
>CAZSHZ010000112.1:0-3056 GCA_964606955.1 uncultured Nitrospirota bacterium
TCGTCCACGCTTTTAAATAAATCATCGGGGATGGAAATGGCCGTTTTCATGATGACTCCCTCCTCTTTGTTAGAGTTATACTAGAAGTATAGTAAAAAGTTATACCATTGTCAATACCTTTTATAGAGAGTGTCAAGCCAAAGTAGAAATGTCCTATTCCTACCAAAGTAGAAATGTCCGGTTTTTAGGATACTGAAGCCTCCGCCTCTTTTTTCTTCTGCAACTCGAATGTTTTCCTCCACGGATGATCCGGAGCGGGTTTGGTCCCCCGCTTCCTGAACACGATTTTGGGTGTTTCGTGGGCCTTCACCGGGCGATGGGTGATCGCTTTATACCGCAGCGCTTTGCCCTGATGCGTGATCCGCAGGGTTCCGTCCAGCCGCTCTTCCACCGTCACCCGTTGCGCCCGGAGGTTATTTTGGATCTGATAGAGCGTCCGGTTGTGCGCCACGGTAAAGTCGTTGCGCAAAGCCCGCTCGGTCTTGATACACAGGACCCCCTTGAGATCCAAACCCATGGGGATCGACCGGTGCAGATCCGCCGCCTGGGCAGGGAGAACGGCAAAGCGCCGGTTGTAGATCGGCAGATAACCCGCCAAGAATTGGTTGGCCTCCTCCATCGTCGCAATCCCCGCTAACCGCATCTCCTTGATCACCCGATCTTGAAATGTGCCAAACAGCCGCTCGATCCGCCCCTTCGCCTGAGGGGAGTGCGCATGGATCATCTCAACCCCCAACTCCGAAAGAGACCTCTCAAACTGGCTCATCGGCTCCTGTCCCTCCAACTGCTCGGTGAGCGTCGGCTCGGCCGGCGACTTGTAGGTCGAGTGCTTGTCGGCGTAGACCGCCAGCGGGAGACCGTAGCGCTTGACGTAGCGCTTAAAGCTGTCCATCGCCGGGATTGTCCCTTCATACGCGTAGAACCGCGCATACACGCGGCTGCTCGCGTCGTCGATATAGGCCATCAACACACATTTGGGTCCTCGGTCTTCAAACCAGGCGTGATGCGAGCCGTCCATCTGGATCAGCTCGCCCCGATGGGGCTTGCGCTCCCGCCAGGCCCGATGCGGCCGCTTCCGACGCCGAAAGTGGTCAACCCCTCGTTCTCGTAACCACAATCTCAAGGTCTCGTCACTGAGGGTGATCCCGTCCCGCTCGGAAAGCTTCTCGACCGCCAAAGTCGGCCCAAAATCCCCATACTGCTTCTCGTATAACCCGATCACCTTCGCCTTGATCCGCTTGTCGATCCGCCGAGGGGACGGCTTCCCCCGACTCCGATGCAAAAGTCCCCCGTCTCCAACCTCCCTCACTCGCTTCGCAATCCGACGTATCTGCCGGTCCGTCAACCCTAAAAGCCGACCCGCCGTTCCCTGCGTCATCTTCTTCCCGATTACTTGATGGATCACATGCAACCGCCGCAACTCCTTCACGCTCATAAATACCTTGTCCTCTCCGACCATCCTGCCCTCCTAACTTGAGCAGGTAGTCTATCAGTAAGAGGACATTTCTACTTTGGCAAAATAGGACATTATCACTTTGGGATGACAGCTGTCGGCAAAAGAGATCAGGTCCGTCCCGCGTGGAGATACCGCTGAAACCAGTCGGCCGCCAGGCGCGCCACCTCCTCCAGGGCGCCCGGCTCCTCGAACAGATGGGTGGCGCCGGGGATGATTTTCAATTCCCTTTCCGCCTTCATTTGATCGTAGGCCTGCCGGTTCAAATCGATGACGGTGAGGTCGTCTCCGCCGACGATCAGCAGGGTGGGGGACTGGACCCGAGGGAGAGCGGCCCCCGCCAGATCGGGCCGCCCCCCGCGCGAAACGACCGCGCCGACTCCCTCGCCGAGCGCGGCGGCCGCCTGAAGGGCCGACGCCGCTCCGGTGCTCGAACCGAAATAACCGACGGCCAGGCCCCGGGACCGGGCCTGCTTCATGAACCAGCGGGTCGCCGCGATCAGGCGGCGGGTCAACAGTTCGATATCGAATCGGGTTTCGTAAACCTCATCTTCTTTTTCCGTCAATAGGTCGAACAGCAGAGTTCCCAGCCCCGCGGCGCGCAACACGCCGGCCACAAAGTTATTTCTAGGACTATGCCGGCTGCTGCCGCTGCCATGAGCGAACAACACCACCCCTTCCGCCCCCGCAGGGATCGCCAGCGCCCCTTCCAAGGCGACGCCGTCCGCGGCGATCCGGACCAGACGTTCGCGATCGTCCCGACTCATCTCATCCTCCTTGTGAAGATCATTCCCCGCGCCATAAACTCCGAATTTTCGTTTTAGGATAGCGATTTTGAAAGAGAGGAGTCCATCCCCCGTTTGGGGGATCGTCGAACGAAGAGAGACTTTCTTTGGAAGGTTCAGCAATAATCGGTCTGGGCGCAGGCAAGGACCTGCTCCTCGCGGCTGAGGTCCCGGTAGATCGTCACCCCCTTGCATCCCTCCCGGTCGGCCAGCAGAAATACCGTTTCGACATCCTGCGGGGTCGCGCTCTTTGGAAAATTCACCGTCTTGGAGACGGCGTTGTCGGTGTGCCTCTGAAAGGCGGCCTGCATCTTCATATGAAACTCGGCGGGAATGTCGTGGGCGGCGACGAAGATCTCTTGGATCTCCTTCGGGACCTCTTTCATTTCCTGAAGCGATCCGCTCGCCGCGATCTTCTGAATCAGCGCCTCCGAGTAAAACCCCGATTCCTTCGCGATCCGGACGAACCGGGCGTTCAGCTCCGGGAGGCGGAGGCCCCCGAGAACCCGTCGCTGATAGGAGAGGGCGTAGAGCGGCTCGATCCCGCCGGAGCAGTCGGCGATCACGCTGAGGGTTCCGGTCGGGGCGATGGTCGTCGTCGTGGCGTTCCGAAGACGGAGCCCCTGCGCGGGATAGACGCTCCGGTCATACGCCGGAAAGAGCCCCCGCCCCTCCGCCAATGCGGCCGACGCCCCCCGCGCCTCCCGCCGGATGAAGGCCATGATCTCCTCCGCCAGCGCCAGAGCATCGGGATTCCGATAGGGTATTTGAAGGTCGGTCAAGAGGTCGGCGAACCCCATGACCCCGAGGCCGATCTT
>CAZSHZ010000113.1:0-30949 GCA_964606955.1 uncultured Nitrospirota bacterium
ATGATGTTCCAGCCGTAGTTCTTCCCCTTGATGAGGATGTCGATCTCCTCACGCGCATTCTGGCCGACATCCCCGGCATAGAGAAGCCTCGTGGCCGAGTCGAACGAAAAGCGCCAGGGGTTTCGCAGGCCATAGGCCCAGATCTCGGGGAGGGTGTCTTTGCGGCCGACGAACGGGTTATCCGGGGGGATCCCATAAGGCTTTCCCCCCTCGGTCCTGTCCACGTCAATCCTGAGCATCTTCCCCAGTAAAGTTTTTAGGCTCTGCCCGTTTCCGAAGGGGTCGTTCCCAGAGCCCCCGTCCCCCATCCCGATATAGAGGAAGCCGTCCGGCCCGAAGACGATGTTCCCGCCGTTATGGTTGGCGAAGGGCTGCGGGATCGTCAGGAGGATCCTTTCGTTCGTCCCCTTAAATTCTGAAATCACCGTATGAAGCCCGCCAGAAGGGGAAGTATAATTAACAAAATAGCGGCCGTTCTCCCGAAACTTCGGATGAAAGGCGAGTCCCAAGAGCCCCGTTTCGCCGCCGGATGTTACCTGATCCGAGATATCGAGAAACTGAGAGAGTTTTCCTCCGGAGAGGATGCGGATCGTCCCGGCCTGTTCGATGATGAACAGCCGTCCGCTCCCGTTTCCCGCGTTGAAGAGCCCGACCGGAGAGCGGAGCCCTTCGGCCATGACCTGAAGTCTGATCTCTGGGATCTTCGCCGTTTTCGCGTCCGCTGCCGGCGCGGTCGATCCGTCGCCGCAGGCGACACAGAACAAAGATAGGAGAAGCCTTCTAATCATTTTGACACCTCATTTTTGCCTTGCTATGCTTCCGACTCGTGCTCCGAACTGAATTCTGCGGAAAGATCACCAAACAGTACCTCGGGAAAAAGGTCGTCGTCTCGGGTTGGGTCCATCGGCGCCGCGATCATGGCGGGCTGATCTTCATCGATCTGCGGGACCGCGAAGGGCTCGTCCAGGTCGTCTTCAACCCGGAAAAATCTCCTGAGCCGCATCAAGTCGCCCGGGAGGTCCGGCCCGAGTATGTCCTCAAGGTCGAGGGAAGCGTCCTGGAGCGGCCCCAGGGGACCGAGAATCCCGATCTCCCAACCGGCCTCATTGAAATTCACGCGGAGCGCGTCGAGATCCTCAACTCGTCTAAACCCCCCCCATTTTCTATCGAGGAGGATCGGGATGTCGCCGAAGAGCTTCGCCTGAAGTATCGCTACCTCGATCTGCGCCGCCCCTCCGTCCAGAAAAAGTTGATCTTCCGTCATACGCTCGCCCGAGAGACCCGCAATTGGCTCGACAGGAGGAAGTTCCTTGAAATCGAGACCCCTTTTCTGACCCGAAGCACGCCGGAGGGGGCCCGCGACTTCCTCGTTCCGAGCCGCTTGAATCCGGGAACCTTTTACGCGCTGCCCCAGTCGCCTCAACTCTTCAAGCAGATCCTAATGATCTCCGGCTTCGACCGTTACTACCAGATCGTCCGCTGCTTCCGCGACGAGGACCTCCGGGCCGATCGCCAGCCCGAGTTTACACAAATCGATATCGAGATGTCTTTTGTCGAGCGCGAGGACGTTCTCAAACTGATGGAGGAGATGCTCTACGAGGTGATCGGGACGGTGACGGGGCTCCCGATCCAGACCCCTTTCTCTCGGCTGACCTATGCCGAGGCGATGAGCCGCTACGGGACCGACAAGCCCGATCTTCGATTCGGAATGGAATTGGCCGATCTCTCACAAATTGCAAAAGAGGTCGCGTTCAATGTTTTCCGCGAGGCGGTGGCGGGGAGGGGAGTAGTCAAGGGGATCAACGCGAAAGGGCTTAGCCTCTCCAGATCGGAACTGGATGCCATGACCGAGAGGGCCAAGGGATTCGGCGCGAAAGGACTTGCCTGGATGAAGGTGACGGAGAACAGCGTCGAATCGCCAATCGCCAAGTTCTTTACCGAAGGGCAGATCCGCGAAATTCTGAAAGGCCTTGGCGGGGAGAAGGGGGACCTCCTCCTCTTTGCGGCGGATGCGGCGGCCACGGCCCAGAACGTTTTAGGACAACTGCGGCTGGAGATCGCCCGAAGGCAGAATCTGATGGCCGCAGATAAACTCGATTTCGCCTGGGTCACCGATTTTCCCCTTCTGGAATTCGATCCCGAGGAGAAGCGGTACGTGGCGATGCACCACCCCTTCACCGCCCCGATGGATGAAGATCTCTCGCTGCTCGACTCGGATCCCCTGGCAGTCCGGGCAAAGGCTTACGATATCGTTCTAAATGGTTCGGAGATCGGGGGGGGGAGCATCAGGAATCATCGCCGCGAGATTCAGTCCAAATTTTTCAAACTCCTGTCGCTGCCGGCCGAGGAGGCCGAGGCGAAGTTCGGCTTTCTCCTCACCGCGCTTGAATACGGCGCCCCGCCGCACGGCGGAATCGCGTTCGGCTTTGATCGACTGGTGGCAATCATGTCGGGCGCTGAATCGATCCGGGAGGTGATCGCCTTTCCGAAAACCCAGAAGGGGATCTGCCTGATGACCGAGGCCCCGGCCTCGGTCGATCCGAAACAGTTAAAAGAGCTTAAGATCCGGCCCGAAAGCCGGGAAAGAATAGGAAGTGAATAGGCTTGCCACGAACTTTTCCGTTGCGCCTTCGTTCGTTTTAGTTTTGACCCGCTTGACATTCTGTACCTAAAAATGTACATAAAGAGGGACAGGAGGAAAAACCATGCTTAAAGATATTCCGATGACGAAGGCGCGGCATGAGCTGACTTCTCTGCCGGAGCGCCTGGAGAAGATGCCCGGAGCCGTCGCCGTGACACGCCGGGGGAAACCGGTTCTGGCCCTTATGCCCTGGGAGTTTTACGAGTCGCTTGTGGAAACCCTTGAAATTATGGGGGATGAAGAACTGATGGCCGCTTTACGCCGGGGCATCAAAGAAATGAAAGAGGGGAAGGGTATCCCCTGGGAAGAGGCCAAGGCGAAGCTTGGGCTGTGACCTATCGAGTCATCATCGAGCCTTCAGCACTAAAAATGTTGGGGGACATTTCAGACCGCCGGGTCCAGGAGAAGATCGGGAGCCGGATTGACGGCCTGGCAGTAGAGCCGGAGAAACAAGGCAAGCCCTTGACGGGAGAGATGGCTGGTTATCGGAGCCTCCGTGCCGTGGGACAACGGTACCGGATCCTCTATCGTGTTGAAAGAGACAAGGTCGTCGTTCTTGTGATAGGGATCGGAATTCGCAAGGAGGGGAGCAAGGCGGACATCTACGCCCTGGCCCGGAAACTCCTCCACCTCCGCCTCGTGAAGCCACGTCAAAGGGAATACCGGCCTATTCGGTGAAGGCGATCACGGAGTGGAGGCCGGAGGTTCCTTCTGGGAAGGCGCGCGCTAAAAAGGCCGACTGCTTTCTGCCGAATTTGTCCTCAGCCCGGACGATGATCTCATAGGAGCCGGGCTTCGGAAGTTTCCAGTCGTACCGCCAGAAGACCCAGGTATAGTTCGACGGCGGCTTCTCAAGCGCAGCCTTAACCCAACTCTTCCCCCCGTCGGTCGAGAGCTCTACCGAATGGATCCCATATGCCCCTGAAAAGGCGATCCCGCGGATCTGATACGACCCCCCCCGAAGGGTATTGTACGACCCCGGGGCGTCGATCCGGGAGCCGACTTTGATTAACGCCTGGTCGGTCCACCCACGCTGCTGCCAGTACCCCTTGTAGTCGATGTTGACGAGATCGATCCGTGTGATCCACTTCACGTTCTTGATGCCGTAGAGCCCCGGGACCACGGCGCGGAGCGGATAGCCGTGGACCGTCGGGAGATCTTCACTATTCATCTTGTAGGCGAGGAGGACATCTCCGTTCATCGCCCGATCGAGCGGAATGCCGTCGGAGTAGTCGTCCGCCGCGTACATGACGACGTCTTCGGCGTCCGAAAGCGGCTTTGCCATCTCAAGAATTGTCTTCAGCCAGACCCCCTTCCAGAGGGCGTTGCTGATCAGATCTCCTGCCACCTCATTGTCGATGCACTCTAGCGTTACGGCGTATTCGGCAGAGGGGAGCATCCGGATCTGATCGTAGTTGAGGGTCAGCGGATTCGCCACCCGCCCTGTCACCTGAAGATGCCAGGCGGAGGCGACGATCTCCCGCGGCCGGGAGTAGTTGACGATGTAGAAATCCTTGTTCGGCGTGAAGAACGGGGGGACCTCCCGCGGGGAGAGGGCGAAAAACCGCTTCATAAAAAAACTTGCCCCCTCGGCGGCGCGGGAGAAGGTGGAAAAAAGGAGGGTTAAGCCGGAAAGGCTTAAAAAGCGGCGCCGGTCAAAACCTTTCATGGACAGGCCATTATATGCTAAATTACGCCACCAATGGAACAGATCAACAAAACCTATATCATCGCGACCATCATCTTTGGACTCCTGACCCTCTTGACGATGGTTTCCCTGATGATCGAGGCGAAGAAGGGGAGAGAGGTCGAGGAGGCGGCCAAACGGATGGTGCAGGAGGAGAAGCCGGCTGAGATCAAAGCCGCCGAAATCAAGGGGGATCTGAAGATCGTCAAAGGAGGGGACGGGCGCGAGATGGTCCTCATCCCGGCCGGTTCCTTTACCATGGGGGGAGGACCCGAGGCCGAGATCGACGAGCAGCCGGAGCGGGAGATCTTGCTCGACGCCTACTACATCGACCTCTACGAGGTCCGGAACTCCGATTACCGCCGGTTCGCCTCGATGACGAAGCGGCATGAGCAGTTCGTGCCGGTCTTTGAAGACGATGTGAAGCTCCTTCTGCAGCCCGATCTCCCTGCCGTCGGCGTCTCCTGGCTCGATGCGCAGGCTTACTGCCAGTGGGCAGGGAAGCGGCTCCCGACCGAGGCCGAATGGGAGAAGGCCGCCCGCGGAACCGACAGACGGGACTATCCCTGGGGGGACGACTGGAATCCGAAACGGGCGAACGCCGTGGGGACGGAGGACGGCTTCCGGTACGCCGCCTCGGTGGACAGCTACCCGGAGGGGAGGAGCCCTTACGGCCTCTACAACGCCGCGGGGAACGCGGCGGAGTGGGTTGATTCCTGGTATGACACGTTCTACTACAAGGAGATGCCGTTCAGGAATCCCAGAGGGCCGGAGAAGGGGACGAAACTTGTCTATCGCGGCGGCTCCTGGCACGACTCTCCGAGGAATCTGCGCGCCTCCAAGCGGTTTGCCGGCTCGCATCCCGAGCGAACAGACTCGAATATCGGCTTCCGCTGCGCTCGCGACGTCGAGTAGGCCGGCCGGCACTCGCGCCCCTCCTTGACATTTCAATTGCGCCCCCGTATTATCCTCTCAACCTTTAAGGCCCGCCCTGTGAGGCGGGAAAGGGGGTCGATGAAATATTCTTGTTGGGAGTTGGAACCGCCTGGCCATAAGCCGGAGCGGTTTTTTTAGTGCCCCCTCCCGCCGCTATGCCTGAACGGGTAGTTCTGGACGCAAATGAGATCCAACGGGCGCTGACCCGCATCGCGCACGAAATTCTGGAGCGAAATCGGGGGGTGAAGGAGATCATCCTGGTCGGGATCAGGACCGGAGGGGTTCACCTGGCCCATCGGATTGCGCGCAGGATCAAAGAGGTTGAAGAGGCAGAAGTCCCGGTCGGCGAACTGGACATCACTCTCTATCGGGATGATCTGAACAGCCGCGCTCCCAACGAGGCGCCCGTGCTCAAAAAGACAACCATCCCCTGCGACATCACTGACAAGAAGATCGTCCTGGTCGATGACGTTCTCTTCACCGGTAGAACGATCCGGGCGGCAATGGACGGCCTGGTCGATTTCGGGCGGCCGAGGCTGATCCAATTAGCGATCCTGATCGATCGAGGGCATCGTGAACTTCCGATCCGCGCCGATTTTGTCGGAAAGAATCTCCCCACCTCGCGCGAGGAGGCGGTCAAGGTCCTTCTGGAAGAGGAGGGGGAAGAGGACCGGGTCATCATCGAGAAGGGGGCGCACAGTTTAAGAGACAAATGGCGCTGAAACGGAAAGACCTTCTGGCGATGGCCGATCTCTCGGTGGATGAGATCAAAGAGATCCTCGACACGACCGATTCGTTCAAGGAGGTCACCACGCGGGAGATCAAAAAGGTTCCGACGCTTCGAGGGAAGACCGTGGTTAACCTCTTCTTTGAGGCCTCCACCCGAACCCGGACCTCCTTCGAACTGGCGGCCAAGCGGCTCTCAGCAGACGTGGTGAACATCTCCTCCTCCGGCTCCTCGGTCTCCAAAGGGGAGACGCTGCTGGACACGGCGCGCAACATCGAGGCGATGCAGGCGGACGTGCTGGTGTTGCGGCACTCCTCATCGGGCGCCCCTGGGATCCTCGCGCGTGAACTGCGTGCCTCCGTCGTGAACGCCGGAGATGGATGGCATGAGCATCCGAGCCAGGCGCTCCTAGACCTCTACACGATCCGCGAAAAGAAGGGGAGGATTGAAGGTCTTTCGGTGCTCATCGTGGGGGACATCGCCCACAGTCGCGTCGCCCATTCCGACATCTGGGGGCTGACGCGGATGGGGGCCACAGTCGTCCTCTGCGGCCCGCCGACGATGATCCCGCGCGAGATCGAGCGAACCGGCGCGCGCGTGAGTTACAACCTGGATACAGTGCTCCCGGCTGCGGACGTCGTCATCCTCCTTCGCCTTCAGTTGGAGCGCCAGGGGAAGAATTTCTTCCCGACCCTGCGCGAATACTCGCGGCTCTGGGGCCTGACACCAGAGCGGATGGGGCGGGCCAAGAGGGATCTTCTGGTGATGCATCCGGGGCCGATCAACCGGGGGATCGAGGTCTCCTCCGAGGTGGCGGACGGGTTGCAGTCCGCGATTTTAGAGCAGGTGACAAACGGCGTCGCCGTCCGGATGGCAATCCTCTATCTGCTGGCGGGGGGGCGCACTTGAGGATCTTGATTCGCGGGGGACGGGTGATTGATCCGGCGAGCGGACGGGACGAGATCGCCGATCTCCTGATCGTGGATGGAAAGATCGAACAGATTGGAGCGGCGCGATCGGGAAACGGCGGGGGAGAGGTCATCGACGCCCGGGGACTGATCGTTGCTCCCGGTTTCGTCGATCTGCACACCCATCTGCGGGAGCCGGGAGAGGAATATAAAGAGACGATTGCTACGGGGAGCGCGGCGGCGGCGGCCGGGGGATTCACGACTATCTGCTGCATGCCGAATACTGTTCCGGTGAACGATAATCAGTCGGTGACCGAACTGATCCTGGACAAGGCGCGCGCCGCGGGGATGGCCCGCGTCCTCCCGATCGGGGCTGCGACCAAGGGATCAATGGGCGAGGAACTGGCCGAGTTCGGGGAACTCTCCGCTGCCGGCTGCGTCGCTGTCTCGGATGACGGAAAGCCGATCGCAAACGGGGGGATTCTCCGGAGGGCGCTTGAGTATGCGAAAACTTTCGATCTTCTCGTCATCGACCACTGCGAGGACCCAGAACTGTCGGCCGGCGGAGTTATCTATGAGGGGAGGGTGGCGACGGAACTCGGGCTTGCCGGGATCCCTCCGGCGGCTGAGGAGTCGATGGTGGCGCGCGACATCGCGGTCGCGGAGTGGACCGGGGGACGGGTTCATCTTGCGCACATCAGCACGCGCGGTTCGATCCGGCTGATCCGCGAAGCAAAGCGTCGGGGGGTTCCGATCAGCGCGGAGACCTGCCCGCACTACTTCACCCTCACCGACGAGCGGGTGAGGGGCTTTCTGACGAATGCGAAGATGAAACCGCCCCTTGCCGGCGAGGCAGATGTAGCGGCGGTCAAGGATGGTTTGGCCGATGGGACGATCGACGCGATCGCGACCGATCATGCTCCTCACGCCTCCTTCGAGAAGGAGCGGGAGTTCGATCAGGCGCCGTTCGGGGTCGTCGGCCTCGAGACAGCGCTGGCCCTCTCCCTTTCGCTTGTCGAGGAGGGGGTCCTCACACTCCCGCAGCTCCTTGGCAAACTGACCTGCAACCCGGCGAGAATCCTCGCCGGCAAGAAGGAGCCGTGGTTAGGCTCGCTTTCCCCGGGCACGCTGGCGGATGTCGTCATTTTTGATCCGGCCGTGGAATGGAGCGTCGATCCAGCTTCGTTTCGATCAAAGGGTCGGAACACCCCGTTCGCCGGATGGAAGGTCCGCGGCAGGGTGGTAAAGACAATTTTCGAAGGGAAGGTTGTCTATGAATAGGGCGGTCCTTCTTCTGGAGGATGGAACCTTCTTTGAGGGCCGCTCGTTCGCCGCAAAGGGGGAGGCGGTGGGGGAGATCGTCTTCAACACGAGCATGACCGGCTATCAAGAGATCATCTCGGACCCCTCCTATCGGGGACAGATCGTGACGATGACCTACCCGCACATCGGCAACTACGGGATCAATCCCGAGGATTTCGAGTCAGAGCGGATCTTTGCCGAGGGGCTGATCGTGCGCGAGTATTGCCGGGAACCCTCCAACTGGCGGGCGACGCGGCCGCTTCATGAGTTCATGATCGAACGGGGGATCCCCGGGATCGAGGGGATCGACACGCGGGCGCTGACCTTAAGACTCCGAGAGGTCGGGGTAATGCAGGGGATCCTCTCGGCCGCGGAGTTCGATCGCGATCGTCTTGCTACAAAACTTGCGGCCGCCCCGCGTCTGGTCGGCCGAGATCTTGTCCGGGAGGTCACCTGCCGTGAGCGCCACCACTTCGGGGAGGGGGAGGGCTATCACGTGGCGGTCTACGACTTCGGCGTAAAAAAGAATATTCTAAAAAGCCTTGCTGAGGCCGGCTGCCGGGTCACAATAATCCCGGCCGAGACATCCGTGGAGGATCTCCTCGCCCTTGAGCCTGACGGAGTCGTCCTCTCGAACGGCCCGGGAGACCCTGCGGCGCTCGGCTATGCGATCGATAACAGCAGAAAATTGATCGCCAAGCGTCCCGACCTTCCGATATTCGGTATCTGTCTCGGCCATCAGATCCTCGGCCTAGCGCTCGGCGGAGAGACCTTCAAGTTAAAGTTCGGCCACCACGGCGCCAACCATCCGGTCAAGGAGCTCTCAACCGGCCGGGTCGTCATCACCACACAGAACCACGGTTTCGCGGTGGACCCGGCGCGGATCGCCGCTCGGGTGGAGGTCACCCACATCAATCTGAATGACCAGACGGTAGAGGGGATGAGGTATCGGGACTATCCGGTCTTCTCGGTCCAGTACCATCCCGAGGCCTCTCCCGGCCCGCACGACGCGCATCATCTCTTCTCCGATTTCATCGGGGGCCTTGGATGAGGGCAATCGCCGTTTTTGTAGCGCTTCTTCTGGCGGGCTGCCTCAATATCTCACTCTTCCCCGAGTTAAAACCGGTCGAGGAGAGGTCCCTCGGGGGGGAGGGGAAGGCAAAGATCCTCCTCCTCGACCTATCGGGCCTTATCTCAGAGGAGGGGAGGGGAGGGATCCCGGAGGAGCCGAGCCTCGTGGCCCGGTTGAAGGAGGAGCTGACGCAGGCGGCCAAGGATCCCGAGGTCAAGGCGATCGTGCTGAGGATCAACTCTCCCGGAGGGACGGTCACCGCCTCTGACATCATCTACCATGAACTCCTTGCGTTCAAAGAGAAGAGCGGCGCCAAGATCGTGTCATCGATCCTCGACTTGGGGGCCTCGGGCGCGTTCTACATCGCCATGGCGTCCGACAAGATCGTCGCTCATCCGACCGGTGTGACCGGCAGCATCGGAGTCATCATGCTGGTGTTGAACGTCGAGGGGCTCCTCCAAAAAGTCGGGGTGGCGACCGAAGCGATCAAGTCCGGCCCTCACAAGGACATCGGTTCGCCGTTTAGGCCGATGACGGCGGAAGAGCGGGAGATTTTTCAGTCGGTGATTAACGGGATGTACGGGCGTTTCCTCTCGATCATCTCGGAGCGGCGGCACCTGCCGATCGACCGGGTTAAGGAGATCGCGGATGGCCGGATCTTCACGGCCCAGCAGGCGAAAGAGGCGGGTCTGATCGACGAGATCGGTTATCTCCAAGACGCCGTCGAGATCGCCAAGAAGGAGGCGGGGGTCTCCGAGGCAAAACTGATCGTTTATGCGCGCCCGACCGAGTTTCGCTCGAACATCTACGCGGGGGGCGCGGGCCGTCCCGACTTCACCGAAACCCTGCGCCGGATCGTCTCTCTCAATTCGCCGAAGTTCATGTATCTCTGGATGCCTTAGCCGGTGCCTAAGCGCGCGGACATCAAGAAAATCCTCCTGATCGGCTCCGGACCGATCGTGATCGGGCAGGCGTGCGAGTTCGACTACTCCGGGACGCAGGCGTGCAAGGCGCTGCGCGAGGAGGGGTACTCGGTCGTCCTGATCAACTCGAATCCCGCGACGATCATGACCGATCCCGAGACGGCGGACCGGACCTACATCGAGCCTCTCCTTCCGGAGGTAATCGAGAAGATCATCGAGCGGGAGAGGCCGGAGGCGCTCCTGGCGACGATGGGGGGGCAGACCGCGCTGAATCTCGCCGCCTCGCTGCATGAGCGGGGGACGCTCGAGAAATTTTCAGTTGAGTTGATCGGGGCGCGCTATGAATCGATCGTGGCAGCTGAGGATCGGGACGCGTTCAAGAATGTCCTGGCAAAGGCGGGGCTTCCGTATCTGATGAGCGGACGGGCGCGCTCCCGGGAGGAGGCCTTCGCGGTGGTCGAGCAGACCGGCTTTCCGGCGATCCTCCGCCCCTCCTTTACGCTGGGGGGGACCGGCGGGAGCATCGCCTATAACCGGGATGAGTTCGAGAAGGGGGTGGAATGGGGGCTTGCAATGAGCCCGATCCGCGAGATCCTCGTGGAGCGTTCCGTGCTCGGCTGGAAGGAGTTCGAACTGGAGGTGATGCGGGATTGCGCGGACAACGTCGTCATCATCTGCTCGATCGAGAACTTCGATCCGATGGGGATCCATACGGGAGACTCGATCACGGTGGCCCCCGCTCAGACCCTGACCGACTGGGAATACCAGCGGATGCGCGATTATGCGATCCGGGTGATCCGCGCGGTCGGTGTGGACACCGGCGGCTCCAACATCCAGTTCGCGGTGGAGCCGGGCACAGGCGAGATCGTGGTGATCGAGATGAATCCCCGGGTCTCCCGGTCATCCGCCCTGGCCTCGAAGGCGACCGGTTTTCCGATCGCCAAGATCGCGGCGAAACTCGCCATCGGGATGACGCTCGATGAGATCCCGAACGACATCACCCGCTCGACTCCCGCCTCATTTGAGCCGACGCTCGACTATGTCGTCGTCAAGATCCCGCGGTTCGCGTTCGAAAAGTTCCCACAGGCGGACCGGACGCTCACCCTCTCGATGAAGTCGGTCGGGGAGGTGATGGCGCTCGGACGGACCTTCAAGGAGGCGCTCGGGAAGGCGATCCGATCGCTTGAGATCGACCCGTGCCCCTTCCCCGAGGATGGATCGCTCGGGCCGCATCCCGGCCGCCTATCCGCCATCTCCGAGGCGATTCGCGGGGGGATGCCGATTGAAGAGATCTGGCGGCAGACCCGGATCGATCCGTGGTTTCTCCGGCAGATTGCGGAGGTGGTCTCTCTGGAAGAGGAGATTCGGCGCGAGGCCGGAACAGGATCGGCTCGGGCCGATCTAATTTTGAGGGGCAAGCGCGCCGGCCTCTCGGATGAGCGGATCGGGGAGTTGATCGGGAAGAGCGAGAAGGAGGTGGAAATCCTCAGAAAAGAGGCGGGGATCGTGCCGGTCTATAAGCGGGTCGATACTTGCGGAGCCGAGTTTGAGGCGCATACGCCGTACCTCTACTCGACATACGAGACGCCGGTCTCAGCCGGCTCCCGCTGGAGCGATTGCGAGGCAAGACCGACCGCAAGAAAGAAGGTGGTCATCCTCGGGAGCGGCCCGAACCGGATCGGGCAGGGGATAGAATTCGACTACTGCTGCGTCCATGCCGTCCAGGCCCTCAAGGAGGAGGGGTATGAGACGATCATGATCAACTGCAATCCCGAGACGGTGAGCACTGACTATGACACCGCCGACCGCCTCTATTTCGAGCCTTTGACGAAGGAGGAGGTCCTCGCTGTTATCGAGAAGGAGCGGCCGCTCGGAGTCGTTGTCCAGTTCGGGGGGCAGACGCCGCTGAAACTCGCTGTGCCGCTGGAGGCGGAGGGGGTGAAGGTCCTGGGGACCTCCTCGGACTCAATCGATCTGGCCGAGGACCGGGAGCGTTTCCGGGCCTTTTTGAATCGCCTCGGGCTGAAGCAGCCGGCGAGCGGCGTCGCCCGCTCGGCTAAGGAGGCGGTGGCGGTGGCTCGGGAGATCGGATATCCGGTCATGATCCGCCCGTCCTATGTTCTCGGCGGCCGGGCGATGGAGATCCTTTATGACGAGGAGGGACTCAACCAGTACATCGGGGGAGCCGTGCGCGCCTCCGAGCGCCACCCGGTCCTGATCGACAAATATCTGGAGGATGCGACCGAGGTCGATGTGGACGCGGTGGCGGACGGATTTGATGTGATGATCGGAGGGATCATGGAACACATCGAGGAGGCGGGGGTCCACTCCGGCGACTCCGCCTGCATCCTCCCTCCGCAGTCCCTCTCCCTCTCCATACTGGCCCGGCTCTCCGAGCAGACCTGTCTTTTGGCCCGGGAATTAGCGGTGATCGGGTTGATGAACGTGCAGTTCGCGGTCAAGAACGATGAGGTCTATGTTCTTGAGGTGAATCCGCGCGCCTCCCGCACTGTTCCGTTCGTCTCCAAGGCGACCGGGATTCCGCTGGCAAAACTCGCGATGAAAGTCGTTCTCGGGCAGAGGCTTTCGGAACTGGTCCGTCCAAAGACGCCGCCGCTGTTCGTCGCCGTTAAGGAGGCCGCCTTCCCTTTTCGCCGGCTTGAGGTCGATTCGATCCTCGGCCCGGAAATGAAATCGACCGGGGAGGTGATGGGGATCTCGGTCAATTTCGGACGAGCCTTCGCCAAGGCCCAGGCGAGCGTCGAGAACTTTCTTCCGCTCTCCGGAAAGGTGTTTCTTTCAGTAAAAGATAAAGACAAGCCGGGGATCTTGCCGGTCGCCCGCCGGCTGGATCAACTCGGTTTCGCGCTGATCGCTACGCGGGGGACGGCGGAGTATCTGGCCGCCCGCGGCCTTGTAGTCGAGACGGTTAACAAGGTCAAGGAGGGACGGCCGCACATCGTCGACGCGATCAAGAATCGCGAGATTCACCTGGTCATCAACACGGTCGGAGACAAGCAGTCCCAGATCGATTCGTACTCGATCCGGCAGTCGATTCTTCACCTTGGGGTTCCCTATTTTACGACGATTGCCGGCGCTCGGGCGGCGGTCCTGGGAATCGAGGCCTTGCGGGAGGAGGGATTTACCGTGCGATCTTTGCAGGAATACCATCAGGAGGTTTTGAAGCATTGAAGATCCCGATGACGAAAGAGGGTTATGAGCAAATCCGGACGGAACTCGAGCGCTTGAAGCGCGAGGAGCGTCCCAAGGTGATCGCGGCAATTGCGGAGGCCCGCGCGCACGGGGACCTCTCCGAAAACGCCGAGTACGCGGCGGCGAAGGAGCGCCAGGCGTTCGTCGAGGGCCGGATTGCGGAGATGGCGACAAAACTGGCCGACGCGCAGGTCATCGATACCAAGAATCTCTCCTCCGACAAGGTGGTCTTCGGGGCGACCGTTTTCCTGACCGACGTCGAGACGGGTGAGAAGCGGCGGTACACGCTGGTCGGTCCTGAGGAGGGGGATCTGAAGAAGGGACGGATCTCGGTCCAATCGCCGGTCGGCCGCGCTCTGATTTTGCATCGGGTAGGGGAGGTCGTCAAAGTGACGACCCCCGCTCGGACCGTGGAATATGAAATCATGGAGATCCTCTTCGAGTAGGAATGCCGAGACCGCTGATCACGCTGACCACCGACTTCGGCGAGCGTGACTACTTCGTCGGCGCCGTCAAAGGGGTCATCCTTTCGATCAACCCAGAGGTCCGGATCGTCGATATCACGCATGGGATCTCGCCCGGTGACATCCGCTCGGCGGCCTTTATCGTAAAGGAGATCCAGGGTACCTATCCCCGCGGCACGATCCATTTCGCGGTGGTCGATCCCGGCGTCGGAAGTTCGCGGCGGGCGCTCGCGATCAAAACTGAGCAGTACTATATCGGACCCGACAACGGCCTCTTTACCTATGTGCTGGCGGGCGCAAAGGCAGAGATCCATGAGATCAACGCTCAGCACTATTTTCTCAAACCCAACAGTCCGACCTTTGCCGCTCGGGATCTCTTCGCCCCCGTCGCGGCGTGGATCTCAAAGGGGGTGGAGTTAAGGCATCTCGGGGCCGAGATTCCCGACCCGGTCCTCCTTCCCGTTGCCGAACCGCGCGTTGCCTTGGAGTCGATCGAAGGAGAGGTGGTCTACATCGATCGTTTCGGTAATCTGATTACGAACATCGCAAAGCCGCATCTGTCCCGCTTTCTCCCCCCGTCAGCCCAAAATTTTCCGGAGGTCCAGTTCAGGGGAAGCAACTATAAGATGCAAAAATTTTACCGGCAGGCGGCGCCCGGAGAAATCGGCGCGATCCTCAACAGCTCCGACCGGCTCGAGATATTCGCCTCGGGAGCCTCGGCGCAAGAGATTCTCGGCGCAAAGCTGGGCGAATCGGTCAAGATCATCGGCCTTTAAATGTTCCTCTTCTTCGCGGTGGTTTTGCTGATCGGGGGAATGCTCGTGGTCGCTATGGTCGCGCGGATGGCGACGCGCCGTGGAGAGCCCCCTTCGGCTGGGGACGGGGAGGAGGTGGTGAATGTCGAGAAACTGGCCGTCTATAACATCTATCAACTGGAGGGGCTGGTCCGCCTTCTAGTCGGAAAAGGGATGATCACGCGCGACGAGCTCCTCCGCGAAATTGAGGCGCTGCGCGAGGAGAAAGAGGGCTAGAGCGAGTCGAGAAATTTCTTTAACTCTTCCTCGGGCCCCACGGCCACGATTCGATCACCGAGCTCCAAGCGGGTCTCCCCGCAGGCCGGCTCGGCTCCATGTTGTTTGAAGATTGCCAGAAGGTGGATCCGCGGAGGGATCCGGGCGCGGGCCACCGTCTCTCCTAGAGAGCGGTAGTTGGGGCCAATTTTCCCTTCCCGCAGGACAACGGCTCCATGAAACAGCCCCTCGAATAGCCGGTTCCAGAGGTCTCGTGCCGCATCAACTCCCGGGTCTGAAAGGGTTCGGGTTACCCGTTCCAGGCGCCTCTCGCTCTCCAAGATCTTCTCCCGCAGGCGGATGACTTCGGAGTCTTCCTGGGAAGTCAGGCCCCCGCCGTCCTTCTCCAGTTGATGGAGTCGCCGCCCAAGCCGGGTGAAGAGTTCATGCATCTCCTGCTCGAGCAGGGCCGCGTCGTAGGCAAGTTTCGTCCGGCGGACCTTACGATCGACCCGCTTGGCAATCTCCTTCGCGGTGAGAGTGAAGCCGGAAGAGAACGCCGTAATCTCTCGGTTTAATCTTTTAGCAAGAGACCTCATAAAAACGGGCATCGTCACTCGACAGAAAGAAAGAAGAGGAGGGAGCCGATCAAAAGAGCGGCCAGAACGAAGATCAGAATCTTTAATCCCTGAGGCATCTTAGGAAGATATAATGTCGCATAATGATTATTATGTTAAATAATGATCCGGACCAAGATTAGCAACTCTAACCCAAAAATGTGTCGTGGGCAAGTTTGCCCGAGGCCAGAAGGAGCACCACCCCCAGAATCCTCTGCAGGACCAGCGGCGGAAGCCGGAATGCCCCGCTCCAGGAGCCGATCCCCCCGCCGATCAGCACCGCGAGGCCAAGGGGGAGAAAGAGGGACCAGTCCCCTCCCCCCCGAATCAGGTGGGCCGAGAGACCGGAGATCGAGTTGGTCACGATGAATGCCGCAGAGGTCGCCGCCGTCTGTTTGTTTTCGGCCCATCCGATCAAAAGGAGGAGCGGGCTTAAAAAGATCCCCCCCCCGATTCCGGTCAGCCCGGCTAGAAAGCCCAAGAGTGCGCCGATGATTGGGCCGATGCGAAAGAGGAGAGCGAAAGATGGAGAATGAAAACGATGCATGGGCCTCAACGCCATGAGCATCCGTATCGCGGCGCAGAAGAGCCCAAGGGCGAGGAGGAGTGAGAAGATACGAGTCGGAAGGAGAATCAATCCGCCGAGGAACGCGGCCGGGACCGAGGTCAGCACGAACGGTAGAAGGAGCCGGAGGGAGAAGTGTCCCGCCCGCTTAAAGTGGAACCATCCAAGCATGGTGACCATGATATTCAGAGTCAGGACCATCGGGGCGATGGAGGGCCGCGCATAGCCGGCCAGGACCAGCGCGGCAAGATATCCCGATGCCCCGCCATGCCCGACTGAAGAGTAGAGCAGCGCGATCAGAAAAAAGAGCGGGAAAAGAATCCATTCCACGGATGGCATCATTTTTTATCACAGCGACCCCTTCGAAGTCCATGAATCTTTCGGGGCTCATTCGATCCAGACAATGTTCAGTGCGTAACGTTCAGCGGTGTCTCGTTGCCGCCCGTCCGCAGTAACGAAGGGGACCTCTTTTCCTATGGCAGTTTGAAACTCCATGGCGGAGGCCAGATGGATCGCATCCAAGGTTCTCACGGCAGACTCCTGGACGATTTTTTCCGCACGGTTCGTGACCTGTTGGCTGATCTGAAGGAGCTTCCAATAGGCTCGGTTCCTGCCGATGAGCAAAACTCTCGAAGAGAACGCTTCCTCATCAAGGTCTCCAGAAGCGCGCCGCCGCGACAACGCAGCAATCAATTCCAAGGGGGCGAGAATCGAGGACAAGAAGCGGTACTTCCGTATCAGGCGACGAGCACGAGCCGATCCGGATTCTTCGACGTAGTTCTTGACGAGCACGCTCGAGTCGAAATAAGCCCACTTCGTAAAAGGGTTGCTCGAGACCGGAATCACGATTGATCGCGGTCTTCCCTAAGGGTCTGCGACAAGGAAGGGCCCTTGATCCGGATCGGATTCCGGCAGACCGGCATCGGTCTATCGCTTTTGGGACCTGACCAGAGCAACCCTTCGGCCTCAAGACGCCGCATGACGGCGGCCATGGTCGTGGCCTTGAGAAGCGGCTTGATGACCGCGATCGGATTGCCGCGCTCGGTCAGGACCACCTCCTCCCCAGCTTTGACGGCTCGGATTGCCTTTGAAAATCTTTGATTTGCTTCTCGAAGACCGATTCGCATTTTTCCCCCTCTCATGTAGTGACATAGTTACTTCTACCTCGTTTTCCATGGAATGTCAAACTCGTTGATGATCAAATGTTTTTAGACTATAATTCGGCTCAACAGGAGGGAAACGATGCGCAAGACCTATCCGTTGGCCGAAGCAAAGAAACAGTTCTCCCGGCTTGTTGCGGAAATCGAAAATGGATACGACCGCATCCTGATCACAAAAAAAATCACCAAAAACGGCGTGGAGAAGGCGGTTCTCTTGAGCGCAGAGGAAATCGACGGTCTTTATTCTCACAGGAAAGCATCGTCGCCACGTTTACTGACCTCCGCTTTTTGGTATCCCCTCCTTCCCAGCGATCAGCCGCTCGATGTTCTCCCGGTGCCGCAGGACGATCAGAAACGCCACGGCTACCGAGAAGATCAGACCTGAAAGGAGCTCTTGTCTCCCGGCTCGGTAGAGAACCACGAACGTCGTGACCGGCAGAAGGCTGAACGAGATCAGGGCCGCCAGGGAGGAGATCCGCCAGGCGAAGGCGGTTCCCGCCCAGAATAGAAATGTCGCCAGGGCGACTCCCGGGTAGAGAGCCAGCAGTACGCCAAAGCCGGTGGCAACCCCCTTCCCCCCGCGAAATTTGAGAAAAATCGGAAAGCAATGCCCAAGGATAGCGAACAGCCCGGCGATCATCTGTGTCATCAACACAGGAGAGAGTCTCCGGGCCAGCCAGACGGCGGCCGCCCCTTTCAAGAAATCACCTGCAAGTGTTAAAACCGCCTCTCTCTTTCCGACCACGCGCAGGACATTTGTCGCGCCGATATTCCCGCTCCCAACGGCGCGCGGGTCCACCCCCCGCAGCCGGGAGAAGATCAGACCGAATGGGATGGAACCCAAGAGGTATGCCCCGGCGAGGGCAACCCAGCCGACCGGCAGCGGCAAGGTTAGAGGCTGCGCGCGAACCGGATGAAGTACCGGCCCGCGGAGAGAACGGCGACCGCCAGGGAGACCAACAGGAGGAAGAGACCGGCGGAGTTGGCGAATTCGTCGTTGACGATCAGGAGGAGGATTGCCGTGATCTGAAGCACCATCTTCCATTTTCCCGCGGCATCGGCGGGGATGACCTCCCCCTCGGCGGCCGCGATCGCACGAAGCCCGGTGACGGCAAAATCGCGGCTGATCAGGACGATGGCAATCCAGGCCGGGACCCGGCCCTTTGCGACCAGAAGGATCAACGCGGAAACAACCAGGATCTTGTCGGCAACCGGATCGAGGAGTTTCCCCATTCGGGTAATCTCGGCCCGACGCCGGGCAAGCCAGCCGTCGAGAAGGTCGGTCAGGGAGGCGACGAGAAAGACCGATGCCGCGAGGAGCGAGCCGGTCAGCGGCGCCTCGACAAGCGGGTAATAGAATACAAGGATAAAGATGGGGACGAGCAGAATCCGGACCGAGGTGACGAAATTAGGGAGATTCAGTTTTTCCCCTCTGTCTCCGCTAAGAGGTGGGCCGTGATCCGCCGCCCCCCCTGTTCCGGATCGGGTTCCAAAAGGGAAATCGCCGAAAGAACAACGCGATGTCTATCTATCCCCCAGCGGCTGATCGAGACGGCAACGATCTGGGCCCCGGCGCGTAGGGCGAGTTCGGCCGCTCCACGAGGGGTCTGCGCCCTTCCCCCTCTCCGCCCCTCCATTCCCTCGGCGCGGAGATGTTCCTCGGGATCAAGCAGCAGCCCCACGACCTCCCCGCGACGAAGAATGGTGAGTAGTCGCCGCGATCCGACCGGTATCCCGCGGCTGACCGTGCGGACCTTGAAGCGATCGCGGGAGCGCTTCACCCACCCATCCAATTGAGGATCGCAGAAAGGGGGAAAAAGGAGATGGACCAGATAGCCGCGACGAGAGAGGATCGCTCCCATCAGTTCCCAATTTCCAACCTGCGAAGCGACCAGAACAACGCCATGGCCCGATCCGACCCCCTTCTTTAGTACCTCCTCCCCTTCCACAGTGACGCGATCCTCGACCTCCTCTCCCCTCACGCTCCACATCTTGACGATCTCGGCGAAGGAACGGCCGGTATCGATGAACGATTCGCGGGTCGCTCGGCCGGTCGACTTCTCGGAGCGCCGGCGGAGTCCGGGGAGAAAGGAGAATGCGGCGAGGCCGATAAAACCGCCGAAAAGGACCGCGCCCCGCCATGGGAGGAGACGCGCCGCAGCAGCGGCCGATGAGAGAAAAAGAGCGGCCCCTCTGCGAAGGAGCCGCCGAGGCATCATCGCGCCATCCCCTTTGCAGCCAGGAGAAGATCGGCGACGTCCCGGACTGCCCCCTCCCCTCCTCTCCGCGGGGTAACCCAATCGGCTGCCGCCATCGCCTCGGCAATCCCATTCGGGACCGAAACCGCCAGCCCAACCCGCTTCATTACCGGGATGTCGTTCCCATCGTCGCCCACAAACGCCACCTCCTGGGCGCGGAGGGAGTATTTTAGCAAAATCTGATCAAGGATGGAGATTTTGTCCTGCACCCCCTGATGGACCTCGTCAATCCCGAGCTCCTTCGCCCGGATCGCCACCGCCTCCGACCTCCTTCCGGAGACGAATCCGACCCGAATCGGGTCCGAAAGGCTTCGAAGCTGCGCGATTCCGTATCCATCGTAGATGTTGAAGACCTTCAATTCGCCCCCGGAGGGATCGAGATAGATCCGGCCGTCGGTCAGCACCCCGTCTACATCCGTGAGAAGAAACCGGACCGCTCGGGCCTTCTGCAGGAGCGGTCTAGACCACACCGGCTTTCAGAAGATCGTGCAGATGAATCACGCCGCGAACCGATCCGCCGCCGCCGACAACGACCAGGGAGGTGATGGAGTGGCTCTCCATCTGCTCGACCGCCTTGGCCGCTAGCACGCCCTCCGCGATCACCTTGGGATTGCGCGTCATAACCTCTACGGCGCGCATCGTAAAGAGCCTCTCAGCATGCTCCTCTATCAGCCTCCGCAGATCGCCATCGGTGATCACTCCGACGAGCCTCCCCTCCTCCTGCACCGTCGTCATCCCGAGTTTTTTTTCGCTCATCACCAGGAATGTCTCTTTCATCGGAGTGGAGGGGTGGACGACCGGAATCTCGCTCCCCGTGTGCATCACCTCATCGACGCGGAGGAGGAGCCGTTTTCCGAGCGAGCCGCCGGGATGGAATGTGGCGAAGTCCTCCTGGTTGAATCCCCGCCTCTGCATTAAGACGATGGCGAGCGTGTCCCCCATCGCGAGCGCCGCAGTGGTCGATGCGGTCGGGGTAAGCCCCATCGGGCAGGCCTCTTCTTTCACCGAAATATCGAGGAAGACGTCGGCGTTTTTGGCGAGGGTCGAACGGGAGTTCCCGCAGAGGGCGATCACCGGAAGCCCCAGGCGCTTGATCGGAGGGAGAAGCCGGACCAGCTCGTCCGTTTCCCCTGAGTTGGAGATCGCGATCATCGCGTCATTGCGGGAGACCATTCCGAGATCCCCATGGAGCCCCTCGGCGGGGTGGAGGAAAAAGGCGGAGGTCCCAGTGGAGGCGAGCGTCGCCGCGATCTTCTGGGCGACATTCCCAGATTTTCCCATTCCGGAGACCACCATCCGCCCCTTGCAGGCAAGACAGATCTCGATCGCTTTTTGAAAACTTTCCCCAAGCCGGGGGATCAGCGCGGCGATGGCGTCCGCCTCGATCCGCAATACGCGCTGAGCCTGCTCGATCTCTCTGCTCACTGGGCGAGCGCCTCCCGGATCTTCTTCGCCTCGATCAAGAGTTTTGCGGTCTGCTCCAAAGTGATCATATTAGGACCGTCTGAGAGGGCGGAATCGGGATCGGGATGGACCTCCAGAAAAAGTCCGTCCACCCCGGCCGCCACGGCGGCGCGGACGAGATAAGGCACGTATTGCCTTTCTCCTGATGACGCAGTCCCGGCCCCTCCCGGCAACTGAACGGAATGCGTGCCGTCGAAGATGACCGGGTATCCGAAGCGTCTCATGATCGGAAGCGCCCGGATGTCGGTGACCAGCATATTATAACCGAAGGTCGCGCCGCGCTCGGTCAGAAAGATTTTCCGCGTTCCGGCCTCCTCCAATTTTTCGACGATGTTCTTCATGTCCCACGGCGCGAGAAATTGCCCCTTTTTCACGTTCACCCCCTTCCCCGTTCTGGCTGCGGCAACCAACAGGTCGGTCTGTCGGCAGAGAAATGCCGGGATCTGGAGGATATCAAGGACCTTCCCCGCGATTTCGGCCTCCTCGACCGAGTGGATGTCGGAGAGGAGCGGAAGGGAGTATCTCTCTTTCACTTTTTGCAGGATTGAAAGCCCCGCCTCGATTCCATGCCCGCGGAAGGAGCGGATCGAACTCCGGTTCGCCTTGTCGTAGGAGGACTTGAAGATCAGCGGGACGGCCAGCCGATCGGCGATCTCGGCGAGCCGGCCGGCGGTTTCTAAAACCAATTTCTCCGACTCGATCACGCAGGGGCCGGCGATCAGAAAGAGAGGGCCTCCCCCTCCGAGCTTCAGCCCGTTGATGGTGACCGCGGCAGGTTTTTTTTCTTCCGGGTTCACCGCTTTTCCCTGGATCGGATCGCCGCGCCGATGTATTCGCGAAAGAGCGGATGGGGAGCACGCGGGCGGGAGCGGAATTCCGGGTGGAACTGGACCGCGACGAACCAGGGATGGGTCGGTAACTCGATCATCTCCACGAGCCGCTCGTCGGGAGAGATACCGCTGATGACCATCCCCTTGCGGACCAACCGATCCCGATAGAGGTTATTCACTTCATACCGGTGGCGATGCCGCTCGAAGATCGTCGACGCGCCGTAGCTCTTACGCGCCTTTGTTCCGGGGAGGACCCGACAGGGGTATGCCCCGAGACGCATCGTCCCCCCTTTTCCGATCTTGGCCTCTGCCTGGGCTTGACCCGGAAGGAGATCGATCACTGGGTGGGACGTCTTGGCAAATTCGGAGCTGTTGGCCGCCGAAAGACCGAGGACGTTCCGGGAAAATTCGATCACGGCGCACTGCATCCCCAGACAGATCCCGAAGAAGGGGATCCCGCGCTCCCGCGCGTAGCGGATCGCCGCGATCTTCCCTTCGATCCCGCGGGCGCCGAATCCCCCCGGAACGAGGACGCCGTCCAGCTTTGAAAGATAGCTTTCCGCCCCATCGCGCTCGATTCCCTCGGCCTCCACCCATTCGACCTCAACCCGAGCGGAGTGGGGAATCCCGCCATGGACGAGCGCCTCGTGGAGGCTCTTGTAGGAGTCCCGCACCTCCACGTACTTTCCGACCACGCCGATCCGTACGACCCGGTCGGGGTGATGGATCTTCTCCACCAGCCTCTTCCACTGGGTCAGCCTCGGTTTTGCCTCCCGGCCGTGGCGCCCGCCGAGCCCGAGGAGCTTGACGATCTCCGCGTCCAGCCCCTCCTGATGGAAGACCAGCGGGACTTCGTAGATCGTCTCCACGTCTTTTGCCGTGATGACCGCCTCTCTGGCGACGTTCGTAAACAGAGCGATCTTCTCCTTCATCTCACGCGAGAGGAGGCGGTCGGTCCGGCAGAGAAGGATGTCGGGCTGGATTCCGATTCGCCTAAGTTCGTTGACCGAATGCTGGGTCAGTTTTGTCTTCAGCTCTCCCGCCACGGAGATGTACGGCACGAGGGTGACATGGATATAGAGGACGTTCTTCCGCCCGACCTCGAAGGGGAACTGGCGAATGGCCTCGAGGAAGGGGAGGCTTTCAATGTCCCCGACCGTTCCCCCGACCTCGACGATCGCCACGTCGAAGTTTGCCCCGTGGATCGCCTCTTTGATCCGCTTCTTGATCTCGTCGGTGACGTGCGGCACGACCTGCACCGTCCCGCCTAGAAAATCCCCGCGGCGCTCCCGCTGGATCAGGGTATCGTAGATCTTTCCGGTGGTGAGATTGTTTTTCTTCGACATGTTGACCGACGTGAAGCGCTCGTAATGGCCGAGGTCCAGGTCGGTTTCCGCGCCGTCGTCCGTGACGAAGACCTCTCCATGCTGGTAGGGGTTCATCGTTCCGGGATCGACGTTCAGATAGGGATCCAGTTTTAGGAACGTGACCGAGAAGCCGCGCGCCTCAAGAAGATTTCCGATCGAGGCCGCGGAAAGTCCCTTTCCGAGAGAGGAGACGTTCCCGCCGGTGATGAAGATGAACTTCGTCATCGGAGTCCCAGCCGCTCGATGTCCGCCGGGGTGTTGACCTCGATCAGCTCCTCGGAGACATCCAGCACGAGGATCTGCGCCCCGGCCTCCAGGGCCCGCAGCTGCTCCAGACGCTCCGCCCGCTCCAGATCCCCGGCGGGAAGTCCGGAAAATTTCCGCAAGAAGGAGGGACGGAAGAGATAGATTCCAAAATGCTTGTAATAGACCTTCGGGGGGATCGGCTCGCCTCCCCGGGCGCGCCACGGGATCGGCGCGCGTGAGAAATAGAGGGCGAATCCGCGCGCATCGCAGACGACCTTCACTGTGTTTGAGTCGAAGAGCTCCTCCGCCGTCATGATCTCCTTGCGGACGGTCGCCATCTCCCAGTCGTCCCGCGCGTCGGCCTCGCGTATTGTGCCACAGAGCGCCTCTGCCGAAAAGAACGGGAGGTCCCCCTGCAGGTTGACCACCAGATCGGCCTCCCCCGCGCGCGCGGCCGCCTCCCCGACCCGCTCGGTCCCGCTCTCGTGGCGCTCGGAGGTCATCATTACCTCAACGCCGCACGATCGGGCCTCTTTGGCAATCCTCTCATCATCCGTGGCGACAATGACGCGTGCCGCATCCAGCGTCTTTGCGGCCTGGCGAGCGCGCCCTGCGACATGAGCGATCATCGTCTTCCCGGCGATCCTCGCAAGCGGCTTTCCGGGAAAGCGGGACGAACCCCAGCGGGCCGGGATGACGATCAGGATTCGCCGTGGGGTTCTCATTCGAGCGCCGCCTTCAGCTCCTCAAGTTTCACCGTGGCTGTCCCAACGCGGCCGACCACGATCCCGGCCGCAGCGTTGGCGATCCGCGCCGCCTCCTCCATCCCCGCCCCTGCCGCGAGCGCCAGGGCAAGCGCCGAGACGACCGTATCGCCGGCTCCGGTCACGTCGAAGACCTGTTTCGCCTCCGTCGGGATCTCCGTCGTCTCGACCTTTCCGTTGCTCGCCTCGAAAAGGGTCATCCCATGCTCGCCGCGGGTGATCAGGACCGCACGGCAGCGGAGCCTTTTTATCAGTTGCTCGCCCGCCCTGGCCAGGGTCTGATCCCCGTCGATCTCCACACCCGACATCAGGCCCGCCTCGGCGCTGTTCGGTGTAATCAGGGTCGTCCCCCTGTACCGCGCGAGATGCAAGACCTTCGGATCGACGATCACTGGCACTCCACGCCTTGCAGCCGTTCGGACAACCTCCTGGGCCAGCCCGAGCGTGATGACCCCCTTGGCGTAATCCGAGATCACGAAGGCCTCGGCATCCGCGGCCCGGATGGCCTCCTTGATCGTCGCGGCGGAGCGCGAGAGGATGGGATCCCGCCGCTCCCGATCGAACCGGACGGCCTGCTGGCTGTGCGCGATGATTCTGGTTTTAGTTGTGGTGGGACGCCCCGGGTCGACCACGATCCCGTCGGTGGGGACCCCTTTCCGTTTCAGATCGTCGAGGATCCACCTCCCCGCCTCGTCATCCCCGACCACTCCGGCAATTCTCCCCGCCCCCCCCAGCGTCAGGATATTATGAAGGACGTTTGCCGCGCCCCCCAGCAGGAGCGACTCGGAGGTGACGTTGACCACCGGGACCGGCGCTTCGGGGGAGATCCGCGTGACCCCGCCCCAGATATAATGGTCAAGCATCAGATCTCCGAGGACGAAGACCTTTCGCCCCCGGAAATGAGAGAGGTGTTCCTTGAAGCGGTTCCCCCCTCTCAGTGGATGATGTGGCCGATCCGATCCCATCGGACCCAACGGTCCTCCCCGTCCCAGGACCAGTAGATTAAAAACGCCTTTCCCTTGATCTTGTTGAAATTGACGAATCCCCAGAAGCGGGAGTCGAGGCTCTGGTCGCGGTTGTCCCCCATGACGAAGTAGCCTTCGGGAGGGACGGTCACCGGCCCGAAGCTGTCCCGCTCGCTTTTACCGCCGATGGTTCCGAGACCCTCCATGCCTCCCGACAACCCATCCGCCGTATGCTGGATGTACGGCTCATCGAGGGGAGTCCCGTTCACGAGAACCCGCCGCTCCTTGATCTCCACGACATCGCCCGGCTCGCCGATGACCCGTTTGATAAAGTCCTTCTGCTCGTCTTTCGGAAATTTAAAGACGATGATATCCCCGCGGTGCGGGCGGGAGATCGGAACCGAGACGAGATCGAAGAAGGGGATCCGCACGCCGTAGATAAATTTGTTGACCAGGATATGGTCACCGATATTCAGGGTGGGGATCATCGAGCCGGAGGGGATCTTGAAGGCCTGCACGATAAAGGTCCGGATGACCAGCGCCAGCAAGATGGCGACCACCAGGGTCTCGACATACTCCCGGACGGTCGATTTCTTACGCGTCGCCGGGATCGCGGGATCGGTCGAGGTCGACGGGCCGACGGAAAGGGGGTTGTCGCGCTCCATCATTCTTTCACCTTGAGAACCGCGAGGAATGCCTCCTGCGGGATCTCGACCCGTCCGACCCGTTTCATCCTTTTCTTCCCCTCCTTTTGTTTTTCCCATAACTTCCGTTTCCGGGTGATGTCTCCTCCATAGCACTTCGCCGTGACATTTTTCTTCATCGCCGATACGGTTTCGCGGGCAATGATCTTGCTTCCGATGGCCGCCTGAATCGCCACCTCGAACATCTGCCGGGGGATCAGTTCCCGCATCTTCTCGGCCAGCGCCCGCGCCCTCGGATAGGCCTTGTCCTGATGCGTGATGAAGGAGAGGGCATCGACCGTCTCCCCGTTCAACAGGAGATCGACCTTCACCAGATCCGACTCTCGGAATCCGATGAACTCATAATCGAGCGAGGCGTATCCCTTCGAGACCGATTTTAAGCGGTCGTAGAAATCGAGGATCATCTCGTTGAGCGGGAGTTCGTATTTTAGGAGGATCCGGTCGGTATCGAGATATTTGATATCCTTCTGAATCCCGCGCCTCTCCTCGCAGAGTTTGAGCAGATTACCCAAAAACTCCTGGCGGCTGATAGCTATGATCTCGATGTACGGCTCCTCAAATTTTTCGATCGCCCCGGGGTTCGGAAGTTTCACCGGATTATCGATCAATATCTCCTCCCCGTTTTTCGTGGTGATCCGATAGACCACGGTGGGGGCGGTATTGATCAGGGAGAGGTTGAACTCCCGCTCCAGCCGCTCCTTGACGATCTCCATGTGCAGCAGGCCGAGAAACCCGCATCGGAACCCGAACCCGAGGGCAAGAGAGGTCTCGGGCTCGTAGGTGAAGGAGGCGTCGTTGAGCCGCAACTTTCCAAGCGCCTCTCGGAGATCCTCGAATCGGTCCGAATCCATCGCATAGAGGCCGGAAAAGACCATCGGCTTGGGCTCGCGGTACCCCGGAAACGGCTTGTCGGTCGGAGAGGCGGCGTCGGTGATCGTGTCGCCGATCTTGCAGTCCGAGACGTCTTTTAGGCCCGCGGTCAGGTAACCCACCTCGCCTGCGGAGAGGCGCTTGACCGGGAGGTCTTTGGGGGTGAAGACGCCGAGGGAAGTCACCTCTCCGGTCCGTTTCGTCGCCATCAGGAGGATCCGCTGCCCGACCCGGATCTCCCCGTCCACCACCTTCATCAGGATCACCGCCCCGAGGTAATTGTCGAACCACGAATCGAAGGTCAGCGCCTTCAACGGCTGGTCGGTGCGCCCGGCGGGCGGAGGAATTTTTTCCACGATCGCCTCCAGGATCTCCTCGGTCCCGATCCCATTTTTCGCAGACGCAAGGATTGCCTTCTCCCCAGGAAGGCCGAGGACCTCGGTGATCTGGCGGCGGGTCCGCTCCACGTCGGCGCTTGCAAGATCGATCTTGTTGATGATCGGGAGGATCACCAGCCCGTTGGACATCGCGAGGTGCGCGTTGGCAATCGTCTGCGCCTCCACCCCCTGCGATGCGTCCACCACCAGGAGTGCCCCCTCGCATGCAGCCAGGCTCCGTGATACCTCATAAGAAAAATCGACATGACCTGGAGTGTCGATCAGGTTCAAGACATACTCCCGGCTCTTGCGCGACCGGTACATGAGCCGGACGGCGTGCGCTTTAATCGTGATCCCACGCTCCCGCTCCAGGTCCATGTCGTCCAGGATTTGCTCTTTGAACTCTCGAGGGGAGACGGCGCCGGTCGCCTCCAGGAGTCGATCCGCCAGGGTCGACTTTCCATGATCAATATGGGCGATGATGGAAAAATTTCGGACGGGGTACAAGCCCGATTCCTTCAGCAAAACCGGTTGATTATAGGCCCTCATCAGGAGATTGTCAAAAAACCTCGATGAACGATTCTCGGATCTGACGTGGAATCTTGCCGCATTGACAGGGCCCTACCCGTCTGCTAGTGTTTTTCCCCAAGCGCGCGTTGCTTGGGGACCCCCGATTGGCCGTGCCGAGGTAGCTCAGTCGGTAGAGCAGAGGCCTGAAAAGCCTTGTGTCCGCAGTTCGATTCTGCGCCTCGGCACCATAACCTCGATAGAAGAGCTAGTCTGGGGGTTTCGCCATGATGGTCGCCAGAAAGATAGCAAGGATCATCGCTCCGATGAGCACGAGGTCCCCGATCCGCATCGTAAGATAAGGATAGCGACTTGTTTTTCAGGAATCAATCATATTATAATCAGACAGTTGAATTAATCTTCATTCCAAGGAGTTTACTATGCTGAAAATTAGGCGCCCGGTTGTTGCGGCACTTTCCCTTTCGCTGGCCCTGGCTCTCCCCGCCTCTCCTTCGCGCGCGGCGGACGAGGCGGGCGTGCGCCTGCTGGAACAGGCCCAGAACACCTTTATCGAGATCGCCGACCGGGTCAAACCGGCGGTCGTGAACATCGCCCCCGCCTCGTCCGCCCGTCCTCCGGCCCGCGAGGGGGAGGCCCCGCGCGGCCGCGAGCGCCCGGAGACCCCTCCCGGTTCTGGTTCCGGGGTCGTCGTCGACAAGCGCGGCTTCATCATCACCAACAACCACGTGGTGGGGGACGCCCAGGAGGTGGAGGTCCGCTTCTCCGACAAGACCAAACTGGTCGGCAAGGTCGTTGGGAAGGATCCCGATACCGATCTCGCAGTCGTGCGGGTCGAGGCGGAGGGGCGCGAATTCCCGGCGGTTAGCTTCGGCGACTCGAGCAAAGTTAAAGTCGGACAGTGGGTCATCGCGGTCGGTAATCCCTTCGGGTTGGATCGCACCGTGACGGTGGGAGTCGTTTCCGGCTTGGGGAGGGAAAACGTCAACCTCTCCCGCTATGAAGATTTCATTCAGACCGACGCATCGATCAATCCCGGCAACTCCGGAGGCCCCCTTTTCAACATTCGCGGAGAGGTGGTCGGGATCAACACGGCGATCATCAACTTCGCCCAGGGGATCGGATTCGCGATCCCGGCAAATATGGCGCAAGAGGTGATGGCGCAGTTGATCACGAAGGGGAAGGTCACCCGCGGTTGGCTGGGTGTCGGGATTCAGCCGCTGACGCTCGAGCTGGCGGTAAAATTCGGAGTTAAAGAAGGGGAGGGGGTCCTCGTCAACGAGGTTTTCGAGGGGGATCCCGCCTCCAAGGCCGGAATCCAACCGGGAGACGTCATCGTCCGGGTGGACGATAAGCCGGTCGATACCCCCAGCACGCTGGCTCGGGTGATTGCCTCGCTGATCCCTGGAAAACAATCGTCGGTCGAGATCATTCGCGATGGACAGAAAAAACGCCTGACGATCGAACTGGCTGAGCGGAAGGAGGAGGCGATACAGGCCGCCCTTCCCCCCCGTCCCGAATCGGTCCTCGGTTTGACGGTCCAAGACCTGACCCCTGAGTTGGCGGAGCGCTTTAAAATCAAGGAGGATAAGGGGGTCGTGATCACGAAGATCGAGTCCGGCTCCGCCTCCGAATCGGAGGGGCTGAAGGAGGGGGATCTCCTAAAAGAGATCAACCGGGAGAAGATCCTCTCAACCGAGGATTTCAAGCGGGTCGCATCGAATCTGAAGAAGAATGAGGCGGTCCTCCTGCGGGTAACCCGCGAAAACCGCGCCTTCTTTATCGTTCTGAAGCCGCAGGCGGAGGGGAAAGAGGGGAAGTAAGCCCTCTTTCTCAGGCCGAGCGCTTCTGATCGGCCCGCCGCTCCTCGATGATTTTATTCGCCAAGTGCGCGGGAACCTCTTCGTACTGGGCGAATTCAATCGTGTAGGTGCCGCGTCCCCCCGTCAGTGACGATAACGAGGGGGCGTAGCGGAGGATCTCAGCCCTCGGGACAAGCGCCCGGATCCTCTCGGAGTGCCCGATCGTCTCCACCCCGAGGATCTTCCCCCTTCTCGCATTTAAATCTCCCATCACCGCTCCGACCGTCTCATTCGGCGCCCTCGTTTCTATCTTCATGATCGGCTCCAAGAGAACCGGCCCGGCCTGCTCCATCGCCTTCTTGAAGGCGACCGAACCTGTGATTTCAAAATCTGGACCGGCCGAATCAACCGTATGGAATGTCCCGTCATACAGGGTCACGCCGACATCCACCACCGGATATCCGGCGAGGAATCCTGAGCGCATCGCCTGCTGAACCCCGCGCTCGACATATGGGATGAATCCGCGCGGGATCGCCCCACCGACGATCTTATCGGTAAATTGAAATCCCGCAGTCCGCGGGAGCGGCTCGATCCCGATCCAGCAATCGGCGGAGTGGCCATGCCCCCCCGACTGCTTCTTGTATCTCCCCTGGGCGGAGGCCTTCCTCCGGATCGTCTCCCGGTAGGGAATCTTCGGCTCCTTCAACGACACCTCCACGCCGAATTTTCTCTTCAACTTCTCTAAAGAGATCTCGACATGGAGCGGCGTCTGCCCAGAAAGGATCATCTCCTTCATTTCAGGATCATGGTGAAACTCAAGCGTGGGGTCCTCCTCGACCAGACGCGAAAGGGCGACCGTCACCTTCTCATCGTCCCCCTTCCCTTTCGGTTCGACCGCGTAGGCGAGGACGGGACGCCGGAAGAGTAACGGAGCGCGGGGAGACTCTCCCGAGGACGAGACCTCCGGCCCCTCGGCCAGGATATCGCCGGTCATCGACTCCTTTAACTTCGCAACTGCGCCGATCTCCCCCGCCGCCAGCCGGTTGACCGGGAGGATTTTCTTCCCCTGGATCATAAATAGGTGCCCCCCCTTCTCCTTCACGTTCTTTGTGAGGTTGAAGAAAGGCTGATCGGTCGAGAGAGCGCCTGAGAAAACCCGGAGGTAGGAGAGCCTCCCGGAAAAGGGATCGATGACGGTCTTGAAGATCCGGGCGAAGAGGGGCCCCTCTTGGGGAGGAGGTGACGGTGGCGGCAGCAGCCTTCCAATCAGATCGATAAGCGCCGCGGTCCCCCACCCCTTGATAGGAGAGCCGGTACAGAGCGGGAGGATCTTCCCTTTCTCCAGATAATTTGCCAGGAGCTGGTCGTCCTGTTCTGCGGTGCACTCCATCGGTTCGGTCCGCTCGATGCGAGCCGCTCCCCCTCTGATCAGGTCAACTATTTCGATCCTGCCGTCGGTCCGAACAGGAACGGTCAACAAGAGCGGAGTGATCTCAAAGAACTCTTTCAAAGATGTCATGAGGCCTCGCAGGTCCGCCCCCTCCTGGTCGAT
>CAZSHZ010000114.1:0-2225 GCA_964606955.1 uncultured Nitrospirota bacterium
AATAGAGCATTAGAGGGAAAAGGACGAGAATGCGGTCCAATGCTCTAATGTTCCATTGCTCCCTTTGTTTAAAAAGCAGTTAATGTCGGGGCCGTAGTTCAGCTGGTTAGAACGCCGGCCTGTCACGCCGGAGGTCACGGGTTCGAGCCCCGCCGGCCCCGCCATTTTTCTTCACCGACAGGTTTCGTTGGAAGGCCGCGGGAACCGGGCTGGATTCGAGAGCGGAATCCAGGCAGCGGTTCTGAACACGCACCGCGAGCAAATTCCCCGCCTGTAAGGACGGGATTCTTCAAGTGTCCGCACCGCCGAGGAGATTGTGCCGTTGTCTGATTTCACCCTCTTCCAAACCCTGCGTTCCGGCGGTCTCATCGGCCACATCATCAATTTGGTCCTGCTGGGTTTCTCGCTCCTCTCATGGGCCATCATTTTCCAAAAATCAAGCGCCTTCCGCCGGTCGGCCGCGGAGAACAAACAGTTCCTCGCCCTCTACTGGAAGGTCGCGGATCTCATCGAGTTGCGGAAGGCCGCGATGCGGATGAAACAGTCTCCGGTCGCCCGCGTTTTCCTGTCGGGTCTTGAGCGCCTGGACCCTGATTTTTCGTTGAAGACGGAGGACGACCTGAAGGGGATGGAGAAGGCGGAGCGGATCGCGACGATCAAGATTCTCGAGAGGACGCTGAGGAGGGCGATTGAGGAGCAGGTCGAGGATCTGGAGGGCTACCTCGTCTTCCTCGCCACCACGGGCAATGTCGCGCCCCTCCTCGGGCTGTTAGGCACCGTTCTGGGGATCATCAGCGCCTTCCACGGGATCAGCCGGGAGGGAACGGCCGGCATCGCGGCTGTCGCCCCCGGCGTGGCCCTGGCGCTGAGCACGACGGCCGCCGGACTGCTCGCGGCAATCCCGGCCGTCATGGCCTTCAACCACTATAACAACCGGGTCCGGAGGATGGCCTCGGAGATGGAGTCGTTCTCGACGGAGTTCTTGAGCCTGGTGGAGGAACGGGTCGTCCAGCCCAAGTCGCTCGGAAAGGTGAGCACGGCATGACGAACGGATCGGCGCAGAATCGGAGGTTCATGTCCGACATCAACCTCGTCCCGCTCATAGACGTGGCCCTCACCCTCCTGATGATCTTCATGGTCACGGCCCCGATGCTGTACCGGGGGATGGAAATCGATCTGCCGAGGTCGTCGACCAATACGATCTCGCCTGAAGAGCGGGTCATCCTGACCGTCACCAAGCAGCAAACCGTCTTCTTGGACAAGGACGCCGTCCCCTTGGACCGTCTGGGAACATCGCTGGAGGCCTTAAAGCAAAAATCGCCGCAGATTTCTCTGTACCTCCGGGCCGATCGGGACGTGCCCTACGGGCTGGTCATTCAGGTTATGGATCTGGTCAAGGGGGCCGGGATCGAACGGCTGGGGATGGTGACCGAGCCGCCGGTAAAGGCGCGCCGTGATTAGCGAGGGCGGATTCCGATCGGGCGATTCGTGGAATCCCGCCGGCCCGGGTCTGACGCGGATGTTCCTAATCTCCTTTCTATTCCACCTCGGAATGGTCTTCCTGCTCCTGCTGGCCTCGATCCACGGGTCGCCGCTTGTTCTCCCACCCTCGGTTTATCAGGTAAACCTCGTCAGCCTCCCGCCGGCCGCGGTGTCCGCGGTCCCGGCGCAGACCGAACCGCCGGTCGAGAAGGCCGCGATCAAGGAGCCGGTCCCGCCGATAAAACCGACCGTCGTCGATAAAAAGCCGCCGGTCAAGCCTCCGCCGAAACCGATCGAGCCGGTGGCCGTAATCCCGCCCAAGGCCAAATCCAAGGAGACCGCCCCGTCGAGGGGGGCGGCTCCGTCCAAGGAGGCCCCCAAGGTCGCGTCGCCGGGTCCCCCCTCGAAGGACCGGGCCGGGGAACTCGCCGCGATCCCTTCGATCGAGGCCGGGATCGAGGCGCCGGACTTCAAGTATCCCTACTACCTGGATCTGATCCAACGCAAGATCGGGATGCACTGGGCCCCTCCCCCGATCAATACCACCTCCGAGATCAAGGAGACGGTGGTGGGATTCGTGCTTCATTCGACCGGAAGGATCGAAAACGTCGAGATTTGGCGAGTCTTGTACAGAGCGCTCGACCTTGGCGAGGTGCGGAGGGGGTGTGGACGGTGGTACGGAGTTTGCCAAATAGCTTCTAAAGGGAAGGCGTACAGTATGAAAAGAGACTACTTGAGGAGCT
>CAZSHZ010000115.1:0-4082 GCA_964606955.1 uncultured Nitrospirota bacterium
GCGATCAGCGGCCCCCTCGATCAAGTTGACGCAAAACGCCCGATCTGTCATACCATAATTCCGCTGGAAAAGACGCTAATGCGGGCGATTAGCTCAGGGGTAGAGCGCTTGCTTCACACGCAAGAGGTCGCAGGTTCAAAACCTGCATCGCCCACCACTTTTCCGCGGGGTCCCTCGCATGCTATCCTCTGATAAAGAGAGAAAGAAGTTCCCCTTTAACGAGGCGTTCTGGGTGCGGTTCGGCGTGATCGCCCTGGTCGTCGGTTTCGCAAAAGCGCGCGGCGCGCCTATCGGGTAAAAGGGCCGCAGAGCGTCCTCTCGCGCTCCGCCTCGATCTTCATCCCCTTTTTTGCGTAGGCCTTCTCAAGCGAACAGTGGGCGGAAGCAAGGTTGGGGTTCAGTTGCACCGCCCTCTCCAGCGAGGCGATCGCCTCATCCAGCATCTCCTGGGCCAGATAGGCCTCCCCCAGCCCTTTCTGAGCCTCGGCGCTCGCCGGGGCCTTGCGCACCGCGCGATCAAAGGTCTCGGCCGCATCGACCAACCGCCCGCTCTGAAGATAAGCGCTCCCGAGCTTAAGGAAAATCTCCGGGTTCTCGGAAAAGCCGAGCGCGGGGACCAAAAGTTGAATCGTCTCGTCGTATTTTTTTTCCTTCATTCGGATCTCCGCGATCCCGAGCAACGCCCGCTCCTCCTGCTCCGAGATCTTCAGGACCTCCTGATATTCGGCCACGGCCCGCTCCCCCTCCCCGATCTCCCGGAGGAGATCGGCCGCATCCAGTCGGTTGTCCACCCGCGCCGGATTGGCCTCGACCGCTTTTTTGAACGCTCGGATTGCCGCCTCCTTCGCCTCCCGGTTTTTTAATGAGAGCCCCACAATCCGGTAAGAGTCGGCTACGTCATCTTTGGACGGAATCCTCTTCGGCGTGACCCGGACGGTCGAGAGGATCCCATTCATGACCGCGGCATTCGCTTCGTAGAACATCACGGGAAACTCAAAACGGAGATGGACCTGGACGAGCCCGGCGAGAAAGGTAAACGTGTGAAAGATGTACCGGATCCCCTCCCGCTCCCCCAGCCAGATCGTCTCCTGCGCTTCGTATCGTTTTCCCTCCTCCGGCCCGCGGGAGACGACGTCGATGCGCCGGGTCTCATTCAGCCGAAAATTCCCGATCTCCCCGGCGGCGAACACCTTCCCTTTCTCCGCCATCGTGGTCACCCGCTCGAGATCCAGAAAGCTCTCGATATCCGGAGCCCCGATCTCTCTGGAGATCCCCATGCCGACTACGGGGAGTCCGGAGGGACGGAAGACGGCATAGAAAAGGTCGCGCGGCCTCTTTTCAACTTTCCAGCCGCGCGGAATCTCAACCGAAAACCCGGTCGAGGGGTCGGAAAATCTCCCCGAGGCCTCGTCAAACCGACCGCCTCCGGGGAGCGGAGCACAGGCAGAGAGAAGAGATATCAAGGCGATCAAGGCGGGCGCGTTTTTCATCGCTAGGGGAGATGCCCCGTCGCCGCTTCGATAAAATCCCAGAGGATCTGGCGGGTCGTCGCCCCCAGATAGGGGTGCTCCTTGCCGGTCAGCGCGCGGTAGAGGAGAAGCGCCTCCTCCTTCTTGCTCCCCGAGAGGCGCGCTTGCGGGGAGACGGGGACCAGATCGGGATAGCCGTTCGGATCCTTTCGGATCAGAAATTCCGCCCCGTCGTCCCGACGAATCCAGAGAGCTACCACCATATCGGCACAACCCCTCTCGCAATGGGGAAAAATTCGAAATCTATCTCCCCGGCGGCCTCTTTGACCGCGATCCCTTTCCTCTTCCAGATATGACGGACGAACCCCGGGCCGCTTTCCCTCCGCTCGGGCGCACCCCAAAGGCTCTCGACCAGAGGAGAGACCGACCGGCGCGAGAGGATGTCCTCAAAGGTCCCGATCGCCCAGGGAGAAAATCGCCCATTGACGAAAATCATCTCGACCCTCCCATCCCTGCCGAAATGAAAGCCTCCCACCGTCTTCCCGTCCGGCCTTTTTAAGAGAAGATTTTCGTCCGCCTCCTCCCCCCGAAGCCCTCGAGGAAGAGCGGCCATCTTATCATGCGCCTCCGACCGGGTATCCCCGAGCGCGATGCCGAGAAGCGACACCTGCTCGGATGAGATCCCCTCGATGCCGGTGATGTCGTCCACGGTCATTTCATGGAGTCCGATCTGAACCCAGAGGGGAGCGAAAAACGCCAGGAAGAAGAGAGAGATCATTCTCCCGGCGGGCCGATGGCGAAGGAGATCAGGATCAGGCAGCCGATCAGCAAAAGAAAGGCTACGGGGAGGAGCCAGAAAGTAAAACTCATCGTGATCGCGATATAGATTCCAAAGATCCCAAGAAAAACCAGGAGGCAACCTGAGAGCGCGCGCATGAACCAGCGGCAGAGCTCCTCGGGAACGTTACTGACGGATCTTCTCTTCTTCTTCCTGTCGGGTCTTACATTCAATACAGAGGGTCGTCACCGGCCGCGCCTTCAGACGCTTAACCGAGATCTCCCCCCCGCACGACTCGCAGATTCCGAAAGTCCCGCTTTCAATCCGCTGGAGCGCCTCGTCGATCTTCTTCAAAAGCCGTTGTTCACGCTCTTTCAGGCGAATCGCAAAATTTTGATCGGCCTCGGCCGTGGCCTGATCGCCGAGATCCGAAAGGGTCTCCGCAGGGATAACCCCCGGACCCGGAGCCCCCCCCGCGAGAAGGGCACTCCTCTGACGCTCCAGCTCACGGCGGATCTGCTTAAAATTGCGTCCCCCCCCTTTTTTATTCTTGGTAGACACGAATTAAGCCGGTCAATATAACAGAAAAATATCGTAGTGGCAATTCGCCTCCTCCAGGGACTCCCCGGGGCCTTGGATTTGCTATCCCGGCGTGAAAGAACGAGGCGGAGGGCTTTGCGTCAGAACGGCCGCAAGGAAAAGGACCGCGAGCGCCAAGAGAATCTCCAGGCGGAGAATGCGGCTCACCCTGCCGGGCGTCCCCTCCTGCTCAATCCTCAGGAGGAGGAGAAATCGGATCACCCCCCCGATTCCGACCGTGCAGGCCGCCAGAGCGACCTTCCAGATCAGGACCCTTCCGTAGAGAGAGCCAAGTCTGCTAAATGAGCCGACCATCTCAAACGCACTGACCAGACCTGCGGCAAAAAGAATCAGAACGCTCCCCACCGCGATCTTTGAGAACTCCTGGAGCTGAATCCGGGTAAAGCGCGGTCCAGAGGCCGAAATGGTGGCCCTCAGCGGCCAGAGGCCCCCGATCCATAGGGAGACCCCAGACAGGTGAAGGAAGTCGACGAATACGGAGGTCGAGAGGATCCCCCGATCCACCGGATGGCCGGAGAGACTCTCGGAGAGTACAAGCAGCCCCGCAAAGAGAAGGGGGAGGAGCCGCCCTCCCCGGCGCGCCGAGAGGGCCATCGCAAGAAGGGCAAAGATCTTTAAAACCCAGACCCGGCCCACGTGAGTCCGGAGGATCAAAGTCTTGGCCGTTGCGGGCGAGACCCCTCCGCTCACCATGACGGACTCGTGGATCAGAAACAAGAGAGCGACGAAGAGGAGAGAGGGGACGAGAAACAGAATGAACCTCCGCTCCATCGGTCCCGACAAGGCGGTCGCCGCCGCCGATTCTTCCACGGTGGATCGGGCGACCGCGCGCGCGAGCGTGATTCTCCTAAAGGCGATCGCCCCCGTCAACCCGACCACGCCGACCAGATCGAGCCAGCGGAGGAGCGAGGTGAGAACCAGATGACTATCGGACCCGAAAATCAAACTCCCCCTCCGCCACATGCCCATCCTTCGCCAGGACTTTCCACTTGACCCGGTAAGGGCCGGGGTCGAGAGGGGGTAGGGCAACGATCAGCAGGCTCTCGTCCTCCTCGACCCGCGCCGCCTTGAGATTGATCTTACGCTCTTGCTGAAAGAGATCCAGCGAGGAGAAGGCCGGCTCGATCGGGCTGTCAAACCAGATCTTCACCGCAGGGGGAGCGCTGACCGTGGAGCCGACCCTCGGCTCGGCATGGTCCAGAAAGGCGTGCCCCGCCGCGCTGCCGACCCAAACA
>CAZSHZ010000116.1:0-2321 GCA_964606955.1 uncultured Nitrospirota bacterium
ATCGCCTCTGGAACAGGAGAGGAGGAGAAAAAAAAGGAGAAGCGGAAACAGCATCGGAGCGGCATCCTAACAACCGGGGGGAGAGGTGTCAATCAGAGAGCTTCTCCAGGCCGGGCGGCAATCGTAAAACCCTGACCCCACTAAAGCAGGTGGGCTCCTTTCTTGACACTCAGAGGGGAGACATGTTCACCTACACCATCCTCATGAGCCGTCCGCCGAGAGAGGAAGAATCCCCGATCCGGAGGGGGCAGACCGCGGGGGTTGCGACGGAACCCTCGCGATCCGATCGGCATCAGGGAGACAGCGTCGGGGCGGTCCTCCTCAGAAAACGGAGGATGCGGGCCATCATCATCGCCAACAGCGCCGGACGAATCCTCTACCTCAACACGGAGGGGGGAGACCTCCTCTTTCTCCTCGGAAAAAAAATGGAGATCCCGATGAGCCTCCCCGCAAAGATCTCGGAGCGGATCGGAGGGGTCCTGACGGTCGGAGGGGACATTTTCGGTATCCGAGCCGCGCAGCTTCAGACCGAAAAGAAGGGATCGGCCTTGACGATCCTGCTGGTGGAGAAGATCCGGCTCGACAAGATGCAGGACCTTGACTCGGCGGTTTCGGAGTTTTATCTGACCAGACGGGAGACCGACGTGCTCCGGAGTATGATCATGGGGTCGACCAACAAGGAGATCGGCAACCGGCTTTCCATCAGCGAGAATACGGTCAAGGACTACATCCGAAAAATCATGATCAAGGTCGGGGCGACGACCCGGACCGGCGTTATCTCCCGCTGCCTTCACCTCGCATAAGCACCTTCTTCAAGAATCCTCCCGTGTAAGAGCGCTCCACCTTCGTGATCTCTTCGGGAGAGCCGGCCGCCACAACCTCTCCTCCGGCGTCCCCCCCCTCCGGGCCGAGATCGATGATATAGTCGGCGCACTTCACCACATCCAGATTATGCTCAATCACGACCACCGTGTTCCCGGTATCCGCCAGACGGTTCAAGACATCGAGAAGCCTCTGGATGTCGGCGAAATGAAGGCCGGTGGTCGGTTCGTCGAGCATGTAGAGGGTCCGTCCGGTCGCGCGCCGGGAGAGCTCCTTTGAGAGTTTGATCCGCTGCGCCTCCCCGCCCGAGAGGGTGGTCGCCGATTGCCCGAGGTGGATGTAGCCGAGGCCGACATCGAAAAGGGTCGCGAGCTTGGAGCGGATCGCCGGGATGGCGCTGAAGAACTCGGCGGCCTGATCCACCGTCATCGAAAGGACGTCGGCGATGTTCTTCCCCTTGTAGAGGATGTCGAGCGTCTCGCGGTTATACCGGCTCCCCCTGCACTGCTCGCAGGTCACATAGACATCCGGAAGAAAGTGCATCTCGATCTTGATCAGCCCATCCCCCTGGCAGGCCTCGCAGCGTCCCCCCTTCACGTTGAATGAGTAGCGCCCCGGCTTGTATCCCCGCATCCGCGATTCGGGGAGCTGCGCGAAGAGGTCGCGGATAAAGGTGAAGAGGCCGGTGTAGGTGGCCGGATTCGAGCGCGGGGTCCGGCCGATCGGGGATTGATCGATATTGACGACCTTGTCGATCCATTCGACCCCCCGAATCCCATCGCAGGCGCCCGGCCTCTCGGATGATTGGTAGATCGAGCGGGCAAGGTTCTTATAGAGGACCTCCAGGATCAGGGTCGATTTCCCCGAGCCGGAGACGCCGGTAATACAGGTGAAGAGTCCGAGCGGGATCTCGACGTTGATCCCCTTTAGATTGTGCTCGCGGGCGCCGATGATTTTTAAGAACCTCCGGGCTTGCCGGTGATTCTTCGGGAGGCGGATCGTCCGCTCGCCGGCGAGATAACGGCCGGTCAGCGAGCGTGGGTTTTGACGGATCTCCGCAGGAGTCCCCTGTGCGACGATCTCTCCTCCAGCGATCCCCGCCCCCGGGCCCATGTCGATCAGATGATCGGCCGACTCGATCGTCTCCTGATCATGCTCGACGACCAGCACGGTATTTCCCAGATCGCGCAGCCGCTTCAGCGTGGCGAGGAGCCGGATGTTGTCTCTCTGATGCAGGCCGATCGACGGCTCATCCAGGATATAGAGGACCCCCACCAGCGAGGAGCCGATCTGGGTCGCCAGCCGGATCCTCTGGCCTTCGCCGCCGGAAAGGGTCGCCGAGGCGCGGTCGAGCGTAAGATAGTCGACCCCGACGTTGTTTAAGAAACCGAGCCGCTCCCTGATCTCCTTTAAAATCCGCTGGGCGATCGCCCGCTCCTTTTCGGTCAGTTCAAACCGCGCGACAAAATCGCCCGCCTCGCGGATCGAAAGCCGCGTGA
>CAZSHZ010000117.1:0-34390 GCA_964606955.1 uncultured Nitrospirota bacterium
AATTTTATAGGGGCTCACGTCGCGGCTATCACCTGTGGGGGCCCGTGCGGTTCGCTTCGCGCTCCTCCGATCCCCCCACACCCCGCGCTCGGACCGGCAAAGCCGGCTCCTCGCTTTCACACCGGCAGAGCCGGATTCCACCCCAAAGGCTCGGCCTTCGGGGACCCCGGTTTGCCCGCGGCGTGCGATTGAGGTTTAGGGGTTGGCTCGGTGTCGCCCCAACGGCCCAGCCGTTGGGGGCCCCGGGGGCATCCGCCCGGGCCCCCGCCCACCCCTGCCCCCTTCCGCTCTAATTTTATAGGGGCTCACGTCGCGGCTATCACCTGTGGGGGCCCGTGCGGTTCGCTTCGCGCTCCTCCGATCCCCCCACACCCCGCGCTCGGACCGGCAAAGCCGGCTCCTCGCTTTCCACCGGCAGAGCGGGATTCCACCCCGAAGGCTCGGCCTTCGGGGACCCCGCAAAACGCCTCCCCCCTCCCTGCTGCCTGCCGGCCGGCAGGTCGCTCGCTTTGCTCGCTGATCCTATACAACTTTCTCCCGGGAGGCCTGCCGGGTCAGAAATAGAATCGGAATAAAGCCGGTCAGCACCATCGCCGCGGCCGGGAGGGCCGCGCGTTCCCACTCCCCCTCCGAGGTCATCTCGAAGATCCGGACGGCCAGAGTGTCCCAACCAAAGGGGCGGGTCATCAGCGTAATCGGCATCTCCTTTAAGACGTCTACAAAGACAAGAATCAGCGCGGTCAAAAGTCCGCCGCGCAGAGAGGGGAGGTGGATCCGGCGGAGCATCGAAAAGCCGCTGACCCCGAGGCTCCGCGCCGCCTCCTCGATGGTCGGCGCCACCCTCTGCATCGCGCTGGATAGAGGGGAGTGGGCCACCGCGAGAAACCGGATCAGATAGCCGAGGAGCATTGCCAGCAGGGTTCCGGTCAACAGAGGTCCCGGGATCCACCCTCGCAGCCACCCATCCAGCGCGGCCAGCGGGATGAAGATTCCAACCGCCAGAACCACGCCCGGCAGCGCGTATCCGAGGGTGGCGATTCGGATGATGATCCGCATCCAGCGGCTGTTGTGCATCCGGTTGGCAAAGACAAGAATCAGCGCGCAGGCTCCGGCGAGGAGCGCGGCGACAAGGCCGAGAAGGATCGAGTTTGCCGCAAACCGGAAATAGCGCAGATCGAAATCGCGCGGGAAGACCTCTGCGGTCCAGATGGAAAGTTGGATCACCGGAACGGCAAAGGCGACGAGCAGAACCAGAAGCGCGTAAACTGCGGCGAACCATTTTTGAGCGCCGCGCAGGGGAGATCGCCCCTCGGGCGCGCCTTTCCAGGGAAACCGGGTATAGCGGCTCCGGATCCTGAACCGCTGCTCGATCGCCAGCACGGCAAAGATGAGGAGCACGAGTAGGGAGGCAAGCTGGGAGGCGGCCGGAAGCGAGAAGAGACCGAACCAACTCTTGTAGATTGCGGTGGTAAATGTGTCGTAGTTAAACGTCGCCACCGTTCCGAAGTCTGCAAGGGTCTCCATCAAAGCAAGCGCCAGGCCGCCCGCGATCCAGGGCCTTGCCATCGGAAGGGCGACCCGGAAGAAGGCGCGCCACCGGCCGTGGCCGAGCGACTGCGCGATCTCGATGAAGCGGGTCCCCTGGGTAAGGAAGGCGTTGCGCGCCAGAAGGTAGACGTAAGGATAGAGTGCCAGGGTCATCACGAGGATCACCCCGCCCAGAGAGCGGATCTTCGGGAACCAGACATGTTCGGGTCCGAGCCAGCCGCGCAGGCGGCTCTGCAGCGGGCCGGCGAAGTCGAGCAGACCGATCATCACAAAGCCGGTCACATAGGCCGGGATCGCCAGCGGGAGCATCAGCGCCCAGTCGAAAAACCTCCTCCCCGGAAATTCGCAGGCGGCGGTCAGCCAGGCGAGGCTGACTCCGAGAAGGCCGGTCCCTGCGGCCACCCCGAGGGCGAGCCAAAGGGTATTCCGCAGGAGTTCCACGAGAATGGTGGAGACCAGATGACTCCAAACGGTGTCGCTCGGAAAAAGGAGAGAGGAGAAGATGACCGAAAGCGGGACCATGACCAGCCCGGCGATCGCCAGGGAGGCGATGCCCCAAGGCTCAAACCCGACCCTCCTCACTTGTAACCGACCCGGTCCATCAGTCGGATCGCCTCCGGTTGCAACTCTCCCGCTTTTGAGACATTGATCTGGTCCTGTTTGAAAAGACCCCACTTTTCCACATCGGGGGCCGGCTTAACCTTGGGGTTCACCGGATATTCCAGGTTGGAGTCGGCGAAAAGGTTTTGGGCCTTTTCGGACGAGAGCCATTCCAGGAAACGGAGCGCGGCCTCCGGATGCTTGCTGTGGCGGGTGATCCCGGCGCCGGAGATGTTAACATGGACCCCCCGGTCTTGCTGGTTTGGCCAGAAGAGCGCCAGCGGGAGTTCCGGCCTCTTATTTTTTAGTCGCCCGAAGTAGTAGGTGTTCACGATCCCGACGTCGCACTGGCCGGCGGCGATCGCCTGCAAGACGGCGACGTCGTCCGAAAACGGCTCCGTTGCGAGGTTCTCGACCCAGGATCGGACGATCTTTTCGGTCTTTTCTCTCCCGAGCTCGGCGATCATCATCGCGACCAGAGACTGGTTGTAAACCTTTTTGGAGGTTCTCAGGCAGAGCCGCCTTTTCCATTTCGGGCTCCCCAGATCTTCATAGGTTGAGAGTTCCGCGGGCCTGACGATCCGGGTATTGTAGACGATGGTGCGGGCCCGCACCGAAAGGCCGAACCAGCGACTTTCCGGGTCGCGCAGATGAGGCGGGATGTTCGCCTCCAGAATCTGGGAGCGGACCGGCTTTAACAGCCCCTCAAAAGCCGCCTGGGAGAGGCTTCCGGCGTCCACGGTGATCAGAAGATCTGCGGGCGTGTTCTCCCCTTCCGCCTTTAGCCGGACCATCAGCGGTCCCTCTTTATCGGTGATGAACCGGATCGGCACCCCGGTCTCTTTGGTATAAAGGTCGAAGACCGGCTTGATCAGATCTTCGACGCGCGCGGAGTAGGCGACCAGCGGCTCGGCAGCCGGCGCGGGCGGCGCGGCGGCGAGGAGAAAAACCATACCCCAGGCGAGGTGGGCGCTTTTTCCTCTCATCGATTGGTCTTCTTCCGCTCGCACTGGTCGCAGAGGCCGTAGAGTTCCAATTTATGGTTGTAGATCTTGAACCGGTTCTTGCGGGCGACCTGCTCCTGCAGTTTTTCGATGTCGAGGTTCTCGAATTCGATGATCTTGCGGCATCCGGTGCAAACGAGGTGGTCGTGGTGGTTGACGTTGAAGGTCAGTTCAAAGAGCGTGTGGCCGCCCCCGAACTCCCGCTGCTCCGCGAGACCGCACTGGCAGAGGAGATTGAGGGTCCGGTAGATGGTGGCCAGGCCGATCGAGGAGTTCGTCTTGCGGAGGATTCGGTGGAGGTCCTCGGCCGTGGCGTGGCGCTCCGTCTCCAAGAAGGCCCGGAGGATCGCCTTGCGCTGCCGGGTGGCCTTCAGGTGATGCCGGACGATGTGTTCCTGCAGAACCTTTTCCTCGCGCGTGCCCATGGGGGACCTCCCATCTTGGAGAGGCGCGCAGGTCTCTAACTGCGCGCCAGCGCCGGTCTTTCGGCCCCAAAGGCCAAGCCGTTGGGGGCCCTGTTCAAACGGCGCTGCCAATTGAAATTGAGAATGATTATCACTTTAATTTGAAGCCGAGGTCAAGCCCCCCCTTTTTTAAGCCGATTCACGCATCGTTGAGGCGTCGGAAGCCGTTTGCGAAGAGGTCCGCCCTGTGTTAATTTGCCCCGATGCAGGAGCGTTATCTCCCCGAGAAGATCGAGCCGAAGTGGCAGAGGTACTGGGAAGAGAACGCCGTCTTTTCCGTCTCGCCGGATCCCTCACGTCCGAAGTTCTACTGCCTGGAGATGTTTCCCTATCCCTCGGGCCGGATCCATATGGGTCACGTCCGGAATTACGCCATCGGGGACGTGGTCGCCCGCTTCGCGCGGATGCGGGGCCTCAACGTTCTCCACCCGATGGGCTGGGACGCGTTCGGCCTCCCCGCCGAAAACGCGGCGATCGACAAGGGGATCCATCCCGCCGAATGGACCTCCGAGAACATCGCAACGATGCGCTCGCAATTGAAGAAGATGGGGTTCTCTTATGACTGGGAAAGAGAGATCGCGACGTGCAATCCTGAATATTACCGGTGGAATCAGTGGTTCTTCCTCCAGATGTTCAAGCGGGGCCTTGCCTACAAAAAGCGGGCGCGGGTGAACTGGTGTCCCGGATGCGAGACCGTCCTGGCGAATGAGCAGGTTGTGGACGGTCTCTGCTGGCGCTGCGACTGTGCCGTGGTCGAAAAAGATTTGGAACAGTGGTTCTTCAAGATCACCGAGTACGCCGACCGTCTCCTTTCCGACCTCGCGGTCCTGGAGGAGGGATGGCCCCAGCGGGTCATCACGCAGCAGAGGAATTGGATCGGGAAGAGCGAAGGGGTCTACGTCACCTTCCCCTTTGCGGACCGGCCCGGCGGCGTATCGATCTTTACGACGCGCGCGGATACCCTCTTTGGCGCGACGTTCCTGACGCTTGCCGCCGAGCATCCGGCGATCGAATCGCTCATCGCTGGGCGGCAGGAGGGGGAGGCCGTCTCTGCGTTCCTCAAGAAACAGAGCGGCTCTCAGCGCTCGCGCGGCGCGGCCGAGCCCAAAAAAGAGGGGGTCTTCACCGGCGCCTACTCTCTTAATCCGTTTACGGGCGAGCGGATGCCAATCTGGGTCGGGAACTTCGTCCTGATGGAATACGGAACCGGGGCCGTGATGGCGGTCCCCGCACACGACCAGCGCGATTTCGAATTCGCCCGGGAATACTTTCTCCCGATCCGCGTGGTGGTCCAACCCGATGGGCTCAAGCCTTTGAGGCCTGAGGGGATGGATCGGGCCTACGTGGAGGAAGCGGGGCGGATCGCGGAGTCGGGGGAATTTTCCGGTCTTGATCAGAAATCGGGTAAGGAGGCGATCGTCAAAGCGATCGAGGTGAAGGGTTTTGGGAAACGGGGGGTCAACTGGCGGCTTCGGGACTGGGGGATCTCCCGCCAGCGTTACTGGGGAACCCCGATTCCGATCCTTTACTGTAAAACATGCGGGATCGTTCCGGTTCCGGAAAACGATCTCCCGGTTCTCCTCCCGCGCGACGTCCCTTTCACCGGGAAAGGGGGATCGCCGCTCGCGGAGAATCCCCGATTCGTCGACGCCCCCTGCCCCTCCTGCCGCGGGCCGGCGCGGCGCGAGACCGATACGATGGATACCTTCGTCGACTCGTCATGGTATTTTCTCCGATTCGCCTCCCCGCATACGAATCGGGCACCGTTTGAATTTTCAGACGCCGCCTATTGGATGCCGGTCGATCAGTACATCGGAGGGATTGAACACGCCGTTCTTCATCTCTTGTACGCCCGTTTTTTTACGAAGGTGATAAAGGATGTCGGCCTGATCTCCCAGGGCGAACCGTTTCTTAAGCTGTTGACCCAGGGGATGGTGGTCAAAGAGACCTTCCGCTGCCCACGCCACGGGTACCTCTTTGTCGAGGAGTCGAGCAAGGACCCCGCCGGCCTTTGGTGCGCGCTCTGTGAGCGGGAGGGTAGGCAGACGCTCATTGAAGTCGGCCGGATGGAGAAGATGTCGAAGTCGAAAAAAAACATCGTCGATCCGGACCGGCTGATGGAGAGATACGGAGCGGATACCGCCCGCCTCTTCTCCCTCTTCGCCGCTCCGCCCGAGAAGGATCTCGAGTGGTCGGCCGAGGGGGTCGAGGGGGCCCGCCGTTTTCTCGAACGGCTCTTTCGGCTGGTGGCCCGGTATGCCGACCTTGTGAAGTCAGCGCCCGCATCGGTCCCGGACGAGCTCCCCGGCCATTATGCGATGGAGCTGGGCGCCCTGGAGACCGGCTTCCCCCCCGATCTGTCGCAGGCCCGAAAGGTCGTCCATCGGACGATCCGGAAGGTGACGGAGGATCTCGAACGGTTCCGTTTCAACACGGCAATCGCGGCGATTATGGAGATGGTCAATACCTGGTATAAGATTGCTTATGCCGACCGGGGGGTCTCCCCGTTTGAACAGGCGCGCGAAATTGCAAAGTGGCGCGAACCGTGGGACGGGACACTATCCGAGGCGATCCGCGCACTGATTCGGATGCTGGCGCCGTTTGCGCCGCACATCGCCGAGGAGTTGTGGGAGAGGATCGGCGGGAGGCCCTCTGTAATGGGGTCGGGCTGGCCTTCGTACGACGCGGCCCTCATGGTCGAGGAGGAGGTCGACTTGGTGATCCAGGTCAATGGAAAGGTCCGGGGAAAGATCCGGGTTCCGGCCGGCCTCTCGGACGAGGAGGCCCGCGACAAGGCGCTCGAGGTGGAGAAGGTGAGACGGCATCTCGGCGGAAAGCCGGTTAGAAAGACGATCGTGGTAAAAGACAGGCTGGTCAACCTCGTCGTATGAGGCGACTCTCGCCACTTCTTTTCCTCCTTGCGGTCGCCTGCGCCTCTCCCGCCGTTGGGGAGAAGCGGCTGGCGGTTCTGATCTTCGCAAACGAGACCTTCGAGCCTTCGCTCGAGCGGGAACTCTCCCGGTCGATCAAGGAGGCCCTCGGCGGCCGCTGGAAAATTGAGAATCGGAAGCCGGAATCGGGATCGGTTCTGACCGGAACGATCGTATCGCTCGATCTGATCCCGCTCTCACTCGATCCCGGCGGGATCGTGCGGGAGTATCGCGCAAAGATCACGATCGATTGGACGGTCGAGGCGGTCGGGGAAAATGGTGAGCGGTCGAGGCGGGTGATCACCGAACGTCTGGCCGGGGCGGCCGAGTTTAGGGTTGTCGCCGATCCGGCGCAGACGCGGGCGGCGCAGGAGAGGGCGATCCGGGAGGCGGCAAAGAATTTGGGGGAGGAAATTGCGGCGCGCATCGAGAGGGAGAGGGCTCTCCTACCCTGAGGCGGTCAAGGGGCTCTCTCGCGCCCCGGCCCCGATCTATCTTTTGATCGGCGATCAGCCGCTTCTGGCGGATGAGTTCGTCGAGGAGGCGGTTGCCCTGATCCCTCCCGGATCTCGGGACTTCAATATTTCACGTTTTGTCGGAGGCGAAGCGGGGGGAGCGGAGATCGCGACCGCAGCGGCAACCCTCCCCTTTCTTTCCGAGCGGCGGCTCGTCATCGTCCGGGAGGCCCAAGCCATTGCCGACTCCGAGGCGCTGGCGCAGTATTTAAAAGATCCCTCTCCGACAACCGTCGTCGTCTTCATCTCCCACCATCCCGACTTTCGCAAGCGCTTTTTCTCCCTTCTCTCGGGCCACGCGGTTGAATGCTCCTTTTTCCCCTCGGAGATCGGGCGCTGGACCCGTGAGCGGGGAGCCCGGCTCGGGCTTGACCTGACCCCCGACGCCATCCAGTATCTGTTGGACTATGCCGGAGGGGATCTCTATCGAATCCTGCGGGAACTTGAGAAGGCGGCGGTATATCTGGAAAGTTTTGAAGGCGCGCTTAAGCGGTCCGGCCCTCTTACGCGGGTGGCCGCCGCGCAGATTTCGGCCGTCTGCTCCGGCTCCTCTGCGGGGGTATTTGATTGGGTCGACGCGATTTTCGATCAGAATCTCGACCGGGCGATCACTCTTCTTGGCCGGCTGGTTCGGGATGAGGAGCCGCTCCATCTTCTCGCCCTCCTTGCGAGGCACCTACGATTCCTTATCCGGGCGCAGGCGATCATCGATCGGGGGGGAAGCCGGCAGGAGGCCTTTCCGCGGCATGAACTTCCCCGCGATCGGTTCGACCGGTTTTTTGATCAGGCGCGACGCTTTCCCCCGGTTCGAACCCGCCGGCTCCTCTCTCTTTTGCTGGAGGTGGATGGGGGGATCAAGGGGGGAGAGATCGAGCCTCCGCTTCTCCTTGAGGCTCTTACGCGGGAGATGATCGATCCGAAGAGCCGGATTGTGCCGCGAATATTATTGGGAAGAGGTTGAAAGCGCCCGCACTCGGCGGGCGAGCCTGGAGATCTTCCGTGCGGCGGTATTCCGCTTAATGATCCCTTTGGAGGCCGCACGTCCGAAGGCCGAGGCGGCGAACGACAGACGTTTCTTCGCCTCCCCTTCGTTTTTCGCCCGCACCGCCTCGTCCACCTTCTTGACCCAGGATTTGAGCGCGGAGAGGATGGTGCGGTTTCGGGTCCTTCTCCGTGCCCCCTGGCGCATCTGTTTTTCTGCTGAAGCGTGGAGCGGCATGGTCCGAGATGTCTAACATAGGGTTTCGGCCGAGTCAAGGCGACACGACGGCGGGGGTCGAATCCGGAAGGGTCGCGAGCGCTGCCACGGTCGTTGCGCTCGGAACTTTTGCAAGCCGGATCGTCGGATTTCTCAGGGACGCAGTCATCGCCGCATTCTTCGGCGCTTCCCCGGCGGCCGACGCTTTCTACGTCGCTTACCGGATCCCGAATCTTTTTCGGGAGCTCTTCGCCGAGGGGTCGATGTCCGCGGGATTCATCCCGGTCTTTACCCAGACCCTTACGCGCGAAGGGGCCGCGCGAGCCAGGGAAGTGGCCCGCTCGGCGTTCACCCTCCTTGCCGTTATCCTCTCGGCGCTATTTGTGGGGGTCCTCTTCTTTGCCCCCCTGGTCGTCCTTCTCGTGGCCCCCGGCTTTTCAGATGAGCCCGGAAAATTCAACCTCACGGCGATGCTCACCCGATTTATGTTCCCCTACCTGATCTTTATCTCCCTCTCGGCGCTTGCCATGGGGATTCTCAATGCCATGAGACGGTTCTTTGCCCCCGCATTTTCCCCGGTCGTCGCGAATCTGGTGATCATCGGATCCGTCCTGGGGGTGTCGCCCTTTTTGGCCGAGCCGATCTATGCGGTTGCCATCGGGGTGACTGCGGGGGGCGTGGTTCAGTTTCTCTTTCAGCTCCCCGTCCTCTATCGGAGCGGGATGTCGCTTGCCCCCAAGCGTCCCTTCCCGATCGACCCGGCGGTCCGGCGGATGGGGCTCCTGTTGATTCCGACTCTTGTCGGACTCTCGGTGACCCAGGTGAACCTCCTGATCAACACCCTGATCGCCTCTTATCTTCCGGAAGGGAGCGTGACATACCTCTATTATGGGCTTCGGCTGATCCACCTCCCTCTTGGAATTTTCGCAGTTGCCCTGGCCACGGCGCTTCTCCCGACGCTCTCGGTCCAGGCCGCCACGGGGAGAAGGGAGGACCTCAGAAAGACGCTTTCGTTCGCGCTTCGGCTGATTTTTTTCCTGACCTTTCCGGCAATGATCGGATTGATCCTTCTTCGTATGCCGATCATCCAGGTCCTCTTCGAGCATGGGCAGTTCTCAAGGGAGGCGACCGTTCAGACCGCCTCGGCGCTCCTTTTCTATTCGCTGGGGCTCTGGGCGTTCGCAGGGACCCGCGTGGTCGTCCCGGCTTTCTACGCGATGCAGGACACGCGGACGCCTGTCGGCGTCGGCCTCGCCGCCGTCGGCGCGAACCTGGTCTTAAACATCATGCTGATGCGAACCCCGCTGAAGCATGGAGGACTCGCCCTTGCCACCTCGATCTCTGCGATCGGCAATCTCGCGGGGCTGATCTTTTTCTTAAATAGAAAAATCGGCGCGCTCGAGGGAGGAATCCTCCGCTCCCACTTGCAGGTCGCCGTCGCATCGGCGGGGATCATTCTCCCTTCTCTTGCGGCAACCCTTCTTCCGATCTGGGATCAGGCCGGGAGATTGGGACTAAAATCCGCAATTCTGGGGGGGACGATTCTCCTTTCGATCGGCGGCTATCTTTTTATCCATCGCCTGATGAAGAGCGCTGAGTTGAGCTTTTTGATCGAAAGGATATGGAGGAAAGGATAGGGTACTGCATCAGGTAGTCTTTTCCACAGAACCCACAATATATAAACAGAAACAGTAGCCTTTAACAAGAAATTTAATTGACAAGCCTTTTATTTTACGCTATAAATGCAGCCATGCATCAAAGCCTGCATCTCTCCGATGGATGAGCTGAAGGATATCCTCGCCGGGCTTGAGCAGCGGATTGCGGTCTATAAAACCCGTATGGCCGAACTACAAAAGAAGAAAGAGAAGATCGAGGATGAACTTAGGACGGTCCGCAAATACCTCGATCTTGCGGAGACGCTTTATAAGGTCGAGGTGGACAAGGCAAAACCGTCTCGGGAGAGTTCGGCCTCCGAGGCGATCCTCTTTTCCAAATTGAAATTCTCGGGGATGAGCGTGCCTCAGGCCGCCTATCTTCTCCTCTTGGAGGCGGGAAAGCCTCTTCATGCGAAAGAGATCTATCAGAGAGTTATCGATGGGGGTGGGAGAATCCGTGGGAAAACTCCGGTGACCTCTGTGGCAATTTCTCTTGCCCGAGACCGGAGGTTTAAAAGGGTGGCACCGAACACCTTCGCGCTGGTGCCGGAGACCGAGCAACCAGCGGGGGAATCAGTCGAAAGGGGGTGAGAGCGAGTTGGCGAAAAAGAAGGCCAAGAAAAAGTCCGGAAAAGGGAGATAACGCCTAAGCGAGCGATTCTTAACGGCCCGTTTCGTTGATCGAAACGGGCCGTTCTTTTCCTAAGATCCGGCGCGGAGCGCTTCGAGTGGGGCCGGTTCTGCCGGGAGGAGGGTCCGCCGGCCGATGATTCTCCAGGCCCCGCGATCGGCCAGTAGGGCGGCGACGAACGACGTATGGAAGCGATGGCCGGCGCCGTCCGCGAAAAATTTTCCGAGGACCGGCATCCCTGCAAGGGAGAGATCGCCGATAAGATCGAGGATTTTGTGCCGAACGCACTCATTGCTGAAACGGAGCCCTTCAGGGTTCAAGACCCCATCCTCTCCGATGACGACCGCGTTCTGAAGCGATCCTCCCCGGATCAATCCCTGACGACGCAGGGAGTCGATGTCCCGGGCAAAACCGAATGTCCGGGCCGGGGCGATCTGCCGCCGGTACGCCCCTGTCGAAAAGCGGAAAGAGAACTCCTCCGGGGGCCTCCCCATCTTGAATGCGATCCGATAAGAGATCGAAAGGTAGGGCGCGTGGCTCGGGAGAGGTTCGGCCCAGACCCGCCGCTCCCCCTCCGCATATTCAAATGGACGGACGATCTGAAGATAAGGCTGTTCAGCGTCCTGCTCCACGATTCCGGCGCGATCAATCGCTTCTATGAACGGGAGAGTGCTTCCATCCTTGATCGGGATCTCCTCCCCATCGGTCTCGATCTCGGCATTATCGATCCCGGCTGCATAGAGGGCGGAGAGGAGGTGCTCGACGGTACGAACGACGGTCTTACCGTCTCCCAGGACGGTCGAAAACGGGGTGTTGGTCAGATATCCGATCCGCGCCGGGATTGTCGGCCCCGCTGTTCCATTGGCGAGGTCCGTTCGGATGAAGACGATTCCACTCCCCGGCGGCGCGGGGAGAAGCCGGACGACGTTGTAAGCCCCGGAGTGAAGGCCTATCCCTTCGATGACGACCGCTCTTCCGAGTGTACGCTGCCGCCGCATTCGACCCTCCCGTTTGTACCGAAGCCTAGCGTCAGCAAATGGTGTGCCGGCAAGGCGGAGGGTTTGAGAGGGGGTTTTCACGCCTCCTGTATATTTTCAGCGACAGACCCACCTGGCGCCGGTTGTTTTTATCCGACACGCTTTGCTATAGTCGAAGAGTCCTTTCCCGGAGGTTTCGGATGAAACCGGTTGATCTCTCCTTTCTCTGGCATATGCATCAGCCGATGTATAAGGATCCCTTCACGGGTGTCTACACCCTCCCGTGGGTGCGCTTGCACGGGGTCAAGGGGTACTACGATATGATCACGGCGCTGGAGGCCTTTCCAACCCTCCGGGCGACGTTTAATCTGACCCCCTCCCTTCTGGTGCAGATCCTTGAATACGCATCGGGCGGCGTCAAGGATCTCTTCCTTCAGAGAACCGAAAAGCCCGCCCGGGACCTCTCGCCGGAGGAGAGGGAGTTCCTGATTCTCAAATTTTTTCTCTGCCATAAGGAGACGATGATCCGTCCCTATCCGCGGTATTGGGAATTGATGAAGAAGCGGGGGAAGAGGGTCCGGCAGGAAGAGATGCGTTCTCTCTTGAGGGGTTTCTCGACTCAGGATTTTCTGGATCTGCAGGTCTGGTTCAATCTCGCCTGGTTCGGTTTTGCGGCCCGAAGCCGCTTTCCCCGGATCGGCGAATTGATCGCCAAGGGAAAGGGATTCACGGAGGAGGAGAAGGGGGAAGTGATTTCCGCCCAATTCGAGATCCTTTCCGACGTCATCCCGGCCTATCGCCGGGCGGCTGACCGAGGGCAGATTGAGATCTCCACAAGCCCCTTCTACCATCCGATCCTCCCTCTTCTTTGCGATACGGATCTCGCGCTCCGCCCCAAGCCGATGGCGGTTCTTCCTCCCCGCTTCCACCACCCGGAAGATGCGCGTCTGCAGGTGCGGGAGGCGGCGGTGCTGCACGAGCGGATCTTCTCCCGGCGGCCGGTCGGACTCTGGCCTTCCGAGGGGGCGGTGGCCCCCGAGATCGTCCCGATTCTGCAGGAGGCGGGATTCTCTTACTTCGTCGCCGACGAGGAGATCCTCCATCGGTCGCTGGAAAAAGGGGACGCGGCCTCTCCCTATCAGCCCTACCTGGCGGCCTACGGAGACCGGCAGATCGCGGTCCTTTTCCGCGACAAGAATCTTTCCAATCTGATCGGTTTCACATACGGAAAGGTGGAGCCGATCCAGGCCGTGACCGACTTTTTTGCGACGCTGGATAAACAGATCGGATCGGCCGATTCCCCGGCCGTGGTCGTGACGCTCGACGGTGAAAATCCGTGGGAGTACTATCCCGAGAGCGGCAGCCTCTTCATCAAACGTCTCTATGAGCGGCTCTCCAAGGACGAGGGTCTTTCGACCGTCACATGCAGCGCGCTTTTGGCCGCGCATCCGCCCCAAAAGGTCTTGGATCATCTTGCGACCGGCTCCTGGATCGACGGCAATTTCGACATCTGGATCGGCCACCCGGAGGATAATCTGGGATGGTCCTATCTGAAGAAGACGCGCGACTTTCTGAAGCGGCATCTGGTCGAATATCCAGAGACGGATCCGAAGATCGCGCGGGAGGCGTGGGAGCAGATTTACATTGCCGAGGGATCCGACTGGTTCTGGTGGTACGGCGACCAGTTTACGACCGATACCGCGGCTGAGTTCGATCGGCTTTTCCGCAGCCGATTGATTCGGGTCTTTGATCTGCTCGGGGCGGAGGCCCCGCAGTATCTGAAGCAGCCGGTCATCGCGCAGCCGACCGCGCCGCTCGAACGGGAGCCGTCGCGATTCATCTCCCCGGTGATGGATGGAAAGATCACCCACTTTTTCGAGTGGGAGGGGGCGGGCTTTTACCAGCCGTTGAAGGATGCCGGCCGGAAGTACAAGGGGGAGGGAAGCCTGTCGGCGATCCGGTTTGGTTTCGACTCGCAGCAACTCTATTTCAGGCTCGATCCGGCAAAGGCGCTTGGAGAAGGGCGGAAGGAGCTGACCATCCATGTCCATCTCCTTTCGGCTCGTCGCGCCTCCGAATCTCCGGCGGAGCGGGATCCCCTCCCTTCCGTCGAGTACAAACTGGTCTTCCCGCTGGCTCCGGAGCCGGGAGAGGGGAGTTTCGTGCTGCACGAGAGCCGAGACGGGATTCATTTCTCGCCCCTGCGGGAATATTCGACGATCGCCTCCAGCAAGCTCGTCGAGCTGTCGATCCCCTTCTTTGATCTCTGTTTTTCCCCCGAGGAGCGGATCCGATTCGTTGTGGAGGTGAAACGGGATACGCTTGAGGTCGACCGGTATCCCATGGAAGGATATTTTACCTTCCGGGTCCCCGCGCCAGACTTCGAAACCGCCATGTGGTCCGTTCTTTAAGCGATCGTGTTATAATAACCCCCCCGGATGCCGGAACTTCGCAAAGACCCGATCCTCGGACGTTGGGTGATCATCTCCACGGAGCGGCGCAAGCGCCCGGTCGATTTCAAGCCGAGCAAGGTGGAGCAGAAGGGGGGCTTCTGTCCCTTCTGCCCGGGGAACGAGGAGAAGACCCCGCCCGAGATTCTTGCGTACCGCGTCGACGGCTCGCCCCCCAACGGCCCCGGCTGGAAAATCCGGGTCGTTTCCAACAAGTTTCCCGCCCTGCAGATCGAGGGGGAGCTGGGCCGGAGCGGAATCGGGTTGTACGACATGATGAATGGGGTCGGGGCGCATGAGGTTATCATTGAGACCCCCAACCATAAAGAGACCCTCTCCAGCCTTCCGGAAAAGTCTCTCGAGGAGGTCTTCTGGTCTTATCGGGATCGTCTGATCGACCTTCAGAAGGACCACCGGTTCCGTTACATCCTGATCTTTAAAAACCATGGGGAGGCCGCCGGGGCGTCGCTCGAGCACCCGCACTCGCAGCTGATCGCCCTCCCGATCATCCCGAAGCGGGTGCAGGAAGAGATCGAGGGGGCCCAGCAGTATTTCAACTACAAGGAGCGTTGCATCTTCTGCGATATCGTGCGCCAGGAGCAGCAGTCAGACCAGCGGGTCGTGATGGAAAACGACCAGTTCATCGTGATCTCCCCGTTCGCCCCGCGGTTCCCCTTCGAGACCTGGATCCTCCCGAAGCGCCACTCCTCTTCGTTCGAGAAGATTACGGTCGCGGAGTTCGAGTCTCTCGCCCCGATCTTCTCTCAGACGATGAAGAGGATCGACCGGGCCTTGAACGACCCACCGTACAACTTCGTCCTCCACAACGCCCCCTTCAACGACCAGCCGTACGACGCTTACCACTGGCACTTCGAGATCATGCCGACCCTGACGAAGATGGCCGGTTTCGAGTGGGGGTCCGGTTTTTATATCAATCCGGTTCCTCCGGAGGAATCGACCAGGTTTCTGCGCGAGGTGGATCTCTCCAGCGAGCCGACCTGACGATACGGTATGAAGATCTTGATGGTCGCATCCGAGGCGGTTCCGTACGCCAAGACCGGCGGTCTTGCCGATGTCGCGGGGACCCTTCCTTCAGAGATGGCCCGGGCCGGCCACGACGTGCTGCTCCTCCTCCCCTACTACAAAACGATCGCCGAGCGGTTCGGGCAAAAGAGCGGATCGGTCGCGCCGTCCGGGGTCCCCAAAAGCCCCGCTTTTGGGGTGGATTTAGAGACCGGTGCGCAATCGTCGGAAGAGGGGATCCGGCCGGCCGGAGTCTCGATCGACGTTCCGCTCGGCGATAGAAAAATCTCGGCCGACATTTATATCGACCGGAGAAAAGGGGTCCGGGTTGCCTTTCTCCGGCATGACCCCTACTTCTGGCGCGACGCGCTCTACCAGACGGGCGAAGGGGACTATCCGGATAACGCAGAGCGCTTCTTCTTCTTCTCGCGGGCGGCGTTTGAGGCGGCCAAGGCGCTCGGGTTTCAGCCCGACATCCTCCACTGCCACGACTGGCACGCCGCGCTCGCCATCGTCTACCTGAAGACCCTCTATCGCGACGATCCCTTTTTCTCGCATACCCTCTCGGTCTTTACGATCCACAATCTCGGATACCAGGGTCTCTTCTGGCATTACGACTGGCCGATGACCGGACTCCCCTGGGAGTTGTTTCAACACAAGGCGTTGGAGTTTTATGGAAAGATCAACTGCCTGAAAGGGGGGATCATCTTCTCCGACCTCTTGACCACGGTCTCCAAGAGATACACCAAGGAGATCCAGACGGTCGAGTACGGCTGTGGGCTGGAAGGGGTCCTCGGGGAGCGGGCGGCCGACCTCTACGGGATTTTAAACGGGATCGACGTCGAGGAGTGGAACCCCCAGACCGACCGGTTCATCGCCGCCCGCTATTCCGCGGAGGATCCCTCGGGGAAGGCGAAATGCAAAGAGGCGCTTCAGAAGGAGACGGGACTGGAGCGGTCGGATGTTCCGCTGATCGCCAACATCGGGCGGCTGACCGTCCAGAAGGGGGTGGACCTGATCGTGGGGGGGTTCGAACGGATCCTCTCGCTGGGGACCCAGTTCCTCCTTTTAGGCTCGGGCGATAAGGCCTATGAAGAAAAACTGCTTCAGTTCGCCTCTTTGCACCCCAGCCGCGTCCATGTGCGGATCGCCTATGACAACGCGATGGCGCACCGGATTGAGGCGGGGGCGGATATTTTTCTGATGCCGTCGCGGTATGAGCCGTGCGGGTTAAATCAGATGATGAGCCTCCGCTATGGGACCGTCCCCGTCGTTCGAGCGACCGGCGGATTGGATGATACGATCAGAACATTTTCGGCCGGCCGGCTGACGGGAAACGGGTTTAAGTTCAAACCGTACGAGGAGAGCGCGATGCTCAGATCGCTGGCGGACGCCGTCGGGGTCTATCGGAAAGAAAAACTCTGGCGGCGCCTCATGCAGAACGGGATGGGCCAGGATTTTTCCTGGGAACGGTCGGCCGCCGCGTATCTCACGCTTTATAGAAAGGGGCTGGCGAAAAAGGGGATCCGAGCCCGATGAAGATCGGCGTCCTGACGGGAGGGGGGGACGCCCCCGGGCTCAACGCCGTTTTAAGGGCGATCGTCAAGTCGGCGACGATCAAGTACGGTTGGGAAGTGATCGGGATCGAAGAAGGCCTGGAAGGGCTGATCACCCCGATGAAGAGCCGTGTGATGACCCCCTGGACGATTCGCGGCATCCTCCCGACGGGGGGGACGATCCTGGGAACCACGAGCACGGTGAACCCGCTCCATTACAAGAAGATCGTGCGGGGAGACGAGACGGAGGTCGATCTCTCGGACATGCTTATCGGAAACATCAAGGAGCTCGGGTTGGGGGGACTGATCCTCATCGGCGGAGACGGGACCTTGAAGATCGGGCTGCGGCTCTACGAGATGGGGGCGCCGATTGTCGGGATCCCGAAGACGATCGACAACGACATCTTTTCGACCGATCTGACATTCGGATTTCAGACGGCCGTCAACACCGCCACGGAGGCCCTGGACAAGCTGCATACCACGGCCGAGTCGCACCACCGCGTGATCGTCGTCGAGGTGATGGGACGCTACGCTGGATGGATCGCGATGGAGGCAGGAATTGCCGGTGGGGCCGACGTCATCCTCATTCCCGAGATCCCGTTCGACATCGACGCGGTCTGCAATAAGATCCGCGGGAGATACGAGCAGGGGAACCGGTTCTCCATCGTCGTGGTGGCCGAAGGGGCCCGGCCGGTCGGCGGCGAGATGGCGGTCGTCAAGCGGTCGAAAGAGGGGTACGTCGAGCGGCTCGGCGGGATGGGGGGCAAGGTCGGCGAGATGATCGCCTCATCCACCGGGATGGATGTCCGCGTGACGGTCCTGGGCCACCTTCAGCGAGGCGGCTCTCCGATCCCCTTCGATCGGATTCTTGCGACGCGGTTCGGCGTTCATGCCGTGGAAACGATCGCCGAAGAGACATTCGGAATGATGGTCTGCCTGCAGGGATCGGAGATCCGCGCGGTCCCGCTTTCGGAGGCGATCCGTGAGCTGAAACTTGTCCCGGCCGACGGGGACCTGGTCCGAACGGCCGAGGCGCTCGGGATGACCCTCGGTCGCTAGCCGAGTCTCGTTGACTGACGCCTCCCCTATGCTACAATCTAAAAATATTTTTCCACTTCGCCAAGGAGGGATCGTGAAGGCATCGATCGCGGCGGTTGTTTTCATATTGACGGCGCTGCTCTTTTTTGCGCCGGGGAGGGCCGAAGAGAAAGGGGAGAGGGAAAAAGGAGAGGGGAAAGGGACGGTCCTCGCGACCATCAACGGCGTTCCGATCACCCAGGAGGAGTTTTCAAGGAGACTTGCGCGCCTGAGCAGCGAGGGGAGGGAATTCACTGCGTCCGAATCGAAAAAAGAACTCCTGGAGATCCTCGTCTCGAGGGAGGCGCTCGCGCAGGAGGGCCGGCGCCTCGGTCTGGATCGAGCGGAGGAGGTCCGGGAGCGCATCGACGACGTGGTCAAGGAGATCTTGATCTCGGCCGTCTTGGAAAAGGTCTCTTCCGAAAAGGCCACGGAAGAGGGGATGCGGGTTTTTTTTGAAAAGAATCGCGACGAATTTAAGGAGGTCCACGCATCGCATATCCTTGTTAAGAGCGAAGCCGAGGCGAAGGAGATCAAAAAGAAGATCGACGGCGGCGGGGACTTTGGGGAACTGGCGAAGAAACAGTCGCAGGACCCCGGATCGGCCTCTCGCGGCGGGGATCTCGGGTATTTCACCAAGGGGAGAATGATGAAGCCGTTCGCCGAGGCGGCGTTTTCCCTGAAGGTCAACGAGGTCTCGGGGCCGGTCGCCACCCAATACGGATACCACCTCATCAAGGTGCTCGATGTCCGCCGACCCGAAAAATTCGTGGGTCTCTCCCCGGAGATCAGCCAGGCGGTGAAGGTCGCCCTCGTGAACTCCGAGATCGAGAAGATCAAGACGAAGGCGAAGGTCGTCTACACCGATGTCCCCAATCCGTAAACTCTTCGGAACAGACGGCGTCCGCGGCATCGCGAATATCGAGCCGATGACCTGCGAGACCGCCATGCGGCTCGGTCGCGCGGCCGCTCACTCTTTCAAAAAGAAGGCGGGGCGTCACAGGATCGTCATCGGGAAGGACACCCGGCTGTCCGGCTACATGCTGGAGTCGGCAATTACCTCGGGGATCTGCTCGATGGGGGTCGATGTCCTCCTGCTGGGGCCGCTTCCGACCCCGGCCGTCGCCTTCGTCACCCGATCGCTGCGCGCCGACGCGGGCGTGATGATCTCCGCGTCGCACAATCCTTTCCAGGACAACGGCATCAAGTTCTTCTCGGGCGATGGGTTGAAGCTTCCGGACGAACTTGAGGCTCGGATCGAGGAGTTGATTGAGACGGGAGAGATCGACAACATCCGACCGACTGCGGACGACATCGGCAAGGCCTTTCGGGTCGATGACGCGGAAGGGAGATATATCGAATTCGTGAAGAACTCGCTGGCCAAAGGGGTCGATTTTTCCGGAATAAAGGTCGTCGTCGACTGCGCCAACGGCGCAGCCTATAAGGTCGCGCCGATGGTCTTAAGGGAATTGGGCGCGCAGGTGACCGTGATGGGGACCGAGCCCGACGGAAGCAACATCAATCGGAACTGCGGCGCCCTTTTTCCGGAATCGCTCTGCCGCGAAGTCACGCGCCTCTCCGCGGATCTCGGGATCGCCCACGACGGAGACGCGGATCGCGCACTCTTCGTGGACGAGCATGGAAAGGTGATTGACGGCGACCTGATCCTGGCCGCCTTTGCGCTTGATCTCGCCGAGTCCGGACGGCTTTCCCGGGGAGCCGGCGGGGAGCCGGCCGTCGTCGCAACGGTCATGTCGAACTTCGGGCTCGACCGGGCGCTGAAGCCCGCCGGTGTTCAGGTCGTCCGGACGCCGGTTGGCGACCGCTATATTCTCGAACGGATGCTGAAGGAGGGGTACAACTTCGGCGGCGAGCCTTCCGGTCATGTCATCTTTCTCGACCATAACACGACCGGGGACGGCCTGATCACGGCCCTGCAATTCCTCTGGCTGATGCTCAAAAAAGGAAAGAGGGTCTCGGAGATCACCGCGTGCGCAAGCCTCCTCCCCCAGGTGCTTATCAGTGTTCCGGTCAAATCAAAACCGGAGATGGAGCGGATTCCGGGTCTCTCGGCCCAGATCAGACGGGTCTCCGAAAAATTGAAAAATTCAGGGCGTCTGCTGGTCCGTTACTCCGGGACCGAACCGGTTCTTAGGATCATGGTGGAAGGAGAAGAGGAGAAGATCGAGGAGCTTGCGCAGGGACTCGCCGAGATCGTCCGACGCGAGATCGGGGAGGAGACAAGATCGGGCGTGGAATGAGAACGGCGGGCGTCCGCATCCTTGCTCTGGCGATTTTTGCGCCGTTCCTTGTCGCGGCCGCTTTCGATGATGTCGCGGGGACGCGGCACAATCTCGTTGGAGCTCCCGGTAAGCCGGTCTGCGAGATCTGCCACTTCGAGGTCGGCCCCGCCTCTCCCCTCTCTCCGTTCTACCGCGCCGCCGGGCCCCGCGGCTACAATCTCCCGACCGGCCCTTCGCTCTCGTGCGTCGCCTGTCATGACGGCGCGGTCGCGACCGATTCTCACGCGATCAATGTCGATGATCCCCGATTAGGCGCTCCATCGGTGGAGTTCCGGGAGCCGGCGCAGACTCGGATCGGAAGGTTCCTCTTCGGTGACGGGCCGGGAGCAAGCAGGCGCGAGGCCCCGCCGCTGATGAAGGTGGATCACCCCATCTCGATTCCCTATCCACGGCGGGAGACCGGTACCCTGACTCCGGCGGACGCCACGGTGACCCTCTCGCGCTATTGGTCGATCCCCGATCGCAAGGAGAGCGGGATCGCCCTTCCGACCGGTCCCGTCTCCTCCTACCTTCCCCTTCCCCAGGGGCCTCCCGATCCCGAGGCCTCCTCCTCCCTGGTCCGGACGACCGCCGGGGCGGTCCATTGCGATTCGTGCCACAATCCCCACAAAAATACGATCCGCCCCTTTTTGCGGATGGCCCCCTCCGCGCTCTGCCTCTCCTGTCACGACCGTTAAACCGTCCTTCTCTCCCGGCGTAACGCCGAACCATCGGCTATCGATGTCGCCGGGCTCCCCCGACCTTTCAATCCCCGATCAGATCGGCGTAATCGAGATACTGTTTTAACCGGGGGGGATGCGCCTCGTTTCGAAACCTGATCCCCACGGCGTTATAGTTCCCGTCCTGCCTGGTCCAGACCACCTCTCCGTCCGCCTCCTCCTGGATAGGGCCTCCCTCACGGCTCTCAAAATGGAAGCGGATTGCCATGGCGTCTCCCTGTTGAACATGATCGGGTGTAAAAAAGCCGATCCCTCCCCAAGAAAGGTTTGGACGGAGGACCTCCAGGGGGATCCCTTTCTCTTGCAGGATGACCTCGACAGGAATGGAGATTGAGATGCGGCGGTGCTGTCGGCGGTCTTTCAATCTGCACGCCAGGGTAGGGAAAGTTGCAAGAATCTGCAATAAACAAATCTAAACTTGACACGCTTCCGCGTATCATAAAATAATCCGCCATGCGCGCGCCCGTTTTCTTTCTCTGGATCATTCTCACATTTGCGGCAGCGGGGCCTCCCCGCGGCGGCTCCTGGCTGGGGATTTCGGTCCAGGGGGTCAGTGAGTCGCTTGCCCTTCAGTTGGGCCTGCTCAAGCCGGAGGGGGTGGTCGTCGTGACGGTCAGAGCCGGGAGCCCGGCGGCGCGCGCCGGCATCATGGCGGGCGACGTGATCCTCTCCTACGGGGAGAAGCCGGTTGAAAGCCCGAGCGCCCTCAAGGAGTTGGTCCTCGGCAGCCCCCCGGGCAGGCCGCGCGCGGTCAAGATTTTTCGCAGAGGAAAGACGATCGAGCTGACGGTCACGCCTGAACCCGAACCGCGCGAGCTAATCTAGGACGTGCCGAGACCGAAGCCCCCTGGATTCGGGAGGAAGCGGGCCCGCGCAATGGGGCCCTCGGCCGTCCAGGCGGCGGCGATGAAGACCAATCGCCTCGGCTGCGGCTGCATCCTTGTCCTCCTGCTGGGGATCGTTGTGGCGATGATCGTCTCCGGCCTGCTGGCACGATGATGGCGGATGTTGTAAAAGAGTTCTCTCCCCGCTCGGCATACGTCCGCCGGAACGGACGCTGCTATCTCGTTTCGACGACCCGACGGTTCGTCCTCTTTGCACGGATTCTTGGGACCGGCAATCGGATCGAGCCGTACGAGACCAAGATCTATCGCTCGAACGAAAGTGAGGAGCTTGTCCAGTGGTTGCCGCTGAAGACCTTTTACCACATGACCAAGAAGGAGGCCCTGGAGCATCATCGGGAGACGCTCCGCCGGTTGGAGAACGGTCAACTCGCCCCGTAGGCGGATCTCTCCCTCTCGCCGCCCTCTCGCTTCTCCTCGGGATCTGGCTCTCGGATCTCTCGCGCTATTTTCCGCTGGCGGCGGCGCTGACGCTCCTCTTGCTCTGCTGCCGGACGCCCCGGCTGCTCTTTCTTCTGCTCCTCCTCGGCTTTGTTCGGGCCGAGTTCAACTGCTGTTTTCCCGGCCCCGATGATCTAGTCGCAGCCCGACTCGACCCTTCGGCGCTCCTTGTCGGCAGGGTAGAAGGCCCTCCCGCGCTCTTCCATCCCTTTGCCGGGAGGGAGGAGCGCGTCTATCTCGTTGGGTTGGAACGGGCGGGCGACCGCCCCCTCTTCGGGAGGATTCGCCTGGCGACCGACGGGCGGGAGCCGAGGCTTCGGGGAGAGGAGCAGATCCGCTTTCGGGCGCGTCTTCGGCCGCCGCGCGGCTTCGCCGATCCGGGGGTCTTCCCATCGGAGCGCCGCCTATGGGCCCGATCTGTCGTCGCAGTCGGCCGGGTCGTCGGCGATATCGAGGTCGCCGATCCAAAGCTGTCTTTGCGTCGTCCCTTGGAGATCCTGGCAAAGACGCGGGAGAGGATTCGCGAGTCGATCGATCAGTCCCTGTCCGATCCCGCCCGGGCGATCATTCTGGCGATGACGGTCGGCGACGAGGAGCGATTGACCCCCCAGATCCGCGACCGGTTCATGCTCTCCGGGGCCACGCACATCCTCTCGATTTCCGGATCCCATCTCGGCCTTCTTGCCCTGATCGTTTTTGCAGCAGTGCGCTTTATCTTCTTGCGCCTTCCTCAGCGGGTCGTGGTCCCGGCCTCATCAAGGCTCCTTGCGCAGCAGGCCGCGGCGGCCGCGGCGCTGATCGCCGTCTTTTTCTATGCAATGATCGCCGGCGCGGAGGTCGCGACCATCCGATCGCTCTTGATGATCGCGCTTTATCTGACCGCAGTGATGATCGGCCGCCCCAACGAGGGGCTGAACGCCTTGGCGATCGCCGCCATCATCCTTCTTTTGTTCGACCCCCGCGCCCTCTTCGACCTTTCGTTCCAACTCTCGTTTCTCTCGGTCTGGGCGATCATGCTTACCGCGACGACTGCTCAGCCGCTGGCCGAGCGGTTGGGCCGCTGGCCGAGACGGGGGCTTATTGCCCTCCTTACGACCCTCTCGGCGACCGGCTTAACGGCCCCCCTGGTCGCGTATCATTTCCATCAGTTTTCATGGACCGGCCTCTTTTCAAATTTCGTGGTCATCCCCTTGGCTGGAATGATGGTCGTCCCGGCGGCGCTCGGCTCAAGCCTTCTTCTCCTGCTGTTCGGCTCGTCCATCTTCCCGCTGGCGTCGCTCAACCAGTGGGGAGGCGATCTCTTCTATAAGGTCGTGTCGTTCTTCGCGCTCCTCCCGGGAGCGGAATTTCGGCTCCCTTCTCCGCCCCTCCCTCTTTTAACCCTCTTCTATGCCGTTCTCCTTTTCTTCTATGTCCGTCGGCCCGTTAAGTTGACGCGCCCCGCGCCGCTCGCTCTGTTTTTTCTGGGGGCGATGCTCGTTCTGATCGTTGGGACGGCCGCGATCCGGTTCTTCTTGCGGCCGAAGGATCCCCGGATCACCTTCATTGACGTGGGCCAGGGGGATGCGGCCCTGGTGGAGATTCCGGGGAAGGAGCCGATCCTCATCGACGCGGCGGGGATTGCAGGGGAGTTCGATCTCGGGCGAGCCGTCGTCGCCCCCGTCCTCTGGCAACGGGGGGTCGATAAACTTTCCCTCTTACTCCTTTCGCATCCGCAACTGGATCACATCGGCGGGGCCTCCTATCTCCTCGACCATTTCAAGGTCGGAGAAATCTGGGAAAACGGGATCGAAAGGAGAGCGGAATTCTTCGAGAAGTTCGAGGAGGCCGCGCGGCGAAACGGGAGCGGTCGGGTGGTCGTCTCCTCCGGGACCTCGCTCTCGTTCGGCCCCTGCCTCCTCTCTGTTCTGTATCCCGTCCGGAAGATGGGGAGGGGCGAAATTCGGAAGCTGAACAACTCCTCTGTTGTGGTTCGTCTCGACTGCCCCGCCGGATCAGCCCTTTTCCCAGGAGATCTGGAAGAGGAGGGGGAGCAGGGGCTCCTCGATTCCGGGGGAGATCTCTCGTCGGCGGTGTTAAAGGTCCCGCATCATGGGAGCCGGGGCGCGGCGCTTCCCCCCTTCCTCGATGCGGTTTCGCCCAAGTTCGCGATATTTTCAGTCGGGGCCCGCAATCCTTACGGGCATCCGGCCGCCGAGGTCGAGGAGGCGTATCGAGCGAGGGGAAGTATTCTGTTTCGGACCGATCGGGACGGCGCCGTCGCGGTTATCCTGTCGGAGTCGGGGATCCGGGCGAGGAGCTGGCGATCGACCCTCCCCGAGCCGATCGAGCGGATCGATCCGGCCGCCGAGTGGGAGAATTTCAAGCGCCTCTTCACGCCGTTTTGAATCCTCTTTTGACTTTGAAAAAATCAGTGGGCTAGACTCCAAAGGAAGAATGGGGGCGCTGCATGGTTGAGGGTCCGACGACGAAACCGATCGCGAGGCTGGGCTGCCTCCTGGTCGATCGGGGAATTGTGACCGGAGACGGGCTTTCCGACCTCCTTGCAGAGCAGCGCAAGAGCGGGAGGCGATTGGGAGAGATCGCCGTGGACCGGAGGATGACGACCGAGCCGATGATCGCCCGCCTCCTTGCCCAGTTGTGGGGGCTTGAGTTTGTTGAGGAGATCTCGGCGGACGAGGGGCTGAAAAGATTCGTTCCAGAGTCGCTGGCGAGACGCTACGGGGCGGTGCCGATCTCATTCGCGGCAAGAAGGCTGAAGGTCGTCATGTCGGACCCGCTCGATCTTGAGGCAATCCGTGACCTCTCTTTTCATTCCGGCTACGCGGTCAGCCCGGTCGTGGCCCCCCGCGATGGGATCCTCTCGGCACTTGAGCGGATCTACGGCGCCGGCCGCGCGGCCCCGCTCTCCGCCGGGTTAATGGAGATTGCCCCCGGCGCCCCCTCCGGCGAGGCCGAGGTCGAGGTCGAGGGAGAGACGCCGGCCGCCCCTGTGATCCGGCTGATCAATCTCCTCTTCTCGCGCGCCGTCTCGATGCGGGCGAGCGATCTTCATCTGGAGCCGCTGGAGAGCGAGACCCGCGTTCGCTACCGGGTCGACGGCCTGCTGCGCGACGAGATGCGCCTCCCCAGATGGGTTCATCCCGCCCTGGTTTCGCGGATCAAAGTCCTGGCGCGACTCGATATCTCCGAGAGGAGGATGCCGCAGGATGGAGCGGTCCGGATCTCCCTCCTCCCCGAAGGGGCGGCCTCCACCGAATCCTCTCGGCAGGTGGATCTGCGAATTTCGATCGTCCCGACGCTGCACGGCGAGAAGGCGGTGGTCCGCTTCCTCGATCCGATGGCCCGGCTGATGTCGCTTGAGGAGATCGGTCTTGCCCCGAGGGAGATCGGCATGGTCGAGGCGTTCCTTGCCCGCAGATCGGGGCTGATCCTTTCCACCGGCCCGACCGGAAGCGGGAAGACGACCACCCTGTACGCGATGCTCAACCGGATCAGAGGGGAGGCGGTCAACATCACCACCGTCGAGGACCCGATCGAGTACAGCATCCCGGGGATCAGTCAGATCGCGGCCAACGCGGAAATCGGCCTGACCTTCGCCCGCCTCCTTCGATCGATCCTACGGCAGGACCCGAACGTGATCCTCGTCGGGGAGATCCGGGATGCGGAGACCGCTGAGATCGCCTTCCGGGCGGCCATGACCGGGCACCTGGTCCTCTCCACCCTTCATACGCATGACGCCCCTTCCGCTGTGACCCGGCTGATCGACATCGGCGTCCCTCGATTTCTGATCGCTTCGGCGCTCTCCGGGATCCTCGCGCAGAGACTGATCCGTCTGGTTTGCCCCGAGTGCCGTGGGGAGCAGGGGGGATGCGCCTCTTGCAACTACAGCGGCTATTTCGGAAGAACCGCGATTTTCGAGATCTTGCGGATGAGCCCCCTCTTTCGTGAGAGAATAGCCCAGGGGGCATCCGAGGCGGAACTTCGTAAGGTTGCTCTGTCGGAAGGGATGAAAGGGCTTTCGGCGGAGGGGATCTCCAAGGCGCGCGAGGGGGTGACCACCCAAGAGGAGATTTTACGGGTGATCGATGCCGAGGAGATCGGAGAGTAGAGACTGGGGTCCCCAGAGGCTCTGCCTCTGGGGCTAAGAGGCGACGCCATAAAGAGAAAGGACGAGAAAAAGGCCAAGAAAAAGGGATCAGCCGCCCCCTCCACACCCCCCCCGTCGGCGCGACTCCCCCAGCGGCTAAGATCGGGGTCCCCAGAGGCTCTGCCTCTGGGACGCAGATGCCCGCCCAGAGTCGCTCCCTGGAGCCACTCCCCCATGCGTACGGGGAGAGCCGGATCGTTGCGATGGCGCGCGATCCGCACTGGGCCTATGCCTATTGGGAGATCACCGCAGAGGCGCTTCAGGAGGCGAGGGAACGGGTTGGGTTGGTCGCGCCGTTAGAGACCGGCGCGCAATCGAATGACCCGTTAGAGACCGGCGCGCAATCGGAGGACTCTCGCCTGACCCTTCGAATCCATCCGGCCGAGGAGGGGCAGCCCTTCGATATCGAGGTCTATCATCGGATCGGAACTTGGTATATCGAGTTCTGGTCTTCCGGGAAGAGTTACTGGATCGAGATCGGGCTAAAATCGCGCCGCGGGGCGTTCGCCTCGATCGCCCGCTCCAATCTTTTCTTCACCCCCACCGGGGCGCTCTCGTGGCGGACGGATGAGGAGTGGCTTGAGGTCGGAGACGACGGGGATCCGAAGGTCGTAACGGTCGAAGGTCCTCAGGGGGTCCCGACAGCCCAGATCGAAAGGATGGCGCTGGAGACGGAGGCGGCCGTCTCCTCCTGGTTCGTGCGGCCCGCGTAAAGAGAGATTGGGAGGTCTCTTTTGGCTAAAGGATATTTAGCGCTTGTCCTTCATTCCCATCTCCCCTTCGTCCGCCACCCGGAGCACGAGGATTTTCTCGAGGAGGATTGGTTCTATGAGGCGATAACAGAGACCTATATCCCGCTGATCATGGTCTTTGAGCGGCTTGCGGCCGACGGTGTCCCTTACCGGATCACCCTCTCGATCACGCCGACCCTTGCCGCGATGCTCGACGATCCCCTCCTGCAGGAGAGGTATGTCCGCCACCTCGACCTGCTGATCGAACTGGCCGAGCGGGAGATGTTCCGGACAAAAAACGACCCGGCGTTCCACTCGCTCGCGCGGATGTATCATGAGCGCTTCACCCAGTGCCGCCGGCTCTTCGTCGAGATCTACCGGAGGAACCTCCTGACCGCTTTCCGGCGCCTCCAGGACTCGGGACATCTGGAACTGATCGCCTGCGCGGCGACGCACGGCTATCTCCCGCTGATGAGCGTCAATCCGAACGCGGTCCGCGCGCAGATCGCGATCGGCGCCTCCGAATACCGCCGCCACTTCGGCCGCGACCCGCGCGGGATCTGGCTCCCGGAGTGCGGCTACTATCCGGGACTGGAGGAGCCTCTCGCAGAATCCGGCATCCGATTCGGCTTCGTCGATACGCATGGGATCCTCTATGGGACTCCCCGTCCCCGCTTCGGGATCTATGCCCCGGTCTGGACCCCCTCGCAGGTCGCGTTCTTCGGCCGAGATATTGAGTCCTCAAAGCAGGTCTGGAGCGCCGTCGAGGGGTATCCCGGGGATTACAACTACCGCGAGTTCTACCGCGACATCGGTTTTGATCTCGACTTCGACTACATCAAGCCGTATATCCACCGCGACGGAATCCGGACCGCCACCGGGATCAAGTACTACCGGATCACGGGGACCGACCGGAAAGAGCCGTATGTCCGGGAGTGGGCGCTTGAGAAGGCGGCCGAGCACGCCGGGAATTTCCTCTTCAACCGCGAGCGGCAGGTCGAATACTTAAGCGGGATGGGGAGAAAGCCGGTCGTGGTCGCGCCGTACGACGCCGAACTCTTTGGGCACTGGTGGTTCGAGGGGCCGGAATGGATCGATTTTCTCGTCCGGAAAATCGCGTTCGACTCCAAGAGCGTGCAGATGGTCACCCCGAGCGATTACCTGCGGGAGTATCGGGTCAATCAGGTGGTAACTCCCTCCGCCTCCTCATGGGGTTGGAAGGGGTACCATGCGGTCTGGCTGGAAGGGTCAAACGATTGGATCTATCGCCACCTTCACAAGGCGGCCGACCGGATGGTGGAGATCGCCCGCGAGAATCCGAACCCGGAGGGGAAGATGCAAAGGGCGCTCAATCAGGCCGCCCGTGAGCTCTTGTTGGCGCAGTCCTCCGACTGGGCCTTCATCATGAAGACCGGGACGGCGGTCCAGTATGCCGTCCGGCGGATCGATGAACATATCGACCGCTTCACCCGCCTCTATGAGATGATTAAGAAGAAGGACATCAATCCGGCCTACCTCTCCGATATCGCCTCGAAAGACAACCTCTTCCCTCAGATCGACTATACGATCTACGCGTGAACGGGAGTCGGGGCTTCGGGAATCACCGATTCTTGCCAGAGATCTTGCTTGTGCTTGACTTCGTTATCGGGTTCTGGTAACATCGTAACGTGATCGTGAGCGTCGGCAATCGCCTTGCCGAGGACCTGTTCGATGACAGGGGTTCCAAGGAGGTTCGCCGATTCCCGGCCGAGCTCAGGAGGGTCGCCCGCCGGAAGCTCCTTTATCTGCACGACGCGGCGGTGCTCGCGGATCTGGCGGTCCCGCCGGGCAACCGGTTGGAGCGGCTCAAGGGGAAGATGGCGGGCTATCACTCGATCCGGATCAACGACCAGTGGCGGGTGGTCTTCCGGTGGGAGGCCGGTAACGCGTCCGATGTTCAAGTTGTCGACTATCACAAATGACGAGGAGGTGGTAATGAGGCAGCCGAAAAATCCGTTTCACCCCGGAGAGATCCTGCTGGAAGAGTTTCTTCGGCCCGCGGGGATATCCCAGGCCGCCTTCGCCCGGAAGCTCGGCTGGACGAAGGCGCGGCTCAACGAGCTGATTCGAGGAAAGCGGGGGATCACGGCGGAATCCGCCCTCGACCTGGCCCGGGTGCTGGGGACTTCCGCGAAGCTGTGGATGAATCTCCAGGCAACGTATGATCTGGACCGGGCCGCGAAAAAGCGCACGGCCGCGTGAAGACCAACGCCCTCAGGTCGGGAATTGGGCCTGGTCCCGATGCTATTGAGATAGCCAGGAAAGGAGGATCTTGCGGGCGGCGGCGATGTTGGCGAGCAGCCGCGCAAGTTTCGGGCGGAGCGGCTCGGTCTCCGGGGTCTCCCTGATCTCCTTCTCCTCCTCGTCCCCGAGGTGGAGAAGAAAGATGATGTCGTCGTAGGTCAGCCGCTCCTCCCGGATCCGGTCGTAAACGGCCTCTCCTAAGACGTAATCAATCGGATAGAGATTGGCATGCCGGAAGGCAAACCCCTCGAACACCTCCTTCTCCGGGAGGGTCAGCGGCGCTTTCATCTCGCCCGCTTCAGATCGTCGAGGGTAAAGAGCGCTTCGAACGGATAGCCCATCTTTTGGATCCGCTCCCCTCCCCCTTCAAGCCGGTCGACCAGCGCGAGGACCGTCACGACCGGATGGCCGGCCGACTTTAAGACTTCCAGGACCTTGATCGTCGAGCCTCCGGTTGTCACGACATCCTCGACCACCGCCACCGGGCAGCCCTCCGGGAGATCCCCCTCGAGGAAGGCATTCGTCCCATGTCCCTTCGGCTCCTTCCGGACAATGAAGGCTGAAAGCGGCTGTTTCCGCTCCCAGGAGATCAGCGAGACGGCGGTGGCGATCGGATCGGCCCCGAGCGTCATCCCCCCGACCGCACGGGCGGAGGTCTGCGCGATCTTCTCAAACAGGAGCGATCCGACGAGATACGCCCCCTCCGGTTCCAGCGTCACCATCTTGCAGTCTACATAGTAGGGGCTGAGCGCTCCGGAGGCGAGCTTAAACGGCTGGCCGGGGTTTTCTTGAAAACTCCGTTGGGCGAGAAGCTCCAAGAGGCGGCGGCGGGGATCGTTCGACATGGTCGTCAGGTTGGGTATAATACCACATGACTGAAGAGCGGTTAAACCGGTTCCTCCTCTTCTCCGCAATTATTCATCTTGCCATCTTCGTCTCGTTCCGTCCCCCGGCCGGGTCAACCCCGGCCGGGGGTTCCCCCGCTGTGCTTTCGATTGACCTGGTCGGCCCCACCCTATCGGCCCTCACGGGGCCGCTCTTTCCGCCGGGGAAAGATGAGCCGCCGCCTGATTCGGACCCGACCACCCGCGCCGTCGAGAAGATCCCCGAGCCCGCCGAGCCGGGCCACGCGACCGAGTTTCTAAAAGGCCCGGAAGATTGCATGCTCAAGATGGTCAAGGAGATCTGCCCCGACGGGTCGCTCGGCTGCATCGAGAACTATGTCGCCTTCTGCGCTAGGGCGAGGACGTTTCGGCAAAGCGGACCGAGATGACCTGGGAGATCCCCTCCTCTTCCATGGAGATGCCGTAGAGGGCCTCGGCCGACTCCATCGTCCGCTTGTTGTGCGTGATGATGACGAACTGGATCGTCTCGGCGAGCGTCTTGATGAACCGCGTGAACCCGTCGATGTTTGCCTCGTCCAGCGGGGCATCCACCTCGTCGAGGACGCAGAAGGGGGCGGGGTGGAGGAGGAAGATGGCGAACAGAAAAGCGATGGAGACGAGCCCCTTCTCCCCTCCGGAGAGCGCGGCCGGCTTGACCTGCTTTCCGGGGGGATTGACGGAGAGGTCGACCCCCGACTCCAGCGGATGATCCGGGTCGAGGAGGATCAGTTCGGCATGCCCCCCGCTGAAAAGCCCGGCGAAGACCTCGGCGAATTTTGCGTTCAGTGCGGTGAAGGTCTCCAAAAATCGCCCCCGCGCCTCGCGGTTGTAGCGCTGGATGATCTTAACCAGATCGTCGCGCGCCGCGATCAGGTCCGCCTCGGCCCGCAGCCGCTCTTCGTATTCAGGATGCAGTTGCTCGTGCTCGACCATCGCCTCCTGATTGATCGGCCCGAGCCCCTCGATGGCGGCCGTCAACTCTGCGAGCCGCGCGCGCGCGCCGCTTAGATCGGCGATCTCCTGTGCAAACTCGGCTGAATCGAGCGCCGCCGGATCGACGCCGTACCTCTCCGACAATCTTGCGGCGATCTGATCGGCGTGCGTTGAGTGCTGAAAGATTTCCAGACTGAGATTACTGATCCGGCTTTCCGCCGCTTTCGACTGTTGGTGGAATTGGTTGAGCTCTCTTTCCGTGCCCCGCTTTTTCTCGGCGAGCGCGTCCTCCTGCTCGAAGAGGTCGCGGCTCCTTTGGGCGGCCTCCTCCCGCGCCTCAATGAGCGCGGCAAGCCTCACCTCGCAGGCGCGCCGCCCTTCCACCGCCTCCGTGATCTTTTCACCGTACTGGCAGGCGAGGGCCGCCCGCTCCTCTCTTCGCGCCTCGGCCGACTTGAGATCCCGCGATAGGATCTTAAGAACGTCCCGCGTGCTCTCCTCCCGCCTGGACCGGTCAACGTCCCTCCGCAGGCGCTCGGTCTTCGAGATCAGGGCCGACAGACGGCTCTCCTGGGCGACACGCTCGGAATCGATCTGCGCCAGTCCGCTCCCCCCTTCCTGCTCGGACTGCTCTATCGAGGCTGCCTGCGATTCAATCTCCTCGATCTCTGATCGGACCGTTTCATAGAGGTCGGCGGCCCGTTTGGAGATTCTCTGCGCTTCGTTCGCCTCCGCCTCGGCCGAGAATTTCGCCTGCTGCGCTCCTCGGATCTCCTCCTGGCGCCGGGCCTCCTCGGCAGATAGTTGGAGGATCTCCGCCTCGACCCTCCGCAGATCCGTCTCCATCTCTTTCGCGTTTACCGATATCCGGGCAAGAGATCCCTCAAGATCTAGGATCGCTCTGCGCCGCTCGAGGAGCCCGGAAACCGGGCCGGCGGCGACCATGCCGCTCGGCTCGATCACCTCCCCGGCCAGAGTGACCAGCGTGCCGGTGACCCCCTCTGCCCAAAGGGCCAGGGCCTCCTCAAGACCGTCCACGAGAATGCAGGCTGAAAGGAGAAGGGGGAGTTGGGGAGAGGAGGGATCGGCGCCTACAAGATCTGAAAGCCTCCCGAGGACCCCCGGACGCCGGGGGATCGAGATTTCGGTCGGCCGCGGGATCTTTGGGATAGCGATCGCACGGACCGCCTGTCCTTTCAGCGCCTCGATCAGGAGGGGGGGAGGTCCATCTACGACCGGCGCCGCCAGACGATGCGCAAGCACCGCCTCGACCGCCTTCTCGATCCGCTGGGGGATCACCAAGAGCTCGGCCAGCCGGCCGATCATCTGTTGGATGGGGGGGAATTCCTCCTGACCTTTCAGGACCGCCAGGCGTCCGGCCAGTTCCACCTCTTCCCGGCGAAGTTCCAGAATCCGCTCTAAAAGTCCCTTCCGGGAGGCCTCGCACTCCCCCTTCCGGATTGCGACCATCCCTCTCGCCTCCGCGGATCGCCGCTCCTCTTCCGCGGCCAGCTCCGCTTTCCGTCGGGCGAGTAAAAAGCGGTTCTCCGCCAGGAGTTTCTCACGCGCCGCCTGCTGGTACTCTTCGCGTTTTTTCGCCAGGCGTCTTGCGGCGTCTTCCCGCTCGCGCGAAGTGGCCGCCATAGTTCCCCGCAGGGAGGCGATCTTCTGCGCGATCTCGACAAGGCTTTCCCGGGCCTCCGCCGATTCCTGTTCGGCCGCAAGGAGGCTCGTCCGAAGTTCTTCCGGCGGGAGAGCGGAGGATGGTGCGCCGATCTCCGAGATCCGATCAAGTTCGGTTCTGATCCGTTCGAATTCCGCGGTGGCGGCTCGTCCCTCTTCTTCCGCCCTTCTTTGCTCCTCCTCCAGTTGTCCCTCTCGCTCATTGAGTCCCTTAAGTGTCCCCTCCGCCTCTCCAAATTCGCGCTCGATCCGGGAGGCCTCTTCGCGGAGGGGGCGGGTCTCCTGCTGGAGCGCCAGGATCTCTCCCTGGATCGTCTCCCCGCGCGCCTCGCTTTCCGAAAGCTGCGCGGCGATCGCGGAGGATTCCGAGAGGAGTGTCTCCTTTTGAGAGGTCAAGAGCGCCTTCTGCCGGATCGCCTCCCGATATTCCAACGCGCCGAGCGCCGTATCGAGCCGCTTCTGCTCCTGGAAGAGGGAGGCCTGGCGGGATGCCTTTTCGGCCTGCCGCTTGAGCGTCGTCAAACGGCGCCCGAGTTCCGACAGCCCTTCGCGTGCGTGGGCGAGCCGCTGTTCGACGTTGGTCAGTTTCAATTGCGCCTCATGCGTGCGGACGCGCCATTTGGCAACCCCGGCGATCTCGTCGACCAGTTCGCGCCGCTGCTCCGGCTCGGCGGTGAGGAAACCGTCCATTTTCCCCTGCTGAAGGATGTTGTGCGCGTGGTAGCCGATCCCGGAGTCGATCAAGAAATCGCGCAGATCTTTCAGGCGGACCTGAGAGCGGTTGATCAGATATTCGCTCTCGCCGTCCCGATAGAGGCGCCGAGTCAGGGTTGTTTCGTCGGCGTCCGACCCCTCTTCCCCGAGGACGAGCGAGACCTCTGCCATGGAGAGCGGCTTGCGCTTCTCCGTCCCGCCGAAGATGACATCCTCCATCCGCTCGGCGCGAAGGCTCTTGGGCCGCTGCTCTCCCATCACCCAGAGAATGGCATCGGAGATGTTCGACTTTCCCTTGCCGTTCGGGCCGACAATCGCGATGATCCCGGGGCCGAAATGGATCACGGTCCGCTCATAGAACGATTTGAAGCCGAAAAGATCGAGCCGTTTTAAACGCATTGGGCGGGGTTCATACCATATTTGGTGGTAGATGTAAAGGTAAACCCACTACGGATCGTTGTTCCTACGGGCTTGGCCGAAATGGAAGGGGCCGCAGCGAGACGCGGCCCTTCCATTTTTTTTCGACTCTTATCGCTTTTCCGGTTTTAAAATCTGGCTGAACTTTTCCACATCCTTCTCATCGACCCAGAGATAAGCGCCGTATCTCCCGCCCAGCGCAATCGCGTCGAGCGCATGGATGTTCAGCCCCGAGGAAGCGATCCGGTCTAGCGTGTCGACGAGGGCGCCCGGGCGGTCTTCGCCGGTCAAAAAGAAGCAGTTTCCCTCCTTCGCCTGAATTCCTGCCTTCTCCATTGCCCCCTTTACCCGCGCTCCGTCTTGCGGAACGCAGAAGATCCGGGCCTTTCCCTGCCCCACGCCAAAGCCCCAGAGGCCGGAGAGGTTGAGATTCGCCTCCTTCCGTTTTTTTGAGAATTTCGCCAGTTCCCCGGGTTTATCGGGAACATCAACCGCAAAATAGGTGAGCCGTTTCGTCTCCATGGTATCCTCCTCTCCCTCCCCTCTACCCCTTTTGGGGAGACCGGGTCAAGCCTAAAGAGCCGAACCGATAAGTTGACCAG
>CAZSHZ010000118.1:0-2012 GCA_964606955.1 uncultured Nitrospirota bacterium
CCCCGAAGAAATCCTTCAGAAGCCCTTCGTCCGAGCCGTTCCCCTTCGCGCGATGGACCGAACTGATGTTGACCACCGCCGGGGTGACCTTTCGAGCGACCCGGATGAACACCTGTTCGGTGAGGAGAAGATCGCGCGCCGGAATATCGCCGGCCGCCCCCGGTCCCTCCGGCACAACCGCCTTCTGGCGGACGGGGGCGAGGGAGGACCGGCTATCCGAACAGCCGGCAAGCGGAGAGAACAACATCCCGGCAAGGAGAACCAGAAAGAAAAGTCGACGCACTATTTTTCCCGAAGGAGCTTGTATTCGATCGCGTCGACGAGCGCTTGCCAGGAGGCCTCAATGACGTTTTCGGAAACCCCGACCGTCCCCCATTTCGACTCTCCGTCCCCGGATTCGATGAGGACGCGAACGCGTGATGCGGTCCCCCGATTGGCCGCCAGGACGCGAACCTTATAGTCGAGCAGCCGGACCTCTTTCAACTGCGGGTAGAAGCGGGTCAGCGCCTTGCGCAGGGCATTGTCGAGCGCGTTGACCGGGCCGTTCCCGACCGCCGCGGTATGTTCGCTCACCCCGTCGACCCTGACCTGGATCGTCGCCTCGGAAATCGGCGCCTCCCCCTCCTTCCGTTTCTCAACGATCACCCGGAATCCGACAAGATCGAAGAAGCGCTTGTGCGTCCCCATCGCCTTCTTCATGATCAACTCGAAGGAGCCCTCCGCCCCCTCGAACGCAAACCCCTGGTTCTCTAGTTCCTTCAAGGTCTTCAGAATGTCAGGAAGACGGGGGTGATCCTCGGAGACAATGATCCGGTACTCTTTCGCCTTCTCCAGCAGCGAGGACTTGCCGGCATAATCGGAGAGGAGGATCCGCTGTTTGTTTCCGACCGTCTCGGGCCGGACATGCTCATAGGTCCCGGGATTTTTCCGCACGGCATGAACATGAACTCCCCCTTTGTGCGCGAATGCGGAGTCGCCGACGTACGCCTGATGCTTGTCGTGCGGGAGGTTTGCGATCTCCCAGACAAAGCGCGACGTCTCCCTCAGCAGGCGGAGGCGATCGTCGGGGAGGCAGTCGATCTTCATTTTTAACTTGAGATTGGGGATGATCGAGCAGAGATTCGCGTTTCCGCACCGCTCGCCCAACCCGTTGATCGTCCCCTGCACGTGCGCCGCCCCCATCTCCACGGCAACCATCGCGTTGGCGACCGCCATCTCCGAATCGTTGTGAGTATGGATCCCAAACGGGAGGGAAATCTCGCGAAGGACCTTTGCGATGATCTCGCGGACCTCCCACGGCATCGTCCCGCCGTTGGTGTCGCAAAGCACTATGATCTGCGCTCCTCCGGAGGCCGCGGCACGAAGGGTCTTCAATGCATACTCGGGATTCGCCTTATACCCGTCGACGAAATGCTCCGCATCGTAGAAGACGCGGCGGCCCCGGGAGACCAGAAACGCGATCGAGTCCTCGATGATCTCAAGATTCTTTTTCAGCGAGATCGAAAGCGCGTCCGTCACGTGGAAGTCCCATGACTTGCCGAAGAGCGTGATGATTCTGGTGTCGGATTCGAGGAGCGACTTGAGGGTCGGATCCGACTGCGGCCGGTTCCCCGCCTTGCGGGTGGCGCCGAAGGAGACGACCTGCGCGGATTTGAGCGGGAGCCGTTTGACCTCGCGGAAATACTCGACATCCTTTGGGTTCGCCCCCGGCCACCCCCCCTCGATGTAATGGACCCCGAGCTCATCGAGCTTCTGCGTGACCCGCAACTTGTCCTCGACCGAAAAGGAGACGTCCTCCCCCTGCGCCCCGTCGCGCAGGGTGGTGTCGTAGATTTCGATCTGCCGGCTGCCGGCCCTCTTTCTCACTTGAGCCGTTGCCCGAAACTTACCCATTTAGGACACTGCCTAAAATGGCGTTCGGTTCCTGCTTCCCTGGGGTCGGCCTGCACTCACCAGGTCTTACAACCCCTCCACAGGCGTTTAACGTCTCCGTTTCACTAGCGGCGACGGCC
>CAZSHZ010000119.1:0-1652 GCA_964606955.1 uncultured Nitrospirota bacterium
GATCACCCGAGACGATCTGATCGATTTTCACCGCCGGACCTATCACCCCCGGACGGTAATGATCGGAGTGACCGGAGATTTTCAGCGCGATCAGATGATTGCGAAGATCAGCGGGGCCTTCGGGGAATGGGGAGGAGAGCCGAGCGCGCTTCCGCCGGTCCCTCTGGTCGAGGAGCGCCCCGGGCCGCTCCTCCTCCTCGTTCCGAAGAAGACGACGCAGGCCCAGATCCGGATCGGCCACCTGTCGTTGAAACAGGACGACCCCGATTTCTTCGCCCTCTCGCTGTTGGACCAGATCCTCGGCTCGGGCGGATTCATGAGCCGCCTCTTCCGCGAGGTTCGAACGCGGGAGGGACTCGCCTATTCCGTCGGCAGCGTCCTTCGGGCGGGGACGCTGGATCGGGGCTACCTGGTAGCCTACGGCGAGACGAAGACAGAGGCGGCCCCCGAGACCGTTACGCGGATCCTCGACGAGATCAAGAGAATCCGCCGGGAGCGGGTCGCGCAGGAGGAGCTCGCGAACGCGCGGGACGCGTTTCTTAACTCGTTTATATTTTCGTTCTCCAGCCGGGCGCAGATCGTCTCACGCCGGATGACCCTCGACTACTACGGCCTCCCCTCCGATTTTTTGGAGAGGTACAGAGACAACGTGGCGAAGGTGACGGCCGACGATATCCTCCGCGTAGCGCAGCGCCAACTCGATCCGGAACGGCTCGTCATTCTCCTTGTCGGGGATGAGAGCTTGGCCGGGCCGCTCGGCTCTTTCGGGCCGGTCGTCCGGGTCGATCTGAAATGAATGTGGAAGTGATTTTTGGGAGCCTACTGGATGTTCAGGCCGACGCCATCGTCAATCCGGCCAATAGCGGCGGCTGGATGGGTGGCGGGGTGGCTGGCGTCATCAAGCGGGCGGCCGGGGTCGAGGTCGAACAGGAGGCGATCGCCTGCGCGCCGATCCCTATCGGTGAGGCGGCGGCGACCTCTGGCGGAAAGACAAAGTTCAAGAAGATCATCCATGCCCCGACGATGACTCGTCCGGCCGAACGGATCCCCGTTGAAAACGTCGCGCTCGCGACCCGCGCGGCTCTCGCGCTTGCCGATGAAGAGGGATTGGAGACGCTGGCGATCCCCGGGATGGGGACCGGTGTCGGACGAGTCTCGCCGGCCGATGCGGCCGAGGCGATGCTCCGGGAGATCAGGGCGTTTCGCGCGCGCCGTATCAAAAAAATCATCCTGGTCGATATCAACGAGGAGATGGTTCGCGCCTGGCGCGATCGGCTCGGTGACTAACCGGCTGCTGAAAAACTCCGGTGGCAGGGCCCGGCGAGCGGAGCGAGACGGGTGGGAACTTTTTCAATAGCGAGCAAGGCGAGTGAGAGGGGGAGGCGAAATGAGGCTTCGCCGGTGGAAAGCGAGGAGCCGGCTTTGCCGGTCCGAGCGCGGGGTGTGGGGGCATCGGAGGCGCGCGAAGCGAACCGCACGGGCCCCCACAGGTGATAGCCGCGACGTGAGCCCCTTTAAAATTAGAGCGGAAGGGGACTTGTCCCCTTCCGAGCCATCCCCTAGACCTCAAGCGCTCGCGCGGGACCCGGGGTCCCCAAAGACCGCGTCTTTGGGGCTATCAAAGCCCGACGCTCGCTCCCCAGCGAGCAAGG
>CAZSHZ010000120.1:0-5954 GCA_964606955.1 uncultured Nitrospirota bacterium
ATGAGTGTTCCGAGGAATTTTCCGCCTAAACTCTGGTCGGTCTGGATCCCGCCGGCGCAGACCGATGTCGAAGCGGCGGAAACCTCGCTCGAAGCGTCCCCCTCCACTCCAAGGCTGTCTACCGCGGCGATCACGTAGAAATACTCTTTTCCGTTTTCAACGGCGGCGTCGCGATAGGGGGTCGAGGCGACGTTGATCGGCGCGCCCCCGTTCCCTGCTCCGGAGCTCTCGCTCTTATAGATTCGATATGAGGACGCCCCCGAAACAGCGGACCAGTCGAGGAGGACTCCCCCGTTTCGGGTGACCGCGCGGAGCGCCGGACCTGAGGAGGAACCAGATTCTTTTACGCTGTTCGCAGTTGAGGTATTTGAATCAGGGGTAAAATCAGAGGGGCCGCCGCAGGCCAGAAGGGCGAAGGACACAAAAAGAGCCGCGAGGCGGAGCATCGGGCAAAGGATATCAACCGATCGATGGAATGTCAAAAGGGAGAGAGGGCTTTTTTGTCAAGATTGTCAAAAGATTATGAGCCTTTGTGACCGTCCTGGGCGCCTGGGTGTTCGCATCCGGGAATTTGAACAGAAGCATCCGTCGGAATTGACAAGACAAATGGATCAAGCCGGTCGAGCCGTAGCCTGCCGCCCCTCCCGTCTCCTCCGCTTGCCGTCAGAAATAAAAACGGAGAACGGAGGTGATCTGAAATCCATTGAGTTCCAGCGGGAGATCCTCCGGCAGCGCCTCCTGGATATCGGTGACGTTTTCCGAACGGATCGGGGCGAACTGGATCGTTTCGCCGACCGGCGGAACCGGGGGAACGTTCTGGAGGTTCGTCGTCTCGGCGGGAGGGGGCGGGACCTCGGCGAAGTTCTGGCGGAAGTGCCGCCTGACCTTCAGCCTGACGATATTTCCGACGACATACGAGGTGTCGACGCCGAAGGAGAACCACTTGGTAAAGAAGTATTCCCCTCCGATCCCAAGCCGCGTCGTATAGGCAATCCCGTTCGCTTCTGTCGAAGATGTGGCGGCGAACGCGGTGTCCGGGATGAGCACTTTGAATGAGGTATCCATCGTCAGGTCGGCAATTGCCAGCCCGATGATTCCGAAGTCCAAAAAGAGGCGCCCGCGCTGGGGGGAGTCGTAGAGCCGGTACTTCCAGCCGAGCCAGATCTGAGAGAGGCTTAAGTTGTACCGCGCCGCCCGGGGGGCATCCACGGGGGGGAGGTCCTGGCGGATGAAGGTCTGAATCGTGTCCTCGGCAAAGGACTCCCCATGCCAGAGCGAGAGGGTCGCAACCAGTCCGACCTTCTCGCCGACAAGATATTCGACCTGGATCCCGTAATTCGGGTCGCCGGAGAGTTCCGGGGCGCGGATGTTCCGAACCTCCACAGGAAGAAGCCGGTTACGCGGCAGAAGGTAGTTCGGGTCCTCGAGGATCGCCACCCTCGGATTCGCAAGAATCTTCTGGAGAGTCCGGAGCGAGGGGTCGTAGTCTCCGACCAGATAACCGACTGAAAAGCGCTCAGCCGCGATCCCGGAGGTCCCGGCGAGCAGAAAGGCGAGCAGAAGGGCGAGAACCGCGAAGACCGCTCGCGGCGTCCGCCTCATCTATTATAGGGGCTCACGTCGCCCCCTCCACCGGCAGAGCCGGATGGAGCCTCCCCCTCTCGCTCGCCTTGCTCGCTGATATTAGGAGCTCCTGCCCCAAGCGTCGCGGCGTCCGCCTCATCGCGCGAAGATAAACTTCGGTCGAAAGGTCAGGGCCAGGGCCGGAAGGATCGTCAGCGCGCCGAGAGAGGAGGTCAGCATCGCCAGCGGGACGAGTATCCCCTCCATATGAAGATAGTAGCCGGTGAAGGCGAGGAGCGCATACCCGGTGGAGACGGCGGTCGTGATATAGACGATCGCCTTTCCGGAGGTCGAGATTGCCGCGGCCACCGCCTCCTGCGGGTCCCCCCGCTTCTGGAACTCCTCACGCATCCTGAAGATCATATAGATCTCGTAGTCCGCCCCCATCCCGACCGCCATGGCCGAGATGGCTGCGGTCCCGATCGAGAGAGTGATCCCGGTAAACCCCATGACTGCAAAATTTACCAGAACCGCCAAAAAAAGGGGGACCATCACAAACCCCCCTCCCAACCAGGAGCGGCGGACCGCGGCGCAGATGAGGAAGGTGATCACCATGACCCAGATGATGTTCAAGATCTTTCCTTTGACCATCTCCTCGTTTAAGGCGACGACAACCGGCGAACTCCCCGCCACGCTCATCTTAAGACCGGCGAGCGCGGGGGTCGCGCCGCGATATCGTTCCACCTCGGAGATCAGGCGCTGGGCTAAGACCGTGCTGTCGCTCTTTAAGAATATCCAGACGACCGCCGCCTTCCCGGAGGCGTCGATGAGCCGGGCCATGTCGGTGGGATTGCCGGAGACGGAGTAGAGAAAGAGATACTGGGCCGCAAGATCGGGACGATCTGGAACCCGGTCGAACGCCGGATCTCCGCCGTGGAGGTTCAGATTCATCTTTTTCAGATAATCGACATAGGATTCCGCCTTCCCGACTTCGGAAAACGTCTCCAGGCGCCGCTCCAGACGGTCGAGCGCCTCGATTACCGCAGGATCCTTCAACGCCCGGTCGTCCTTCCCCTCGATCAAAAGATAGATCGTGGAGGTCCCGGCGAACCGGCGGTTCAATTCGGCCTCGTCCCGCCTCAACTCGCTCCAGGAAAAGAAGAGAGAGCGGTTGCTGTTGTTCGGCCCCAGCAGATAGAGCCGATAGGTTCCGATCATCGAGATCAGAGTCAGGAGGCCCCCCGCCGCGAGGACCTTCAGCCGGTGGGCGGTCACCGCGCGGCCGAGAAAAGCCATCCATCGATCGAGCTTTTCCTCCCGCGGCCGGCGGCGCCGGGCGGGGCGAAGCAGCGAGCGGAGGGCGGGGATGAAGGTCATCTCCAGGGCAAAAGCGGAGAGGGTCCCCAGCGCGGTGAAGATACCGAAGACCTGAAAGGTCTTGAGGGGGAAGACGATCAGCGAGCCGAAGGCGGCCGCGGTAGTCAGGACGGCGGCGAGCGTGGCCTTCCCGGCCTTCGAGGTCGATTCGATGACCGCCTGCCGGACCCTCTGACGCGGGTCCGCGACCGACTCGAGCCTGTCGTACTCCTCGTAATAGCGTTTGAGAATCTGGACCGAATGGCCCGCCGCAATCGCCAGGATCAAGATCGGGGTCATCGCGTTCCACGGGTCGAGCGGGGCCCCGAGAACCCCCATCAGCCCCATCGTCCAGACGACCGAGAGGATGGCGGTGAGAAGAGGAACCACGAGCCCCTGCCAGGAGCGGAAGGCCAGGTAGTGAATCCCCCCGATCAGGACGATGGAAAGTGGGAAGAGGATCATCAGCATCCGCCAAGCATCGGCCTCGAAAAATGAGAGGACGATCGGCATCCCGCCGAGGTAGATCGAGTGTTCGGAGTCTTCGTATCGGGCCTGGATCATCTTTAACCGGCAGTGGATCGTCGCGTCCGGAAGCCATCCGCGGTAGGCGGTCCGGCCCCACGGATCGCAGGGGTCTATCTGATCGGGGGAAGGGGACGGGGCAGCGCCCCCCCCTTCAAAGCCGGGCGGCGGAAGCCCCTGCGCGTAATCGGTGATCACAGCCGCCGCCTTCCCGTCGCGGGAGATCAGGCTGCCGACGTAGAGATCGTTGGCAAAGACACGCGATTTCAGATGAGCCGCAGCCTCCTTCGTTCTGGGCGTCTCCTCCATCAGACGGGTCACTTCAATTCCAACGGAGGTGGCGCGAACATCCTTGATCTTCCGATCCGCAATCGAGACGACATTCTCCTCTTTGATCCCCGGGATCTTCTTCACCTCCTCGGTGATTGCGGCGATCTTGGCGAGGCTCTCGGGATTAAACAGGTCGCCGTTTTTCTTCACGATCCCGAGCACCACAACGCGGCTCCCGCCAAAGGTCTCCTCGATCCGATTGTTATCGCGGACGTACGGGTGATCCTGCGGGAGGATCGACTTCGGGTCGAACATCATGTTGGAGAGGAGACCGGGGATCCGGGAGGCGAAAAAGAGTGTTGCGAGGATGAGGAGAACGACGACCGAGCGGGCGTAGCGGACGATGAAGGAAACGTAACCGCGCATCATCGAGCCGGCCTTCGGACGTTACCTCTTAAGGCCGGTCTTTAACACCCGCTCGGTAAAGTTGGAATCGGAAAGGCCGATATTCACCTTCAGGTCGCTTACCTCAAGGACGGTCCGATGCGAGGTCTGCTCGTTGCGAATCTCAGACCGCCGCCAGACGAATACACCGCCCAGCGTCTGCCACTCGATGACCTGTCTCTTCAACGGCCGGTCGTTCCGATCATAATAGTCGATCTTCAGAACTGTGAGGTCCTTCTTCGAAATCCAGGAGATTTTTTTGCTGTAGATGCTGTCCTTCTCCTTGGGAACGCTCTCGACCACGTACGCCGGCTCCCCTGAGAAGACCTCTTCGTGCACGAAGGTGTGCGCATCCTCGTCGAGCCGCCGCTGTCCCATGTCGGCGAAGGTCAGGTCCGAGCCCATGAACGCGTCGTTCTGGTCGCGCGCCCCGACCCGCCGGGTCGTCTTGAGCGCCGGAAGATAGATCCAGAGATCGTCGGGTTTGTCCTGGGTCGAATAATCCCAGATCAGAAAGGCGGTTCCGCGGGCATCCGGCGGAAATTCGGTGAAGAGGATCGTCTTCGAGTCAAAATCCCCCTCTTCGTTGTAATTTTTCCAGAAGCGATTCGCCACGATCTTACGCTCGGCCCCCCCTTTGTCGATCAACCGTAGAGTGACCGTGTTCTTCTGATCGTGGATCTTGTAGATCAGGTCGCGCGAGCGACGCATGATCTCTTCTCCGGAGGGACGCTCGGCCGCCGGCTCATCGGCCGTCACGGGGCCGCCGCTCATCAGGAGTATCAACAACATCAAAACGGCATGGATCATCTTTTCACCCCCATCACAACGGTGAACGGACTCGGAGGGGGGAGGATCTTCACCCGCACGGATCTGAAGCCCGCCCCTTTCATCCACTCCGACATCTCCCGACTGGAATATGCGGCTCCCCCGGGGGTATGAATCAATTGATTGACCCCGATGAGGGCGGCCAAAAGCGGACCAGATTTGTCGGATGCCAAAAGCTGCTCCTGAACGATCGCCAACCCACCGGGCTCAAGCGCATCGTGCGAGCGGGCAAGGATCCGACGGACCGTCTCGGGCGACTCCTGATTGAACATCGAAGAGAGCAAAACCACGTCGTATCCCTTCCCAAACGATGAGTCGGCAAGATAGCTCCCCGCCTTCGTCTCAACCCGCCCCTCCATCGCAAACTGGGCAATGATCTCGCGGGTGATCTCCAACGTCTGCGGGAGGTCGAACACCGTGGCGGAGAGATTTTTATTCTTTTGGCAGAAGAGAATCGAGAAGGTTCCGGGGCCTCCCGCAACATCGAGGAGACGGCGGCGATCCGAGAGATTGATCTTCTCGGCGAGAAGTTTTCCCTGCGGAAGGCCGCGATAATGCATCCCGTAGATATAGGCGCGCAGCGCCTCCGGTCCCTGGTCATGCGGCTTTTCAACAACCGGTTTTCCCATCTGCACCGCCTCAGGGAGTCGCTCCCACGCCGAATACCAGGAATCGAACATCGAGACGATCCCCCCCTGGTAGCGGGGAGCTCCCTTAACGAGAAATGTCTTCGCAAGCGGGCCGTTGGCGTATCGCCCGTCGCGCCTCCTATGCAAAAATCCGAGGGCCGTGCAGGCAATCAGGAGAATCTCCATCCCCCGCCGGTCGGCCAGACATTCCTCGGCAAGATCCCGGGCTGAAGCGGCGTGCTCTTCCAGGCGCGTAAAGATGTCGAATCGCTGGGCGGTATGAATAACGCGCGCGCCCCAATAGGCGGAGGCGAGACGCATGACCGCCATCGGATCGGG
>CAZSHZ010000121.1:0-4425 GCA_964606955.1 uncultured Nitrospirota bacterium
CTCAAGCGGGACGTTCCGGAGGAAGAGATGCCCCTCTTCATCCATCGTGGCGGCGAACGGCCCGAGATAGATCGCCTTCTGGCCGACGTACCGGCAGCCCCCCTTCTTGCCGAATTTGTAGCCGCGGATGATGATCGAGAAGAACTGCTCCCCTTCGACCTCCTTCCAGAAGTTTTTTCTTATGAGTGACAGCCCGTAAAAACCGGCCCGCTCCAGGAGGGAGAAATACCCCTCCTCGGTCAGGGCGCCGGAGACGCACTCCCCCCAGAGCCTCGGGTTCATCCGGATGGCGTCGGGGAGCCGGCGCGCGCTGATCGTGTCGGAGACGACCAGCCGCCCGTGGTCCTTCAAGATCCGCCAGGCCTCCGCGAAGACTTTCGGCTTGTTCGGGGAGAGGTTGATCACGCAGTTTGAGGTGACGACATCGGCGCTCCCCTCTTCAACCGGAATCGACTCCAGATAGCCGCGGCGGAATTCCACCACGTCGTATCCGAGCCGCTCGGCGACCTTCGGCCGGCCGGAGTGCGCCTTTGCAAGCATCTCTGCGGTCATGTCGATCCCGATGACACGCCCCTTCGGTCCGACCTTTTTTGCCGCGATGAAGCAGTCGATCCCTCCCCCTGATCCGAGATCGACCAGCGTTTCGCCGGAGGCGAGGTCGGCAGCCGAAACAGGGCTCCCGCAGCCATAGGAAACTTCGAGGGCCTCCGCGGGGATGTGCGAGAGGTCGTCTGCCGGACCCGATGTCGGGCAGCAGAGTTCGGGGAGCGGCTTTTTCGCCGCTTCCGCGTAAAACTCCCGGACCGTTTCGCGTGAATGAGCGGCGTCAAGCGAGAGGACGCATGCCGAGGGGGAGAGATGGACGAGCTCGCCCGGATCGCCCGCCTCCTCCCCCATCGCGGCAAAGAGGATCGGCCGGTCATAGCCGGAGGGGGTCGCGAGCCGCAACTTCTCTTTGGCGACTCTGTCGATGGCGAGGAGGACCAGCCGCTCATGCAGGGGCCGATAGGGATCGTCCCCGTCGAGTGAGCCGTTGTGGTAGTAGCTCTGCTCCGGTTCCCCTCCGCCGTAGATGAACCTAAAATCGCTCTCGCGGCATCCGGCCTTCGCGATAACCGTTGCGGCCCGGATCGGCCCCCACGCCGGGTTCTTGAAGATCTCCGTAAGCGGCCGCTCGCGAAGATTCCCCATCTCAAAGGCGGGATCGCCCGCGAAGGCGGCGGAGGGATAGACGCGGCCGTCGGCGTAAATGCAGAGGGAACGGTACCCCGCATTGGTGAGGTCCCCTTTAATCCCCGCTCTCCCCGCGATCCGTCTCTTCATCGATTCTAAATTGTCGATCGTGATCCCTGCCGCTTCGGCCCTTCCGATCGCCTCCTCAAGCTCACGGATGATCCGATCGATCGGAGGCGCGCCGGTGGAGGGATGGGAAAGGGCGCGGCCCCGCTTGTGCGCCCAGAGAAAATGGAGGTTCTTGACCTCAAGTGTTTCGCAGAGGTCGACGATTGCGGCCATCTCGCCGACATTTCCCTCCATCACCGCGAAGGTGACGGTCGGCGAAAATCCGGCGCGCCGGATCTGCTTTATTCCGGCCACCGTTCCCTCGAAACACCCGCTCCCGCGGATCGCGTCGTTGGTTTTTGCTGTCGCTCCGTCAAGGCTGACCTGCAGGTGAAGTCGCAACGGGTCCATCGCAGCGAGCCGTTCGGCGCGCGGGCCGCGGATCAGGATGGCGTTTGTAAGAACCACCACCTCTCCGGAAGCGGTCATCCGGCCCAGGAGATCGAAGAGGTCTTCGCGAAGGAAGGGCTCTCCGCCGGTCACATAGAAGCGGGCCGCCCCGAGAGCGACCGCCTGATCGATGGCCCCCTCCCAGAAAGGGGTTCCCTCGCCGACGATCCCGGCGGGAGAGGAGTCGACCAGGCAGTGGGCGCAGGCGAGATTGCAGCGGTTGGTGATATGGAGCCAGACCTCCTCGAGGCGGATCTGCCGGAGGAGAGGGAGGAGAAGCAGGTCTCTTCCCGGATAAGGGGGAGGGGCGATCGGCCCCTCGGAGAGAAATCCGACCTGCAGGGCGTCCGACAGAAGAGTCCGGCAGTGGAGATAGGCCTTGGGCCATTCGAGAGAGAACCGTTCCGCATAGGCGTTCACGATCTCCCGAAGGGTCCGGCGGCCGTCCACAAGCGCGAGGATCTCTTCACCGCGGGAATCGGTCGCCACCCAGTGAGGGCGCTCGGGGTCGATCAGGATCGAGATCGGCCCTTCCCGGCGCTGCCGGATCGGAGGGGCGTGCAGGACCGATCTTTCTTCGATGGGGGGCATCGTACGGATTATAACACGTTCCCTTTTTGACATGAAAAGAGCCCTGGAGTATAAGTCGCAGGAATGGATATCCGACGGCGTCCAACCGTCTGCGCGCTGATTCTCCTCTACGGATTTCTGACGGTCGCGGCCGCGCTCTGCGCCTTCTCCGCCGCCGAGGGCGGGGTGCACCACCCGGTGCGGCACGGCCACAACGCGCCGATAACACGCCACGGCCCCCTCTGCCTCTGGGCCTGCTCGCTCCCGCTCCAGGCTCCCGTCACCGCCTGGGCGACTCTCCTGGCGCTGGTCGTGGTCGTCTCCCTCCGCCCGAGGGATCTCGGCCGCCTGGATCTCCCCTTTCTCCTCTCGATCTCCTCTCGCGCCCCGCCGGCCTGACCCCGTAACAAGATTTTTGAACTGAAGGAGGAGGGGTCTATGCGACGTCTGTCATTTTGGCTTTTTGCCTCTATTTTGCTGTTTCCGGCAGTGGCCCTCGCGCATGGCGTGGTCGGCCGGCGGCTCTTTGTAGAGCCATTTGCAACCGAGGATGCCAATACCTTTTCCGAGGCGGGGATCTCCTCGACATGGATCAAGCGTTTCGACGAAAAGGAGTGGGAGCTCCATTTCGGGGTGGGGCTGCAGCTCTCCGAAAATGTCGGTCTCGATCTGGAGGGAGATCGGCTCCGGATTGAAACCGAGGACGGAACCGAGAGCGGCTTTGAGAGTCCGGAGATGACCCTCAAGTACGTCATCCAGAGAAGCCCGGCCCGCGAGTCGATCACCACCCTCTCGCTGACGTTTGCCCCGGCGAGCGGGGATTCCCAGATCGGCGCGGAGCCATTCTCCTCGATTTCGCCGGGCCTCCTCTTCGGCAAAGGTCTGGGCGGCCTTCCCGACGCGCTCTGGTACCTGCGGCCGTTTCTGCTTCAAGGGAACGTGGGGCTCCACGTCCATCTGACCCAGAGCGACGATCCGGAAGAGCTGCACAATAACCTCGCCTATAATCTGTTCATCGCCTACAGCCTCCCCTACCTCCAGCAATCCGTCCGCGATGTGGGGCTCCAATGGCCGCTCAACCGGCTCTTTATCGCCTCCGATTTCAACTTCGAGATGGCGCTGAACGGCCCGGAAACCGGGGGGACCGAGGCGTTCGCTCGCCCAGGCCTGATCTGGGTCGGAAAGGGCGTCCAGTGGGGGATCGCCGCTGTCATCCCGCTGAACGATCGGTCGGGAAAGGATGTCGGTGTTTTCGGCCAGGCGGTGGCCTACCTCGACGATCTCTTCCCGAAGACCTTGGGGCGACCGCTACTGGGTGGCCGATGAGAGGGACGATCGGATCGATTCTGTTCCTCATCCTTGTTTGGGTCGGCAGCGCGGCGGGGCACGCCTTTCTGGACCATGCCGAGCCGAAAGTCGGTTCCACGGTCAGCGCTCCCCCTGCGGTGAAGATCTGGTTTGACAGCCCGATCGAGCCGGCCTTCTCCTCGCTGGATCTCTTTCAGCAAGAGCGTAAGATCAATCGCGTGGCGGCGCGGGTCGAGGAGGAGAATCTTCTGATCGTTGACCTCCCACCCCTCGATCCGGGCTCCTATCAGGTCAAGTGGAAGGTTCTCGCGAAAGACGGGCATGTGACGGAGGGAGAATTTGATTTTAATGTCCGATAGCCATCTGGTTTTCGCCTCGCTCCTCCGCTGGCTCGATCTGGTCGGCGTGGTCGGGCTGATCGGAGCGATCGCCTTTAGGAGAATCACGCTCGCGCGCGCGGTCGCCCGATCGACCGTGGAGGAGTCCGCCGCGGCGACCGCCCTTTCGGGACCGATGGAGCGGAAACTCATCCTGTTTCTTGTCCCCTATCTCCTCTTCGTTGCTCTGCTGTTTCTCATCCACGAATCGGTCATGGTGAGCGGAGGGGTGTCGCTCGCGACGGCCAAGACGCTGCTCCTCCGGACTCACGTCGGCCGGGTCTGGGTTTTAAAGATCTTCGCCCTTGTTGCGATGGCCCTCTTGGCGCGCCGGGGCGGGCGGCTCCTCCCCCTTCTCTTTGCGGGGCTGCTTGTACTCTCCGAGAGTCTCTCCGGCCATCCGGCGGATCGGGGGAGCCTCTCGACCTCCGTATTTGTC
>CAZSHZ010000122.1:0-14354 GCA_964606955.1 uncultured Nitrospirota bacterium
GGGGTCCCCGAGCGCTGCGCGCTCGGGGCAGGAGTCCCTACGATAGAGGAGGCGAGGGCAGGTGGGGAAAAAATTCGCGGCCGCCGCGGCCAAGGTGGGGAAACCGTTCTACCCCCTGCCCGAGGCGATTGAAAAGGTGAAGGAGGCCGCCTTCGCGAAGTTCGACGAGTCGGTCGATCTGGCCGTCCGGTTGGGGGTCGATCCGAAACATTCGGATCAGATGGTGCGCGGCTCGGTCGTGCTCCCTCATGGGACCGGGAAGAAGGTCCGGATTCTGGTCTTCGCCAAAGGGGAGAAGGAGCGCGAGGCGAGGGAAGGGGGAGCAGATTATGTGGGCGTCGAGGAGTTCATGGAAAAGATCCAGAAAGGGTGGCTTGAGTTCGACGCGGTTGTCGCGACGCCCGACCTGATGGGCTCGGTCGGCCGTCTGGGGAAGATCCTGGGGCCGCGGGGATTGATGCCCAACCCGAAGACGGGGACGGTGACCTTTGATATCCCCAAGGCGATTCGTGAGATACGCCATGGCCGTGTCGAATATCGGGTGGAGAAGGCGGGGATCGTCCATGTAGCGGTCGGGAAGAAATCTTTTTCCGCTGCGCAACTCTCCGACAACGCGCAGGCGATTATCGATTCGATCCTCCGAGCCAAGCCCGCCTCGGCCAAGGGGCGGTACATCCGGTCGATCTATCTCTCCTCAACCGTGGGGCCGTCGGTCCGTGTGGATCCGGCGAGCATCGAACATGTCGCTTAAGGAACGCGGTGAAATGGTGAGTGCCGGCGGCAGAGAGCAAAAAGAGGAGGAGGTCCGGACACTCAGGGAGAAATTCAGGCGGGCGCGTGTCGCCGTCCTGGCCGGCTTCTCGGGAATGACGGTGGACGAAATGCGCGGGTTGAAGTCGCAGTTCCGTAGGGCGCGCGGAGAGTTTACCGTCGTGAAAAACACGCTTGCACGGCGCGCTGCCGAGGGGACGGACGCCGCGCTGCTGGCCGATCTGTTTTCAGGCCCGACCGCGGTGGCGCTGGGTTACGACGATCCACTCCTCCCGGTCAGGATCCTGAAGGATTTCTCAGAGAAACAGGAGAAATTAAAGATACGCTGGGGAGTCATCGAGCGGCAGGTTGTCGATCTTTCGGCGCTGAAGGCGCTGGCCGGGCTCCCTGGAAAGGAGGCCCTGCGGGCGCAGGTGCTCGGGGTGATCGTAGGACCGCTCTACGGCTTTGCGGGAATACTGTCCGGCGTTCTTTCGGAGTTCAGCCGGGTGCTCCATACACGGGCCGAAGTACAAAACAAATCTAATGCGCAGGAGGGGAAGGAAGAGGCGATGGGAAAATTATCACAGGAAGAGTTGATCTCGGAACTTGAGGTGCTGACGGTTCTGCAACTGGCCCAGTTAAATAAGACCTTGCAGGAGAAGTGGGGTGTCACGGCGGCGGCGCCGGTGACGGCGGCCGCCCCGGCGGGGACGGCCGCGCCGGGAGCACTCGCGGCTGAAGAGAAGACAACGTTCGACGTCGTTCTCACCAATGTGGGCGACAAGAAGATTCAGGTCATCAAGGTCGTCCGCGAGTTGACTAATCTGGGGCTGAAGGAGGCCAAAGATCTCGTCGAAGGGGCGCCGAAACCGGTCAAGAGCGGGGTTTCGAAAGAGGAGGCCGAGAATATCAAGAAGAAGATCGAGGAGCAGGGTGGCAAGGTTGAGGTAAAGTAGCGAGGGCGAAAAGACATGTCCTACACAGAGACCCCAGGGATCCGCGAGCGAAAAGATTTCTCAAAGAGCGCGGCCCGGATCGATATCCCGAACCTGATTGAGATTCAGAAGCGCTCGTACGACCGCTTTCTCCAGAAGGACCTTCCCCCGGAGCAGCGGAAAGACATGGGGTTGCAGGCGTCCTTTACTTCGGTCTTCCCCATTTCCGACTATAACGATACCTCCGTGATCGAATTCCTTGACTATTCGATCGGTCAGCCGAAATACGATGTCCCGGAGTGTCTCGAACGGGGGATGACGTACGCCGCTCCGCTGAAGATCCGCGTTCGCCTGATTGTCTGGGAGAAGGAGGCCAAGGGCGGGGCGAAAAAGGTGAAGGACGTCCGCGAGCAGGAGGTCTATCTCGGAGAGTTACCTCTGATGACCGAGAACGGAACCTTTCTCATCAACGGGACGGAGCGCGTCGTGGTGTCGCAGCTTCAGCGCTCCCCCGGCCCGGCCTTTACCCACGACAAAGGGCGGACGCACGCCTCAGGCAAGGTGCTCTACTCCGCTCGGATCATTCCGTACCGGGGTTCCTGGCTTGATTTCGAGTTCGACGCAAAAGACATCCTCTTCGTCCGGATCGACCGGCGCAGGAAGCTCCCTGCCACCATCCTGATCAAGGCATTCGCCCAGGCCGAGGAGCGGGGCAAGGATGAGAGGGTGTTTGTTTTGACCGGCCGCGAGGGGCAGGTCGAGGGGAAGCACCTCGATGAGCCGATTTTGAAACTGTTCTATCCGACCGAGGAGGTCCGGGTTGCGGACGGGAAGTTCACTCGGCGGCTGGATCCCGAGATCCACGGAGGCGCCGGCATCAAGGCGCCTTTCGATTTGATCGACAAGAAGGACCAGGAGGTCATCGCGCGGTCGGGCGCGAAGATCACGCGGGCCGTCATCAAGCGGATGAAACAGGCCGGGATCAAGGAGATCCCGTTTCCGCAAGAGGAACTCGTCGGCCGTGCCGTGCTCCACGATATCGTCGATCCGAAGACCGGTGAGGTGCTCCTCGAGCGAAACGTCGAGCTGACGGATGACGTGCTCGCCAAGATCTCGGAATCGGGGATCGAGAGTTTTCACGTCCTGTTCATCGATAACATCACCGTCCTCTCGGTGATTCGCGACACCCTGGCGATCGAGCGCGTCGCGACGCCCGAAGAGGCGATGGTCGAGATCTACAAACGGCTGAGGCCGGGCGAGACCCCGACGGTGGAGACGGCGCGGAACCTGTTTGAGAGCCTCTTCTTCAATACGAAGCGGTACGACCTTTCGCCGGTCGGCCGCCTGAAGATGAACAAAAAGTTGGGCCTGGATCTTTCCCTGGAGATGCGGACGCTCACGGGGACCGACATCATCGAGGTGATCCGATACCTGATCTCGCTGAAAGCGGGAAAGGGAGAGATTGAGGACATCGATCATCTCGGGAACCGGCGCGTGCGCTCGGTCGGAGAGCTCCTCGAGAACCAATTCCGGATCGGACTGGTCCGGATGGAGCGGACGATCAAGGAGCGGATGAATCTCCTCGACATGGAGACGGCCCTTCCGCACGATCTGATCAACGCCAAACCGGTCATCGCGGTGATCAAGGAATTTTTCGGCTCCTCGCAATTGTCGCAATTCATGGATCAGACCAATCCGCTGGCGGAGATCACTCACAAGCGCCGCCTCTCGGCGTTGGGGCCGGGAGGGCTGACACGCGAGCGGGCGGGCTTTGAGGTGCGGGACGTTCATCCCTCCCACTATGGTCGGATCTGCCCGATCGAGACGCCGGAGGGGCCGAACATCGGACTGATCACGTCGCTGGCGACCTACGCGAAGGTCAACGAGTTCGGGTTCATCGAATCGCCGTACCGGAAGGTGGAGAACGGCCGCGTGACGGATCAGATCGAGTCCATCTCCGCGATCGACGGAGACCGGTTCGTGATCGCCCAGGCCAACACCAAAGTCGACGGCCGCGGCAGGATCGTGGCCGACTCCGTGTCGGCGCGCTATGCCGGGGACTTCGTGATGGTGCCGCCGGAGAAGGTGGAGTACATGGATGTCTCCCCCAAGCAGATCGTCTCCGTGGCGACCGCGTTGATCCCGTTCCTCGAGAACGACGACGCCAACCGGGCGCTGATGGGATCGAACATGCAGCGACAGGCGGTCCCGCTGATCGCTACGGAGGCGCCGCTGGTTGGCACCGGCATGGAGGCGATTGTCGCCTGCGACTCGGGGTATGTGGTGCTGGCCAAACGTCCCGGTGTTGTGGAGTCGGCGGACGCCACGCGGATTGTGATCCGTGCGGACGGCGGCAAAAAGGAGAAGGGCGATCTGGAAAGCCGCCTTGACGTCTACAACCTGATCAAGTTCCGCAGATCCAATCAGAACACGACGATCAACCAGAAGCCGGTCGTGGTCGCGGGGCAGCGGGTGAAGAAGGGAGAGGTGCTTGCGGATGGGCCGGCCATCGATCAGGGAGAGCTGGCCCTCGGTCGGAATATTCTCGTCGCCTTCATGCCGTGGGGCGGGTACAACTTCGAGGATGCCATCCTGATCTCGGAGTCTCTCGTGCGCGAGGACAAGTTCACGTCGATCCACATCGAGGAATTCGAGATCGAGTCGCGCGACACCAAGCTTGGGAAGGAGGAGATCACCCGCGACATCCCGAACGTCTCGGAGGACGCGCTGAAGAATCTTGACGAGTCGGGGATCATTCGGATCGGCGCGGAGGTGAAACCGGGAGATATCCTGGTCGGAAAGGTGACTCCCAAAGGCGAGACGCAACTGACCCCGGAGGAAAAGCTCTTGCGCGCGATCTTCGGAGAGAAGGCGGGAGACGTAAAGGACGCGTCCCTCCATGTTCCTCCCGGGATCGAAGGAATCGTCGTGGACGTGAAGATTTTTTCGAGGAAGTCGAGCGGGGACGAAAGGGGCGGACGGGCCGACAACGAGGATATCCATCGCCTCCAGCGCGATCACCAGGACGAACTTCGGATCATCGAGGAGGAGAAATATCGGAAGATCCGGAAGATCCTTTCCGGTGGGACCATCGCAAACGATCTCGTGGACCGGGAAAGCGGCGACATTCTTCTCAAAAAGAAGAAGAAGATCACGAAGGAGATTCTGGATCGGATCTCCGATGAGCAGTTGAAGGGCATCTCGCTGGCCGAGGCCGAGGAACAGGAGAAGATCCAAAAGATCGAGCAGTTCACGAAAGAGCAGATGGAGATTCTCCAGACCATCTATGATGAGAAGGCAGGACGCTTGAAACGCGGCGATGAGTTGCCTCCCGGGGTGATCAAACTGGTCAAGGTCTTCGTGGCGATGAAGCGGAAACTGCAGGTCGGCGACAAGATGGCCGGCCGCCACGGAAACAAGGGGGTCGTGTCGCGCGTCCTCCCGATCGAGGACATGCCGTACCTCCCGGACGGGACTTCTGTGGAGATCGTGCTTAATCCGCTCGGCGTCCCCTCGCGAATGAACGTGGGACAGATCCTCGAGACGCACCTGGGATGGGCCGCGCAGGCCCTGGGTCTCTACCTCGCCAGCCCGGTGTTCGACGGCGCGACCGAACGCGAGATCAAGGAGATGCTCAAGAGGGCGGGGCTTCCCCAGAGCGGCCAGACCCCCCTCTACGACGGCCGGAGCGGACAGCCTTTCGACCGCCCGGTGACGGTGGGCTATATGTACATGATGAAGCTCCATCACTTGGTGGACGATAAGATCCATGCCCGGTCGATCGGGCCCTACTCACTGGTGACCCAACAGCCGCTCGGGGGGAAGGCGCAGTTCGGAGGTCAGCGGCTCGGAGAGATGGAGGTCTGGGCGCTCCAGGCCTACGGCGCCGCGTCGACCCTTCAGGAGTTTTTGACGGTGAAATCGGATGACGTCCCGGGGCGATCACGTATCTACGAGGCGATCGTCAAAGGGGAGAATTTTCTCGAACCGGGGCTTCCCGAGTCCTTTAACGTTCTGATCAAAGAGTTGCAGAGCCTTGCCCTCGATGTTGAGCTGATAAAGCGGCCAGGGCCAGGCTAGCGCAAGGGTGCAGAAGGAGGGTTTTGTGGAGTACCCCGCAAGAACCGAACCGGTCCCCGCGATGTTCCGGGAACGGAAGGACCCTGTCTTGTTTGACGCGATCCGGATCCGAATTGCGTCCGGCGAGAAGATCCGATCCTGGTCCTACGGCGAGGTCAAGAAGCCGGAGACCATCAACTACCGCTCCTTCAAGCCGGAGCGGGACGGACTCTTCTGCGCGCGGATCTTCGGACCGATTAAGGACTGGGAGTGCAACTGCGGCAAGTATAAGCGGATGAAGCACCGCGGGATCGTCTGCGACAAATGCGGGGTGGAGGTCATCCAGTCCAAGGTCCGCCGCGAGCGGATGGGGCATATCGAGCTTGCCTCTCCGGTCGCACATATCTGGTTTCTCAAGGGGGTTCCTTCCCGGATCGGGACGCTCCTGGATATGACGCTCAAACAGCTCGAGCGCGTCCTCTATTTCGAAAATTACATCGTCATCGATCCCAAGGAGACCTCGTTGAAGGAGAAAGAGCTTTTGACCGAGGAGCGCCACCGCCAGGCGGTGGGGGAATATGGGCAGAACGCGTTCCGCGCCGAGATGGGTGCGGAGGCGATCCGCGATCTCCTGAAGAAGATCAACCTGGAATCGCTCTGGGAGGATCTTCACGCGAAGATCAAGACCGCCACTTCCACGGTCTTGAAGAAGAAACTGACCAAGAGGCTGCGCGTCATCGAAGCCTTTCGAAAATCGGGGAACCGGCCCGAGTGGATGATCCTCGACGTCGTCCCGGTCCTCCCACCGGAGTTGCGTCCCTTGGTCCCGCTGGATGGCGGCCGATTCGCGACCTCCGACCTGAACGATCTTTATCGGAGGGTGATCAACCGGAACAACCGTCTGAAGCGATTGATGGAGCTGAAGGCGCCGCAGGTGATCATCCGCAACGAAAAGCGAATGCTACAGGAGGCGGTCGACGCCCTCTTCGACAACGGGCGACGCGGCCGGGCGATCCGGGGTCCCAACAAGCGGCCGCTGAAGTCGCTTTCGGATATGCTCAAAGGGAAACAGGGACGCTTCCGCCAGAACCTTCTGGGGAAACGGGTGGACTATTCCGGACGGTCGGTCATCGTCGTCGGGCCCGAGTTGCGGCTGCATCAATGCGGGCTGCCGAAAAAGATGGCGCTCGAGCTGTTCAAGCCGTTCATCTTCCACAAGCTCGAAGAGCGCGGATTCGTCACGACGATCAAAAGCGCGAAAAAGATGGTGGAGAAAGAGAAGCCGGAGGTGTGGGATGTCCTGGAGGAGGTGATCCGAGAGCACCCGGTCCTCCTTAACCGGGCGCCGACGCTCCATCGCCTCGGGATTCAGGCCTTCGACCCGGTGCTCGTCGAGGGGAAGGCGATCCGCCTGCATCCGCTGGTCTGCGCAGCGTTCAACGCCGATTTCGACGGCGATCAGATGGCCGTCCACATCCCGTTGTCGGTCGAGGCGCAGATCGAGGCGCGCGTTCTGATGATGTCGACCAACAACATCCTCTCACCGGCGAACGGTAAGCCGGTCATGGTGCCTTCGCAGGACATGGTCCTTGGCTGCTACTGGCTGACCAAGGAGCGGGCCGGAGCCAAAGGGGAAGGGAAGGTCTTCTCCTCGCCCGAAGAGGTCCGGATCGCCTGCGACTTCGGGCAGATTCATGAGCACGCGAGGATCAAGGTCCGGGTCGACGGGGCGCTTTTGGACGCCACGGTCGGTCGGGTTCTGCTCGGCGAGGTCCTTCCGCCCGGTCTCCCATTCACGCTGGTCAACCAGGAGATGACCAAGAAGGAGTTGACGCATCTGATCGACGAATGCTATCGGAAGGCGGGCCACAAGGAGACGGTCGTCCTTCTGGACCATATCAAGGATATCGGCTATGCCTATGCGACGAAAGCGGGGATCTCCATCTGCATCGACGACATGCATATCCCCTCGAAGAAGACCGATTTTATCGAGAAGGCCCGCCGTGACGTTATGGAGATCGAGAAGCAGTACGCGGAAGGACTGATCACAAACGGCGAGCGCTATAACAAGGTCGTTGACATCTGGGCGCATGTGACCGAGCTGATCGCCTCCGAGATGATGCGCGAGCTTGCGGCAGAGGAGGAGGCGATCGTCAAAGGAACCCGCAAGGGAGAGAACGCGGGGCGGGATTTTAACTCGATCTACATGATGGCGGACTCCGGGGCCCGCGGGAGCACGCAGCAGATCCGGCAGTTGGGAGGGATGCGGGGCCTGATGGCCAAACCGTCGGGCGAGATCATCGAGACCCCGATTACCGCCAACTTCCGCGAAGGTCTCACGGTCCTTCAGTACTTCATCTCTACGCACGGCGCGCGGAAAGGTCTTGCGGACACGGCGCTGAAGACCGCGAACTCCGGGTATCTTACCCGGCGGCTGGTCGATATCTCGCAGGACGTCATCGTGAACGATACGGATTGCTCCACGATCGAAGGGATCTACGTTCAGGCCCTGGCGGAAGGGGGCGAAATTATCCAACCGCTGGAGGAGCGGATCCTCGGTCGCGTGGCCGCGGAGGACATCCGGGATACGATCACCAAGGAGATCATCGTCCGGGCCGAGGAGGAGATTGATGAAGCGAAGACCAAGGCCGTCATCGAGGCCGGTATCGACCGAGTGAAGATCCGCTCTGTGTTGACCTGCCAAGCCCGTCGCGGGGTCTGCGTGAAGTGCTACGGCCGCGACCTTGCGCGGGGAGAATTGGTGGAGCGGGGAGAGGCGGTCGGAGTGATCGCTGCGCAGTCGATTGGAGAGCCCGGCACCCAGCTCACCATGCGCACCTTCCACATCGGCGGTACGGCATTGAAGGTTGTGGAGCAGACGGTTCTTGAGACGAAGAACGCGGGAACGTTCAAATACCTCTCCTACGACGCCAAAAAGAATGCGGACGTTGTTAACCCGAACATCGCCGTGAGGAACAAGGAAGGAGACATGGTGGTGATGTCCCGCAACGCGAAGATCGCTGTCTATGACGAGGCGGGGCGTGAGAAAGAGAAGTATCCGGTCGTTTACGGGGCAAAAATCAAGGCGAGGCACGGAATCCATGTGGCGGCCGGTCAGCGCCTTGTGGAGTGGGACCCCTACTCGATCTCGATCCTGACCGAGGTGGGTGGAAAGGTGGCTTTCGGCGATATCCTCGAAGGGGTGGCGATGCGCGAGGAGGTCGATGAGGTCACGGGGCTTTCGCGCAAGGTCATCGTGGATTATCCCGGATCGAACCTCCGGCCGCGCATCTCGATCAAGGATGAAGCGGGGAAGACGGCCAAGATCCCTGGGACGACTTCGGTGGCCCGCTATCTTCTCCCCGCGGGAGCCCACATCGTGGTGGAGCGCGGGGCGATGGTGTCGCCCGGAGATGTTCTGGCCAAGATTCCTCGCGAGACGACGAAGACGAAGGACATCACGGGAGGTCTCCCTCGGATCGCCGAACTGTTCGAGGCGCGGAAGCCGAAGGAGCAGGCGGTTATCTCCGAGATCGACGGGAAGGTGGAGTACGGAGGTTTCGTGAAAGGGATGCGGAAGGTGATCGTCAAGAATGAGATAGGAGACGAGCGTGAGTACTACATCCCCAAAGGAAAACACGTAAACGTGCACGAGGAGGACTGGGTCCGGGCGGGGGAGCCGCTGATGGACGGTTCCCCCGATCCTCATGCGATCCTTGACGTCCTCGGCCCAACCGCCCTTCAGAAATATCTGGTGGATGAGGTCCAGGAGGTCTATCGGCTTCAGGGGGTCTCGATCAACGACAAGCATATTGAGGTCATCGTCCGACAGATGCTCCGCCGGGTGAAGATCGAGGATACGGGAGATACCGACTTTTTGATCGGCAACCAGGTGGACAAATTTCTCTTCCAGGAGGAGAACGAGAAGGTGATCGCGAAGGGGGGGCGGCCTGCCATCGGAAAGCCGATCCTCTTGGGGATCACCAAGGCGGCCCTGTCGACCGACTCGTTCATCTCGGCGGCCTCCTTCCAGGAGACCACGCGCGTCCTGACCGAGGCGGCGATCTCAGGGAAGGTCGACGACCTCCTTGGATTGAAGGAGAATGTCATCGTCGGCCGGTTGATTCCGGCCGGGACCGGACTCACAGAATATCGGGATTCCTTTGTCAAACCCCCGGTGGTCGAGCCTCCCCTGATTGCCCTCCCGGAGATCACTCCGCAGGGAGGCGTGATTGCGGTTGAGGAAGAGGGAGGGGAATCCGCAGGAGAGCCTTCGAGCGAACCGACGGGGTGAGGCGTTCTATTGACTCCCACCTCGTCACTCCATATAATCTAAGTTTTGCTTAAGAAAGAGGGAATTTTACTGGAGGCGAGGCGGAAAGAGTGGCCCCGACGATCAACCAATTGATTCGGCAGGGACGGATTCGGGCGCGCGCGAAGACGAAAAGTCCTGCGCTTCGACGCTCCCCGCAGAAGCGCGGTGTCTGTGTCCGAGTTTACACGACGACCCCGAAGAAGCCGAATTCCGCCCTAAGGAAGGTGGCGCGAGTTCGGTTGACGAATTCGATGGAGGTCACGTCGTACATCCCCGGGGTCGGTCATAATCTCCAGGAGCACTCGATCGTGCTGGTCCGCGGAGGGCGGGTGAAAGATCTCCCTGGAGTCCGGTATCACATCATTCGGGGAGCGCTCGACACGGTCGGCGTATCGAATCGAAAGCAGGGGCGCTCCAAGTATGGAGCAAAGCGGCCGAAGTAGGTCCCCAATGGAGATGGAGATCTAGATGCCGAGAAGAAGAGTTGCCGTTCGGCGGGAAACAGACCCGGACCCCCGTTTTGGAGATCGGCTGGTTTCCAGGTTGATCAATGTGATCATGCGGCGCGGGAAGAAAGGCGTTGCCGAGAGAATCACGTACGATGCTTTTGATCTGGTGCAGAAGCGGACGGGAAACGATCCATTGAAGGTTTTCAAGCAGGCCGTGGAGAACGTCCGGCCGCTCGTCGAGGTGAAGTCGCGGCGGGTCGGGGGCGCGTCGTACCAGGTTCCGGTCGACGTCCGCCCGACGCGGAGGGTGTCGCTGGCGTTCCGGTGGCTCGTGCAGTATGCCGCGCAGCGGCCGGGAAAAAGCATGGAAGAGAAACTGGCCGCTGAGTTGATGGATGCCTCAAACAATACGGGCGGCGCGGTGAAGAAAAAGGAGGATACGCATAAGATGGCCGAGGCCAATAAGGCCTTTGCCCATTATCGCTGGTAACGAGCGAGAAGATCGCCGGCGGAGTTCTTGCGCCGGCGTTTTTTTGGGTTGATTGGAAAATATGGCGAGACAGCATTCTTTAGAGAAGACCCGGAATATCGGAGTCATGGCGCACATCGACGCTGGGAAGACGACGACCACCGAGCGGATCCTGTACTACACCGGGATTACGCACCGGATCGGCGAGGTCGATGAAGGGACCGCCACAATGGATTGGATGGAACAGGAGAAGGAGCGGGGGATCACGATCACCTCGGCGGCCACGACCTGCTTCTGGAAGGATCATCGGATCAATATTATTGACACGCCCGGCCATGTCGATTTTACGATCGAGGTGGAGCGCTCCCTTCGGGTGCTGGATGGGGCCGTGGCCGTGTTCGATTCCGTCCAGGGCGTCGAGCCGCAGTCAGAGACGGTCTGGCGGCAGGCGGACCGCTACGGCGTCCCCCGGATCGCGTTTATGAACAAGATGGACCGGACGGGCGCCGATTTCTATGAGAGCGTGCGGTCCGTTGTCCATCGTCTGGGCGCGCGTCCGGTTCCCGTGCAGATCCCGATTGGGAAGGAGAGCGGTTTTCGAGGGCCGATCGATCTCGTCGAGATGAAGGCGCTCCTCTTCGATGACGAGACCTTGGGCGCGAAGTATATCGTGGATGAGATTCCGGCCGATCTGGTCGATCTTGCCCGCCAGTGGCGGGAGAAGATGATCGAGGCCTGCGCGGATATGGATGAGACCGTGATGGAGAAGTATCTGAACGGTCAAGAGATCTCCCCCCCTGAAATTAAAGCCGCTCTCAGGAAAGGAACACTCGCCATGAAACTGGTCCCGGTGGTCTGCGGCGCCGCCTTCCGGAATAAAGGGGTGCAGTTACTGCTGGACGCCATCCTCGATTACCTTCCTGCTCCGAGCGATCTCCCGCCGGCGAAAGGAATCGATCCGGAAAGCGGAAAGGAGATGATCTCTCCCGTTTCGGACGACACCCCCTTTGCGGCTCTTGCATTTAAGATCATGTCGGATCCCTTTGTCGGCCAGTTGACCTATTTTCGGGTCTACTCCGGCATCCTGCGCTCCGGTTCCTACATCTATAATTCGACCAAAGGGACGAAGGAGCGAATTGGGCGTCTTTTGAAGATGCATGCCAACAAGCGCGAGGAGATCAAGGAGGTCTACGCAGGGGACATCGCGGCCGCCGTTGGGCTCAAAAGCTCGGCAACGGGAGACACACTCTGCGACGAGAGCCGATTGATCCTTCTTGAGGTGATAAAATTTCCCGAGCCGGTCATCTCGATGGCGATTGAGCCGAAGACAAAGGCGGACCAGGAGAAGATGGGGTTTTCGCTGCAGAAGTTGTCGCAAGAGGATCCCAGCCTTCGGGTGTCGACGGACGAGGAAACCGGACAGACCATCATCTCCGGAATGGGAGAGCTTCATCTCGAGATCATCGTCGATCGTCTCTTGCGCGAGTTCAAGGTGGACGCGAATGTCGGCAAACCGCAGGTCGCGTATCGCGAGACGATTCGGAGCAAGGCGGAGGCGGAAGGGAAATATATCCGGCAGACCGGAGGGCGGGGACAGTACGGCCACGTCTGGCTCTCGGTCGAGCCGTCGAAAGGATTTGAATTTGCAAACAAGATCGTCGGCGGGGCGATCCCGCGCGAGTATATCCCTGCGGTCGAGAAAGGGATCAGAGAGGCGATGGAGACGGGGATCCTCGCGGGATATCCGATGGTGGATATCAAGGTCACCCTTTTCGACGGTTCCTATCATGACGTGGACTCCTCCGAAATCGCCTTTAAGATCGCCGCCTCCATCGGGTTCAAGGAGGCGTTGCGTCGTTCCCATCCGGTCCTTTTGGAGCCGGTCATGGATCTTGAAGCCATCGTTCCGGAGGAGTACATGGGCGACGTCATCGGCGATTTGAACGCGCGGCGGGGGAAGATTCAAGGGATGCGGATACGCGCTGGGGCACAGGTCATTTCCGCAGAGGTCCCGTTGTCCGAGATGTTCGGCTACGCCACCGACCTCCGTTCCAGAACCCAGGGGCGTGGGGTCTTTACGATGCAGTTTTCCCGATACGAGATGGTCCCGAAGAATATTTCCGACGAGGTCGTCGCGAAGGTGCAGGGGACCTCGGCGTCGGACATCCACCCCTAAGGAGCGGTTATGGCGAAGGTGAAGTTTGAGCGGACGAAGCCGCATGTGAATGTGGGGACGATAGGGCATGTGGATCATGGGAAGACGACGTTGACGAGTGCGATTACGAAGGTGTTGGCGGCGAAGAAGATGGCGGAGTATATGGCGTATGATCAGATTGACAAGGCGCCGGAGGAGAAGGAGCGGGGGATAACGATCGCGATCGCGCATGTGGAGTATCAGACGTCTGCGCGGCATTATGCGCATGTGGACTGTCCTGGGCATGCGGATTATGTGAAGAACATGATTACGGGGGCGGCGCAGATGGATGGGGCGATTTTGGTGGTGTCGGCGGCGGACGGGCCGATGCCGCAGACCCGCGAGCATATTCTTTTGGCGCGTCAGGTAGGGGTCCCGTATGTCGTGGTGTATTTGAACAAGGCGGATCAGGTGGACGACAAGGAGTTATTGGATTTGGTGGAGTTGGAGGTTCGGGATCTCTTAAAGAAGTACCAGTTTCCGGGGGATGAGATCCCGGTGGTGGTGGGGTCGGCGCTCAAGGCGCTAGAGGGGGATGCTTCCGAGTTAGGGGAGAAGAGCATTGTGAAGTTGATGGAGGCGGTGGATACGTATATTCCGACGCCGAAGCGGGAGGTGGAGAAGCCGTTTTTGATGCCGATTGAGGATGTGTTTTCGATTGCGGGGCGCGGGACGGTGGTGACGGGGCGGGTGGAGAAGGGGGTCGTGAGGATCGGGGAGGAGATCGAGATTGTGGGGATTCGGCCGACGCAAAAGACGGTGGTGACCGGGGTGGAGATGTTTCGGAAGATCCTCGATCAGGGGGAGGCGGGGGACAACATTGGGGTGTTGTTGCGAGGGACGAAGAAGGAGGAGGTGGAGCGTGGGATGGTGCTCTCCAAGCCCGGCGCGATCACCGGGCATACGCATTTCTCTGCGGAGATCTATGTGTTGACGAAGGAGGAGGGGGGGCGGCATACGCCGTTTTTCAACGGGTATCGGCCGCAGTTTTACTTTCGGACGACGGATGTGACGGGGGTGGCGAAGTTGCCTGAGGGGGTGCAGATGGTGATGCCCGGGGACAATGTGACGATCGAGGTGGAGCTGATTACCCCCATTGCGATGCAGGAAGGGCTCAGATTTGCGGTGCGGGAGGGGGGAAGAACCGTCGGCGCCGGCGTCATCAGCAACATCATAAAGT
>CAZSHZ010000123.1:0-5730 GCA_964606955.1 uncultured Nitrospirota bacterium
TGGCGCAGCGGATGAGCGCCGGGACCGGTATCTGGCATTCGGAGATGAATCCCGGCCGGGGACAGCCCGTACACCTGGTCCAGATGTGGGTTTTGCCGGATACGGAGCGGATCGATCCGGGCTATGAGCAGTTGGATATCAATGCGCAGCTCGAGCGAGGCGGCCTGGTCCCGATCGCCTCGGGCCGCGGGCATAACGCCGCGATCTCGATCCGCCAGAAGGGCGCCGTGCTCTGGGGGGGGAGGCTGAAACCGGGGGAGTCGGTGCGGCTGCCGGAGTCCCGGTTCGCCCATCTTTTCATCGCCAAGGGGGCTGCGGATCTCCGCCCCATTTTGGGGGCGGGGCGGTTGGCCGCCGGCGACGCCGTCCGGCTCTCCGCGGCCGGAACGCCGACGCTGACCGCCGATGCTAAAGAAGGCGCGGAGGTCCTAATCTGGGAGATGACATGAACCCTGTTGCATCCGGCCGAGCCTGAAGTTTAACTTAAAGATAGGGATAAGGAGGAGAAGAGATGGCTGTCCAGAGGAAGACGATTGATCCGGCAAGAGCGAAGCACTACTTCGAGGCGAAGATGGCGTTCACCACCGGTCCCGTGGAGTTGAACCGGATGATTGAAAAAGGAGAGGTCACCGTCATCGACGTCCGGGCCTCTGAGGATTACAAGAAAGGGCATCTCCCCGGAGCGATCAACATTCCCAAAACCGAGTGGGATCGACCGCAGGGTCTGACCAAGGACAAAACGAACGTCCTCTACTGCTATTCGCAGGTCTGTCACCTGGCTGCCACCGCAGCCCTCAAATTTGCGCAGATAGGCTACCCGGTGATGGAACTGGAGGGGGGCTTCGATGAGTGGCAGGGGCACGGTCTGAAGATCGAGCAGTAAGCCTCGCGCGCCGGCTAGTGGCTGATCGGGGCGAGCGGATCCTCGGTGACCGTCAACGCGCCGCGCGGGTTCGGCATAAAGGTGTTGGCGCCGACCAGTTCGTCCAGTTCAGGCGAGGTCCGGCACTCGGGAGTGATCACCAAGCCCCAATGCTGATTGTCCCGGCAGACGTTCTCCAGAATCATCGCCTCGGCCTCCTGGAACATCACCATTCCGCTCAGCATGTTCTCCCGGCAGATGTTCCGCACCAGATCGGGACGTGTCGCGCGATCGCGCACCGCGACCCCGAAGTGGTGATTGGCGAAACAGACGTTCTTGGCGACATAGGGGCGCGCGCCGGAGAAGACGAAGATCCCCGACTCTCGGTTGTAGCAGACCTCGTTCTGCGTGAGGGTTGCGCGGCATTCGGGCCCGTAGACCACGATCCCTGAAAGGACCCCTTCCGAGATCCGGCAGCCCGAGATCGTGCAGGAGGAGTCGAACATGTTGATCGCCGAGTGCGGACCGCTCCCGACGTACCTAAAACTGATCCCGCTGATCAATCCTCCCGGGACCCGCTGGAGATAGAGCGGACCGCCCCGGCGGCTGAAGATCTGAACGAGATCCCGGCCCACCCCGATCATCCGAATCGGGAGATTCCGGATAAAAATCTTGTCTTCGTAGGTTCCCGGGAGGAGGAAGATCTGGTCCTCCGCGCGCGCCTCCTTGAGCGCCGCGCTCGGCGTCGGATAGCACTGGGCGTTGGCGCCGTCCACGATGAGGGTCCTCCCACCGGAGGGATTTTCCGGTGGGTCCCATCTCTTCTCTAAGTTTGACCGGACTGATTCAGGCATGCTAGAGATCGTATCGCCGATCCGACCGATGATCAAGAAACTTCTCCATACGCGGATGCGCGTCAGCGACATGGATGCGACCCTCCGCTTCTATCATGACCTCCTTGGGCTTGAAGTCATGGAGCGGAAGCGCTCGCCGCGCGGCTCCGATCTGGCATTCCTGAAGGTCCCGAGAAGTGAGGAGTTAATCGAACTCTGCGCATTCCCGGCGAGCGGGCCGGTGCAGATGCCGGAGGACCTGGTCCATCTCGCGTTCGAAGTCGAGGACCTTGACCGGACGATGGCCCTCTTAAAAGAGAAGGGGATTCCGATCACAGATGGGCCGACCGTGACCTCTTCCGGGAGCCGATTCTGTTTCATCGACGCGCCGGATAGATACGAGATCGAACTGATTGAGCGGCCGGCCTCCTTGACCGACGCCGAGCTTGAGGTTACCGCCGCCAACGAAGGCTTTTATCGTGCCTTTGAGAGTCTCGACATCAGGCGGATGGATGAGGTCTGGGCGCGCGATGAATCGGTGCTCTGCGTCCATCCCGGGTGGGACGTTTTGAGCGGATGGCGCGCCGTCCGCGACAGTTGGGTGCGGATCTTCAACAACACCCGGTCGATGAAATTTTCGATTACCAACCGGCGCGTCTCTGCCACTGGGGAGGTCGGCTGGGTGCTCTGCACGGAGGAGATCGAGCAGGCCGTCGAGGAAGGGGCACAGCGCGTCGCGGTGCTGGCGACGAACGTTTTCGAGCGGAGGGAGGGTCGCTGGCTGATGGTCCACCACCACGGCTCCGCGCTCTTTCGACCGGAAGCATAACAATATAAGGAGATGCGCCATGGATGAGATCCGAAAGGTGGAGTATTACTACACGCAGGTTCCAGACAGGTCGGGGGAGGGGGCGCGCGTCTTAGCCGCGCTCGCCGACGCCGGGGTAAACCTCCTCGCCTTCACCGGCTTTCCGGCCGGCCGGAAGGCACAGCTCGATTTCGTCCCGGAAGATCCCGCCGCGTTCAAAGCGGCCGCGAAGAGGGCCGGCGTGAAACTGAGCGCGAGAAAGATCGGCTTTTTTGTTCAGGGGATGGATCGGGTCGGGGCCGTCGCGGGGGCGGTCTCAAAACTTGCGCGTGCGAAAATCAGCGTGACCGCGGCTCAGGCGGTCTGCGCCGGAGAGGGGCGCTATGCGGCGATCATCTGGGTCAAGCCGAAAGACCTCGGGAGGGCGGCCAAGGCGCTCGGCGTCTAAGGAAGCGGAGCCATCCCCCCGGGCGCTATTCTCCCGCCTCGATACAGGCCACGCCGTCGGGACCGACGGTTGCGCTGTGGTGGACGCTGGCCGGAATGATGAGCCTGTCGCCGGGGCCAAGTGCGATATTCTCATTCGTTTCCGGAAGATGAAACGTGATTTCTCCGGAAAGGCAGAAGAGGATCTTCCGGTAGGGGTGGGAGTGGACGCCATAGATCTCGCCTGGCCCGTTCGACCAGCGGGTCTGTTCCATCCCTCGAGCGGCAAAAAATCTGACGATCTCCTCCTCCGGCAGCGGCCGCGGATGCGGCCACCGGAGCACCTCGACGCCGCTTGTCATTTACCTTTTTTTTCGAATTTTAACGCGACGGAGTTGATGCAGTAGCGGAGGCCTGTCGGCTGCGGCCCGTCGTCAAAGACATGGCCGAGATGCGCGTCGCACCGGCCGCAGAGGATCTCGGTCCGCGGCATGAAATGGCTGTCGTCGGCCTCCGTCTTGATCTTCTCGGACGCGGCCGGCGCAAAGAAACTCGGCCAGCCGGTCCCCGAGTGGAACTTCGTCTCAGAGCGGAAGAGTTCGTTTCCGCAGCAGACGCAGCGGTAGATCCCCTCCTCTTCAAGATCGTTGTACTCGCCGGTGAACGGGCGCTCGGTCCCCTTCTGCCGGCAGACCGCGAACTGCTCCGGGGTCAGTTCCTTCTTCCACTCCTCGTCGGATTTCGAGACCTCGTCGGACATCTGGCGCGATATTTTACATCAAAGGCAAGTATCTGTGATAGAATGGCTCTCCAGCGGAGGATTATGGGAAGTCAGTTACAGGTATTAAAGGGCCTGATCCAGGATTACCTTCGGCAGTCCGACCTGAGTGTTTGGGATCGTTTCGGCCACTTTGATTCCCTCGCAGAGAGGGCTCACCCCTTCCAGCTCACCCCTCACCAACTCGAGGCGGTGAAAACCGCTTTTTTGGTGGAAGATCATATTCCGGGCTATGCGTCGGAGTACTTTAGGATTTTTCCGGTGGACGAATCGATTTCTCCGGAACAATTCAGCTGGAATCGAGAGATGAGTCACTTCATCTTCCGGTGGTGCGCCGAGGAAGACCGGCACGCCCACGTTCTTGAACTCTATCTGGAAAAAACGGGACAAGTAAGCAGGGAGGAGCTCCAGGGAGAGATGTTTCGGGAGGGGAGAAAGCCCTACCGGGCTCCCCACGACGACCACTTTCAACTCTTCACCTACACCCTCCTGCAGGAGAAGGCCACGCAGATTTTCTACATGAGCCTCCGCAGCGCGATCGCAGATCCTCTCCTCAAGGAGATCCTTTTGAAGCTTGCCCAGGATGAGGCGCGTCACTGTTACTTCTTTACGGAGGTGGTCCGCATCGATCTTCAGAACCGGAAGACCGCCGCGATCCCGCTGTTTCAAGAGACGATCTTAAATTTCAAAATGCCGCTGGCCGATATGCTGGATCATTACAAGAGACGGTCCGTCATCATGATGCATGCGGCCGGCGGGTATGACTACCGGTCCGCGTTCGACCATCTCAAAAAGGTCATCGAGCGGTACGCCTCTGCCGGCTCCTCCCAAAGGCACGCGCTCTGGGAAGACTTTCTCCGCGCCCTGCCGCTTGTGCGATAAGCCCCCCGGCTTGACCGATCACTTGACTTATACTTGACTCATCGCGGGGCCGCGGGTATTCCGCGGGCGCCGTCAGCCGCCGGTCGTGTGTGTTGTGCCGGTACAAAAACGGCTGGAAGTTCGTTCATATGCATCATTCACGCGGTCGCTGAGTTTGACACAGGCCGGGAAGGATCTGGAAAAATTTACGCTCCGCTCCGGCCTCGCGCGCGGGGGCGACGAGGGCTGGAGCCATGGAACATTGGAGCGGTGGGGCCATCACGGATGCGGCTGCGGGCATGAGGGTTGACAAAGAGCGGTTTTAAGATTAAATGTCATTATGTCAAAATGACAGAAAGGGGTACGGCCGTGGCAAAAAAGGTAAGCGTGGCGGAGGCGAAGCGGGACTTCTCGGAGCTGACGAGCCGGGTGGCGCTTCAGAAGGAGCGGTACATTATCGAGCGAAGGGGAAAGGCGGTCGCGGCCCTGGTGAATGTGGAGGAGCTAAGGCGGATCGAGGCGTTGCCCGAGAGGAACGGGAAACGGGGGCTTCTGGCCGCCATCGGGGCCTGGGAAGACTATCCGCGGCTCGATAAGTTTATTGCCGATCTTTATTCCGCGCGCCGAAGATCGAAAGGCCGAAGGGTCCCAAGGCTTCGTTAGTGTATCTGTTCGACACCGACACGATCAGCCATCTTCTGATCAAGAACCCGCCTCCCGGGCTGATCAAGAAAGTGGCGGCTGTTCATTCCGATCAGCAGTTTACCTCCGCGATCACGGTGGGCGAGATGATCTACGGCGCTTATCGAAGCACGCGCCCGGATTTTTTTCTGGAGAAGCTTGACCGTCTGGTCTGGCCGAATATTACGATCCTGCCGTTTGACGAAGCGGCCGCCCGCGCCTATGGACCGTTGCGCGCCCGGTTGGAGCGGGCCGGGACGCCGGTTTCTGAGCCGGACCTTCGTATCGCCTCCATCGCCTTGATCCGGCAACTGACCCTGGTGACCGGCAATACCCGCCACTTCTCGCAGATTCCGGGGCTTTCGATCGAAAACTGGCTCCGTTGAGGAAATACAAATAGGGACAGACGCTATTTTCTTGACCATGGCTTTCATTAAGAACCGGGACAGATTGATTGCGTGAGCGCCTCGGCGGGCGGCGG
>CAZSHZ010000124.1:0-11914 GCA_964606955.1 uncultured Nitrospirota bacterium
AAATAGGCGGCCGAGCGGAGTTCGGAGCGGGTCGCGAAGTCAAACTCGAGGACGACGACCGAGAGAAGGACGACGATCAGCAGAGTGATGATCAGCGCGACCCCTCTGCCCCCCTGGAGTGCGGATCGGCAATCGGTTATATTGGGTGCATGCCCCAGCGGCTCCTCCTTCTCCTTTCGCTCCTTCTCCTCTCTTGCGGCGGCAAACGAGAGGGGCTCATCACGCTGAAGGCGATCGCCTCAACCGAGAACTTCACCCCGACCTTCGGGGACGGCTCCACGACCCCTCCCCCCTCCTCTGTCACCGACTGGCCCGATTTTTTCAACACCCCGAGTGCATTCCGAATCGGGATCAAGAGCGCGAAACTGGTGGCGCAGGATCAGACCACGCCCGTCTTCTCCATCTTCGATCGGAACGACTTCGCCTCGGCTTTCATCTCGGACGTACCGCTCCCTCCGGCCGATCCTCTCGAGGTCGCGACGAGCGACGTCGCTCCTCCGGCGGGGAAATTCATCCGCGTCCAGCTGGAGATTCTCTTTTATGAGATGACGGTTCCGGTCTGCAGCCTCTCCCCAACCCCCTGCTCCGACCGGCCCTTTCGCTCGTACTTTGCAAGCATCCTCGACCGATCGATCAGCGAGCAGACGATCCAGGCGGGAGACATCCTCTTCCGCCCGGATGGGGCGGCGACCTTCGGCTGGCTCTCCCGGAGCACCCTTCCCGGCGCGGTCCAGGCGACCCGCCCGAGCGACCCCGCTCAGGTCCCCTCGCGGCTTTTTTCCGGCGGAGCGATCACAAGTACCTTCACCGCCGATTTTCCCCTTGCCAATCCTCTGGAGGTGCAACCCAACCAGAAGGAGGGGAGCGTTCTGACCCTCACCTTTCTGATCACCAAGGAATTCTTCTGGGATGAAACCGCCGACGCCGGGGACCCGGATCAAGGGCGATTCAACCTCATTGCCGCGACCGCGACATCCAGGGATGGAAAATTCCAGAACGGGTGTCATCAGATCGTTTCCGGCTGCCAGGACAGCGCCGATTTCTGGCCGGGACTCCCTCCGATCAGCGCCGAGTGGCGCCGCAGCGAATAGATCGCCATTTTTAAGGGCTCGCCGCGCGCGCAAACGTCGAGACGCTGAAGGTCGCATCGAGAAAACTCGGGTCGGCGAAGCGGGTCCGCAGCGCCAGCCGCCTCACCTTCAGAAGATTTCCCTTTTCCAGATCGGCGAGCAACCCGACCAGCCGCTCAAGCGTGACATTTTCCGCTTTCACCTCGATCGGATCCTCCCGGTACGGCTCCTTCCTCTGAGGGGAAAGGGGGCGGATATAGGCAATATTCTGCTTGATCTGATGCCTCGCCGCCGTCTCTTCGATAAACGAAAGGGGAGAGAATTCCGCGGCCCCGAGCCTCGCCTCCATCACACGGAGCTCCTCCGCCCCTTTTAAGTACTGCGCGCGAAGATCGGTCAGTTCTTTTAATTCCTTCTCTTTTTTCGGGATCTCCCGGTCCATCCGGCGGATCGAAGCCGCCATCGGATCGATCAGAAGCCCCCAGAAAAGGAGCGCGGCAAGTATGGCCGCCCCGGTCGCCAGGACGGTCCGCTCCCGCCGCGTGAGACGATAGAGGTAGCGCCGGATCACCCGGCCCCCTTTCGCGCCGCGCTGATCCGAAACGAGACGTGCGCGCCGTCGGCGGTCAACTTGGCGTCGCCGACAGAGGTGTCGGCGAAGGCGGCATTTTTCGCCAGGGCCCCCTTGATCCGGTCGGCCGACTCAAAAGAGTCTGTCCGGGCCTCGATCCGGACCCGGTTCCCGTCGATCAAGAGATCGGAGACGTCGATCGCAACCTCGGGCGGGATCGACGTCGTGATCTCTTTGAGGATCACCAACGGGCTCGCCTCCTCGATCCCGAGAAACTCCCGGCGCCGCTGCATCTCGGCGATCTGGCTTTGGGCCTGCGCGATGATCGTCGCATCGCCCGGCTTAATCTGCGGAAAGGTCTGCACAAAGAGGGAGCGGATCTCTCCTTTCAGCTCGGAGAGTCGTCCCCTCTTCATCGAATATCGCAGATAGAGATTCCCGACCGAAAGGAGCGCCAGAAAAATTAGGAGCGACGCAATTGTGACAATCTGGGTCCGGCGGGCCGCAACCACCCTCCCATAGACGAAAGGACCCTTCCGGAAGTTGATCCGCGATCCCCGCGCCGCAGCCCTCTTCAAAGCAAGCCCGATCGCAACGGCATAGGGACCGGGCGACTCCACGCCGGTCAGACCGGGGTCCCCAGAGGTTTTACCTCTGGGGCTGAGAAGAGGGAGAGAGAGGGTGGAGGAGAGCGCTTCCGGATCGGCCCCCTCCCCGCATGCGTAGAGATGGATCTCCTCCCCCTCCGAAAGGTCGATCGTCTTCAGCATCTTTTCAAATTCCAGAACCCAGAGGTCATCCGATCCATCGGAGCGCGACACCGTCCTCGCGGCGAGAAGGCCGCCGTCCCGGACAACGATTCCGCGCGCCCGGCGACCGTCCAGATCCACCAGCAGGAGGTTCTTGGCCTCGGGGAGATCCGAAAGAAAATGAGCGTAGAAGGTAAAGAGAGCGAAAAGATCGACATCCAGAGCCGTCGGGTCAACCCCCGCGGCGCGGAGATCTTCCAAGAGCCGGGCAATCGATTCCTTAAGCGCCGCCACCGCGAGGAGGGTCGTTCCTGATGCGCTCTTCTCGACGATCTGATAGTCGATCAACATCCGCTCCAGATCGAACGGGACCTCCGCCTCCATCTCGGATCCGATCACCTGATCGATCTTTCTCGCCTCGGTGAAAGGGAGAAAGAGGCGGCGGAGGGAGACGTCTTGGGCGTCCAGCGCCGCAACAACCTCCTCCCCGGAGAGATCCAGCCGCGCCAGGGCCTCGGCGACCCGAGCGCTCCGCGTCTGGGGAGGCCCGTCGGGGATCGCTTCGGAGTGGCGCTCGAGAACCCTGCGCGTCCGAAGGCCGGTGGCTGTGCGGACCACCCGGACCTCCCGCTCTCCGATGTCGATTCCAAGTACGCCGCGCGCCGGTTTTGCCAAATCGCTCTCCTAAAAGAGGAGGGTCCCGTCGATACTCAGGCTCGGCCGCCCGATCGTGCCGGTCAACGCCACCTGATACGCCTCGCCCGGATTTTTTGGGAAAAAGGGCTCGATCATCCGCCTCAGAGGCTCGCGCGGGACCACCTTGAGGGAGAGATTCAAAATCGTCTCCCGGTACGGGTCCCGCAGCAGCGCTGTTCCGCTCCCGCTGACTTGCCCCTCCTCCCCGGTCCCGCTGAGCTCGTCAATTGTCGCCACTCCACCCTTCCACCGGACCTTCAGCGCCGCGGAGTCGAACCGAAACTGAGGAAAGGGGCCGATCGGTGGGATCAAGAGACTCCGCAGGTCAAGACCGACCGAGCCGCTCCCTTTGAGAATATCTTCAATCCATTCCCCCTCGATGGTGCCGCGGACCTTTCCTGAGATCCCGGCCAAGGGCAACTGGAGAAGTTCGATCCCCTCCATGCTCTCGCGGACGAAGAAGCGGCCCGCCGGCGGGACGCCGAAATCGACCCGAAGAACGCCGCGGGAAAAACCGCCGGCCGCCGCGAGGGCAAGATCGACGTCGGCCCGCCGGGCGAAAAGCGAGAATGGGTTCACCTCGCCGCGGACCGACTGAAGCGTTATTTGGGGGCCCTCGCCCGCCTTAATCTTTACCCCCTCCCAGAAAAAGATCAGCGGAAACCGGACCTGCCTCCGCTCCCGCTCCACCCTGATCCCCCTCCTTTCGAAATGGGAGAGGATCCGGCGCTCGAGGAGTTCGTAAGGGAAGGTCAGATAGAGAAAGATCAGAAGCATCAGCAGCGCATAACAGAGATATCCGAGCCGGACCGCGAGGCGGGAAATTTATCGCTCCCTCCCGACCGGAATCTCGCTGACCGCAAGAAAGCTCCGCGTCTCCCCGCCGACACGGACCCGCAACTGGGCTGCCACGGCGGCCGGAAGCCGCCTCTCGCTCTCCCCGACCCATCCCTCCCTCCACTCCTTCCCATCAAAATAGCGGATGTTCAGCCCGACCACCCTCTCGATCGCCACAAAGGTCATCGTCCGGGCCTCGGTCTGTTCGCTGTGGACCAGGCGATAATCCCCCTCCCCCTTTTCAAGGGAATATGTGACGCGCGCGATCTCCGACTCGGAACTCTCGGGGAGATAGCGGCCGTGCGCCAGGGTAGCGAAGCTAAGGCTGTCGACCGGTTCCCGCTCGTCCGATCCGTCCACTCCCACAAAAAGGGGCTGATTTTTGGAATCGGCCGGCCAGTAGGCCGAGGCGATCTCCCGCTGGAATCGGGCGATGGTCCCCCGGATCTGGCGATAGACCTGCGCCTCGTCGGAGAGCCTCCGGCTGCTTTTGGCGGTGGCGTCGAATGTCCCATAGAGGATAGAAAAGAGGATCGCCAGAATGGAAAAGGCGATCAGAATCTCGATGAGCGTAAAGCCTTTCCGGTCCGATCCGATGTTCATCTTGAACGGAAGAGGTAGGTGGTCAGTTCAACCCGCTCCCGCTCCTCCCAGAGTACGGCAACCTTCACCTCCCGGATGAAATCAAACGGCGTGGGGACGACGGTTTGAACCCATCGATACGTGGCGGAAGTGGGCGCCGCCGAAAACTCGCCCGAGCTCTCCCCCATCTCGGGAAAACCGGCCATCTCGGCCTCCGTCATCTTTTCGCGGGCAAGGAGGGTCGCCTCGGTCATCCTGCGCGCATATCCCGAGAGGGAGATGTCCCGATTTCTCAGCGAAAGGAGGACCGTAAAAGAGATCGCGACGACGGCGAGAGCGACCATCACCTCGATCAGGCTGAAGCCTGCTTTACGAGAAATCGATGTAGCCCTCCTCGATCTTCACGCCGCCGTACGGGTCGAGTCGGAGCGTCAGACGGCGCTCCCCCGCTCTCAGATGGATTGTGGCCGCCTCCGATTCGAACGGAAAGAAATGGATCAGCGCCTCCCCCTCCTGCTGCTTCCCCTGCCTAAGCGTCACGACATCCTCAAAGAGGACCCCGCGGGGGAGATTTCCTCCGGGAGTCGCCGTCGTGCGGGAGGGGACGAACTCGGCCCCCTCCAGGACCGCGCCCGCGTACCGTCCCTCCCGCAGGTCGATCGCCATCCGAAAAACCTTTTTGCTCGCCCCCGCCTCGTCGGCGTAGGAGCGGAGGACCGCAGCAAGACGCCTCGCCTGCCAAGAGAGGTCGTCGCCGAGGAGCGCCGAGACCTTTGGAAGGGTCAGCCCGAGAAGGAGGGTGATCAGAAAAAGGACGACCAGGAGTTCAATGAGGGTGAAGCCTCGATGAAGCGCGCGGCCGGCCGAGGCGGGGCGCCCCATCCGCGGGCTTACTCGATGCTCCACGACTCGATGTCGGCCGCGCGCCCCTCTCCCCCCGGCACGCCGTCGCTGCCGTAAGAGATCAGATCATACTCCCCATGCAGACCCGGACTGATGTAGACCAGCAGGTTCCCCCATGAATCCTTCGGAACCCGAGAGAGATATCCCCCCTCGCGCCAGTTCTTCGGAATCTCGCCAATCGTCGGTTTTTCCACCAGCGCCTCGAGCCCCTGCTCGGTGGAGGGGTAGAAGCCGTTGTCGATCTTAAAGAGATGGAGCGCCCCTTCCACGTTCTTGATCTGCATCGCCGCGGCGATCTTCCGCGCCTCATCCGTACGGCCGACGATCTTCGGAACGACCAGGACGGCAAGGATCGCCAGAATCGTAATCACGACCATGATTTCGATCAGCGTAAAGCCGGAAGGGGAGCGGATTCTCACCGGACGATCTGACTGATCTCGAAGATCGGCAGAAGGATCGCAAGGACGATGAACAGGACGACAACCCCCATGAAGAGGATGATTACAGGACCAAGGAGAGAGGTCAAGGTCGAGACGACCGTCTCCACTTCGGCATCGTACGCCTCGGCGACTTTGGAGAGCATCCCTTCAAGCTCCCCGCTCGCCTCGCCGACGGCGATCATGTGCGTCAAGAGGGGGGGGAAGAGGCCGCTGCGCCGCAGCGGCTCGGCGACGCTCTCCCCCTCGCGAATGGCCGCCGCGCTCTCGTCGAGCGCACGCGCCAGAGCGCGATTGCCGACCACGTCCCGCGCGATCTTCACCGCAGAGAGGAGCGGTATCCCGCTGGCAAGGAGGGTCGCCAACGTCCGCGCAAACCGCGCGACCGCGGTCATCTTGAACAGGCGACCGACCAGCGGGAGATTGAGGAGGCGCCGATCGAATCTCTCGCGTCCCTGGGGCGTCGTGATCTTTTTGCGAATCCACCAACCGGCGGCCGCAACGGCGGGAATCGCCAGCCAGCCCCAGAACCGAATCGCGTCGGAGAGGCCGATCAACAGCCGGGTCGGAAGGGGAAGGGCGCGGCCCAGACCGGTGAAGACCGTCGTCACCTTCGGGATCACGAAGGCGATCAGAAAAACAAGAATCGAGAGGGAGACGAGGAGCATCAAGAGAGGATATGCCAGGGTGGAGAGGACCCGATTGCGCAGGCGCAACTGGTTGTCGAGATAGTCGGCCAGTCTCAGAAGGATCGCATCGAGCGTGCCGCTCGCCTCGCCGGCCCGCACCATCTGCCGGTAGAGATCCGAAAACTCCCTCGGGAACCCCTCAAGGGCATCGGCCAGCGACGCGCCCCCCCGGACCGACTCGCGGATCGCCCCGAGGACCTTTCTCAGCTCCGTGTTTTCCGCCTGTTCAAGCAGGGCGGAAAGGACCTCCATCAGTGGGAGACCCGCGGATATGAGGGTGGAGAGTTGCCGGGTGAATCCTGCGATCTCGGCTCGGCGGACGCCGGACCCCAGCCGAAAAACGCCCCCCTTCGCGGGGGTAGGAATCTCCGAAGGGGCCTGTGCGGCCGGCTGAACGACTTCGATCGGAAAGACCCCGGTGCGGCGGAGTTTGGCCCGGGCGACTTTCGGGCTCTCCGCGTCGATCACGCCGGTCACCGTCTTCCCCTCGGCCGAAAGGCCTCTGTACTCAAAGACCGGCACGGATTAACTACGGCTAGCCGAAGATCTCTTCCTGGGTGACCCGCAGGGCCTCTTCCGTCGTCGTCACTCCCGCGGCCACATTGCGCGCCCCGTCCTGCCGAAGGGTCGCCATCCCCTTTCCGATCGCCCGGTTTTTGATCGTGGCGGAATCAACCTTCGAGAGGATCAGGTTCCGGATCTCATCGTTGATTAACAGGATCTCGTAGATCCCGGTCCGCCCCCAATAGCCGGTCATCATGCAGTCGGCGCATCCCTTCCCCCGAAAGAAGCGGAGCGGCCCTCCAGCCGGAATCGAACGAGGAAGCGGCCCGAGCTTGGCCACCTCCTCGGAGGTCGGCTGATACGCGACGCGGCAGGAGGAGCAGACCAGGCGGACCAGCCGCTGCGCAACAATCGCGACGATCGACGAGGAGACCAGAAACGGCTCGATCCCCATGTCGACAAGACGGGTGATCGCCCCTGCGGCGTCGTTGGTGTGGAGCGTGGAGAAGACGAGGTGGCCGGTGAGCGAGGCGTGGATGGCAATCTCCGCGGTCTCGGTGTCCCTGATCTCGCCGACCATGATGATATCGGGGTCCTGCCGGAGGATCGAGCGCAAGCCCTTTCCGAACGTGAGGTCGATCTTCGGATTCACCTGGATCTGCCCCACCCCCTTCAACTGGTATTCGATCGGGTCCTCGATCGTGATGATGTTCTTGTCGGGGGCGTTGATCTTCGAGAGGGCCGCATAGAGGGTCGTCGTCTTCCCGCTTCCGGTCGGCCCGGTCACCAGGATGATTCCATGCGCCAGGCGGATCAGCCGGTTCATCATGGCGAGATCCTCGGGCGAGAGGCCGATATCCTCCAGGTTCAGGAGCATCGAGGTCTTGTCCAAGAGCCTCAAGACCAGCCGCTCGCCGTGCGCAGTCGGGACATCGGAGACCCGGATATCGATCTCGCGCCCCCCCGCCTTCAACCCGATCCGCCCATCCTGCGGGAGCCTCTTCTCCGCGATGTTCATCCCCCCCATGATCTTCACCCTCGAGATCAGGGCGGGGGCGACCCGCTTCGGCGGGGTCAGGACGTTGTAGAGAACCCCGTCGATCCGGTAGCGGACGATCATCTCCCGCTCGAACGGCTCAAAATGAATGTCGGAGGCCCGGCGCTGGACCGCCTGAAAGAGGATGGAGTTGACCAGCCGCACCACCGGCGCCTCCTCGGCCGCCCCCAGAAGATCCTCCGGCTCTCCCACCTCTTCGGCAAGATGCGAGAGTTCCCCGAGGTCCTCAATCGCCTGCTCGGCGGAATCGGCCGCCCGCTCGTAGATCCGGTTGATCGCTTCGTTGATCGCCTCAGGGGAGGCGATCTGCGGGACAATCGGGGCCAAGAGGAGGAGACGGACGTCGTCCAGGGCCGAGACGTCGAGCGGATCGGCGGCAACGACCGCGACCACGCCGTTCTCCTTCCAGAGGGGGAGAATGAGATGTTTGCGCGCGAAGGCGATCGGGACCCGGCCCGCAAGGGTCGGATCGACCCGGGCAAGGGGGAGATCCTCAAGAAACGGGAGCCGCCACTGCTCCGCAAGGGCCCTGGCGACCATCTCCCGGCTCGCCGCGCCGTTCTTCACCAGAATCTCACCGATCCGCTGGGCATTCCCTCCGCGACGCGCTTCCCGCTGCTGCGAGAGGGCCTCCTCCAGGCGCTCCAGCAAAACGCCGAAACGGCCGGTCAGGATCCCACCGATCGGCGGCCGCCTCATGATATTCCGCGCGGGTCTCTAACCGCGCTCATGGAAGCGCCCCGGAAAGATCGGCGACCGGACTTGCAGCCGGCGCAGGCGCCTCTTTAAGGTCCGACCGCGATTCCGCTTTCGGTGGATTGACGATCGAGTGGAGAAACTCCCTCCTCCGCTCCCGATCCTCGACCCGGTTCTCCTCCAAAAAGCGCTCCATCTCCTCGCTCCGTCTCTTCTTGAGCGCCTCCATCTCCTCCTCCCCGAAGATCAGATGCGGAGTCAGGAAGATCAGGAGGTTGGTCTTCTCCACCCTCCGGGACTGCGTCTTGAAGAGCCAGCCGAGGAGCGGGATATCCCCGAGAAGCGGAATCTTCCGCTGCGAGCGGACGACATTGTCGCGGATCAGCCCGCCGATGACGATGGTCTGATCGTTGCGCGCCACCACGGTCGTGTTCGCGGAGCGCTTGTTGGTCGTCGGCCCGAGGACCACGCCGCCGACCTGCTGGGGGGTATCGACGACCGAGGAGATCTCCTGATAGATGTCGAGTTTCATCAGATCGTTTTCGAGAACCTGGGGGGTGATTCTCAGGATGATTCCGACATCTTTTCGCTCAACCGTCGTCTGAAGGAATCCGCCGGCGGTCTGCGTCTGCGAGCCGGGGAAGGGGACATTCTGCGCCACCACGATCTCCGCTTTCTGATTGTCGGAGGTCAGGATCTGCGGGGTCGAGAGGATGTTCACGTCGGTGGAGGACTGCAGCGCCCGCAGGATTGCCCGGATATTGAACGTCGAGAGGCCGATCGTTCCAGGCGTGTTCGGGTTGAGGAATTTTCCGGCGTCGGCGAAGTCGGCAGCGGTCGCGTTGAACGCCCCAACGACCGTCAGATCCCTCCCGGGATTCTGGTAGCCGAAGGCCGCGCCGAGGTCGGTTCCGAATTCCTTAAACTTGTCGACCGACACCTCGAGGATGACCGCTTCGACGAAGACCTGGCGGCGCTTCACGTCCAGGCGGCGGATGACCCCTTTAATGATCTCGAAATCGTCGGTAGTTGCGGTGATGATCAGAGAGTTGGTCGGCTTGTCCGCAAGGATCTGGACGGCGGAGGCGATCTCGCCGGCGCGCGGCCGCCGTGGACCGGTGGCGGTGCGGGTCACCAGGCCGAGGAGAATCTTCGCCACGTCGTCGACGTTGCCGTTCTCCAGGTTGTAGACGAAGACGCTCCGCTCCGGGGGAACCTCCGCGGTCGGGAGGATCTGATAGAACTCGCCTGCCTTGACGATCGAAAATCCCTTTAATTCCAGCACCGCCTCGAAGACCTCGAACGCGTGGTCCACCGAGATCTTCTTGGGGGAGAAGATCGTCACCTTTCCTCTGACCTTCTCGTCGATCACGAAATTTTTCCCCATCAACTCGGAGAAGAACTTCACGAGAAGCGGGAGATCGACATTGTTGAAGTCGAGCGTGATCAGGCGGCCGGTGCCGCGCTCGACAACCTGTGGAAACGGCTCTTCGGCGGCGGCCGGGGAGGAGACGAAGAGCAAGAGCGCCGCCAAGATCGCCAGAGAGCCGAGCGGCCTCTTCAGGTTTCTCCTCTATCGGATTTCATAGGTAAAGGTCTCTCTCTTGCTGTTGCGGACCAGGTCGATCGTGATCTCCCGCTCATCCTTCAGCTGCTGGAAGACCCTCGCGAAGTTCGCCGGATCCTTGATCTCGACCCCGTTGATCCGCTGGAGGATGTCCCCATTGACCAGGCCGATCTTGGAATAGACGGAGCCGGGATCGATCGCGAAGATCCGAAAGCCGTCCGGTTTTCCATCGGTAAAGTTCGGGATCAGCCGCGCCTTGGTTAAAAACTGCGGCATATTCTCTACAACCGCCTCGATCTCCCGCCGATCCACCATCCATTTGTCCGAGGTGACCTGACGGATCCCGCTCCCGACGCCGGAGGGGGTAGACGCCGGCGCCGCCCCAGGCGTTGCGCTCGCGCCCGGGCTCTCCCCCTGCCCCGGGAAGAGATTGACGACGATCTTCTCCTGCGGACCCCTTTCGCCCCGCTCCACCACGATCTCATTTCTCAAAATTGAGACGATCCGCGCCTCCGCTCCAACACTCTCCCCGGCGCGATAGAGGGTCTGCTCGTGGCTCTTGGGATCCTCCAGGACCGCGAAAGAGGGTGGCCCGACGACAGTCCCGACCAGCAGAACCGCAAGGGGCACCCTGGGGAGGGATAGCGCGCCCTCGGAGGGGGCCATCTCTACGCTCTTCGAACCCCGCGCCTTTGAGTTGAAGATGTTCCCCTCGATGATCTTCGAGAGGTCGTCGGGGCTCGCCTCCAGGACCCGCGGGACCCCTTTAGGGATCGGGGCGCGGGGGATCTCGATCGAGGCCTCAAGACGCGAACCGATCAGGAGATTGATCGTGTCGGCAACGATGTATGCGCCGGCGGCGATCAGAAGAAGGTAGAGGGGGACGAAGAGACGTTTCATCTCAATATGATTATAAAATCTTTCCCTGTTCAGTCAAGGGTTTATCTCCTTCGTCTGCGAAAGAGATGGATCAGCGCCATCCCGGTGAAGAATCCCCCGACGTGTGCGAACCATGCCACCCCCCCCACCCCGGCCTGCCCGAACGCCAGGGTTCCGTTCAACAGTTGGACGACGATCCAGAAGAGGAGGACGACGGCGGCGGGGATCCGCATCATCTGAAAGAAAAATCCAAAGGGGACCAGCGTAAGGACGCGGGCGCGGGGGTAGAGGAGGAGATAGGCGCCGAGGACCCCGGAGATCGCCCCGGAGGCGCCGATCATTGGGACGGAGGAGCCGGGGTCGGTCAGGGCATGGGCGTAGGCGGCCGCGGTCCCGCAGAGAAGGTAAAAGATCAAAAAGCGCCCTCGCCCCATCGCGTCCTCGACGTTGTTCCCGAAGATCCAGAGATAGAGCATGTTCCCGCCGACATGCCAGAGCCCGCCGTGGAGGAACATCGAGGTGAAGATCGTCGTCGCGGCCGGGAAGAGCGATCCGACCGAAAACCCCTGGGCCAGCTCGGAGGGGATCGCCCCGAAGCGATAGACCAACTGTTCCCCGACCTGGGGCCCGAGCGAGATCTGATAGAAGAAGATTGTGATGTTGGCCGCGATGATCGA
>CAZSHZ010000125.1:0-6026 GCA_964606955.1 uncultured Nitrospirota bacterium
CCGTCGTCTTGGTTATACAGTTTTACGGGCTTTAGGAATAACAGATAGCCGAATTTTTCCAGTTCTCCCATCACGTTGCGGATGGTGGCGGAGGAGGAGGCAATTCCCCAGTCGCGCGTGATCGTCTCCGAGCCGACCGGCGTTCCCGTGCGGATATACGCATGGACGACGGCCCGCATGACGTCTCTTGTTCGCGCGTCCAACTCCATCAATTTATGTTCAGGGTGTCAAGAACGGCGAAGGACATAATCATAAATAACTCTCAGACCCTCGAGGGTCAAGGTCGGACAGACCTCATGCAGAGTCGAGCATTCCGGAGCGACTAGGGGGGCGAGCCCTCCGGTGGCGATCACCCGCGCATCCTTTCCCCCCGGCATCTCTCGTTGGATCCGGCGGACCAGCTCGTCGACCAGTCCGGCATATCCGAAGATGACCCCCGCCTGGATCGCGGAGACGGTATCCTTCCCCATGACGCTTTTGGGGCGGGTCAGCTCCACGTGAGGGAGCTTCGCTGCGCGTGAAAAGAGCGCCTCTGCGGAGATCGAGATCCCCGGAGCAATCGCCCCGCCTAGGTATTCGCCGCGACGGGTCACGGCGCAGAAGGTGGTGGCGGTCCCGAAATCGACGATGATGGCCGGCCCGCCGTAGAGAGAAAATGCGGCGACCGCGTTCACCAGCCGGTCTGCCCCAACCTCGCGCGGGTTTTCGTAACGAATGCGAATCCCCATGGGGGTCTCATGCGAGATAATCAGCGGGATCCGGCCGAAATATTTTTCGGCCATCTCCGTGAAGACCGGAGTCAGCGGCGGGACCACGCTGGAGAGGGCGACCCCCTGGATCGAATCGGGGGTCAGGCGGGATGCAGTGAAAAGATCGAGGAGGAGGACCCCGTATTCATCGGCGGTTCGATGAAGATGCGTTGAGATCCGCCACTGCGAAATTAGTCTTCGTTTGCGCCCGGCATCCGTCGCGCTGAACATTCCGAGGGCGATCTGGGTGTTCCCGATGTCGATGACGAGAAGCATCTTAAGAGTCCCCGGAGCGGAGGTGGATCACCTCGCCTGCCCGGACCATCCGTTTTCCCCCTTCCGTCCGGACGATGAGCGCCCCATCCGGCGAGATCCCCTCGGCCCATCCCTGAAAGATCCCCGCTGAAGTTTCGACCTGGACCAGCCGGGCGAGCGTCTCGGCGGCCGATTCCCACTCAGCGAGCATCTCTTGGTGCCGGCCTTCCCGCCACCGTGCGTATTCGGCCTCGGCTTCGACAAGGAGAAAACGGACAAGGAGGTTCCGATCGACCGGCATGCCGAGAATGGTAGCCAGGGAGATTGCCGGAAGGTCGGGGGGAAACGAGCGGCAGTTTACGTTGATCCCGATCCCGACAACCACGATGTTCAGGGCACCGTCCGCCTCTACCAGGAGTCCGCCCAGTTTCTTCCCTTCGAACATCAGGTCATTCGGCCACTTCAGGCGGGGACGAACCCCGCAGGCTTGCGCGACGGCTCGGACTGAGGCGCAGCCGAAGGCGAGAGGGAGAAGTACGCTCTGAGCCGAGGAACGCGATGGGCAAAGGACGATGGAGAGATAGATGTTGACCCCGGCAGGGGAAAACCACCGGCGTCCGAATCTCCCCCGGCCGGCCTCCTGGGCGTCGGCAAGGAGGACCGTCCCGTCGGGCGCCATCCCGGCTCGGGCAAGCCCCATCGCGACCGAGTTGGTCGAATCAACCTTTTCGAGGATTTTAATTTTTCTTCCGATGAGCGCGCCTCCCGGCAGCGCCTCAACGATCTTCTCTTCCGAAAGCGGGGCCTGCCTCTCCTCGCCGCTCGACAGGCGCTCCCGCTTCATCCGATTTCCAGGGAGATATTAACGGCCGGGGCCGAGTGGGTCAGACGGCCGACCGACACGAAGTCGACTCCGGCGGCGGCGATTCGGCCGACATTGGCGAGCGTGATCCCCCCTGAGGCCTCAATGATGCAGCCGGGTCTCTTCTCCCGGATCAGGCCGACTGCCCGGCGCATCTCGGTGGGGGACATGTTGTCGAGGAGGATCATCGGGACGTGCGCAGCGATCGCCTCTTTGACCTCGATCATGTTGCGCGCCTCGACCTGAATCTGGGCGCGCGGCTCTCTCTCTCTCAACGCCCGGACGGCCGCCGCGACCCCGCCGGCGAGATCGATATGGTTCTCTTTGATCAGGATCGATTCATTCAGCGACATCCGGTGATTGATCCCTCCTCCCGCCCGAACCGCTCCTTTTTGCAGAGCGCGCAGAAGCGGGATCGTTTTCCGTGTATCGCGAATGGTGCAGCGAAAGCGGACAACGCGTTGGGCATACCGCCGGGTGAGGGTTGCCACTCCACAGAGGTGCGAGAGGAAGTTGAGGGCGACCCGCTCGCCGGCCAGGATCGCTCGCGCTTCTCCTCGGATCTCTGCGATCGTCCCCCCCTTTTTGATGAGATCCCCCTCTTGGGCCCGCGGGACGAATCGAATTCGGCGATTCATCTGCCGGAAGACCTCCGCGGCCGGCGCAAGGCCGGCAAGGACCAAGGACTCCTTTGCGACGAGCCGAGCCGTCACGGAGCGGCGGGAGGAGAGGATGGCCTGGGAGGTCCGGTCGGAGAAGGCGCCGTCCTCTTCCAGCGCCAGCCGGACGATCCGGCGAAGTTGCCGGTCCCGCCCCTTCAACTGTTCGCCTCTTTTTGCAGATCTTCGAGGCGGGCCCGATCGCCATCGCTCTTGGCCCGCTTCGCCAGGAGATCCTCTCGCCTTTTGCGGTCCCGTTCGACCACCTCTGCCGGGGCTTTGACGGCGAAGTCCGGGCGGGAAAACTTCGCGTCGATCCGGCCCAGCTCCTCGTCGATCTTCGCCAGAACGCGCTCCTGACGTTTCTTCTCCTGCTCCAGGTCGAGCAGCCCTTCAAGAAGAATCTCGATCTCCCCATCCGGCAGCGGCGCGACCACCGAAAACTTCCGGCGGGGCCCTGAAGCGATCTGAATCTCCCCGATGTGCGCGAGTCTTCGGATATAGGTCTCCTGCTTCAGGTATAGATGGGGCCGAGCGGCGCGCAGGACGACCGAAGGCTCCGCCTTTGGAGCAAGACCGAGCTCCGAGCGAACGGAGCGGACTGCAGTGACGAAGGTCATGACCCGCTCCATCTCCTCCTCGGCCTGGAGGTCTTCTCGGGCCCAGGGGAGATCGCGGGTCGCGGGATAGGATGCCCGCGCGAGAGGACGCTGCGCGATCGCCTCGGTGAGAAACGGCATGAAGGGGTGAAGGAGCCTAAGAAGGAGGTCGAAGAGGGCGGAAAGGGTCCGGCGGGTCTCCACCGTCTTCGACGTCTCCTCTGCCAGATCGGGGTCCCCAAAGGCTTTGCCTTTGGGGCTGAGATCGGGTTTGATCGCTTCGATGTACCAGTCGCAGACCTCATGCCAGATGAAGGCGTAGAGGATCCGGGCTGCTTCGTCAAATCGGAAATCGGAAAGTGAAGATTCGACGCGATCCGCCGCGCGAGCAAGACGCGAGAGGATCCAACGGTTCGGGAGTGTCGAAGGGGGAGCGGGGGGGGCGGAAGGATCGGAGGAGAACCCTTCCGGCAGGTGAAGAAGCGCGAATCGCGCCGCATTCCAGATTTTGTTGCCGAAATTCCGATACCCCTCGATCCGCTCCTCCGACAGACGGATATCTCGGCCGGGGGAGGCCATCGCTGCGAGGGTGAACCGGAGCGCATCCGTCCCGTACCGCTCCATCACCTCAAGCGGATCGATGACATTTCCCTTCGACTTGGACATCTTCTGCCCCTCGGCATCGCGCACAAGGGCGTGGATGTAGATGGTTTTGAACGGGACCTCCTTGCAGAAGTGGAGGCCCATCATGATCATCCGGGCAACCCAGAAGAAGAGGATGTCGAAACTGGTCACCAGCACCGAGGTCGGATAGAACCGATTCAGATCGGGGCTCTCCTCGGGCCAGCCGAGCGTGGAGAAGGGCCAGAGGGCCGAGGAGAACCAGGTGTCGAGCACATCGGGATCGCGAACGAGATCGGAATGACCTCTCGGGCAGGCTGCGGGCTCCTGGCGCGCGACGATCGGGGCCGCCTCCTGGAGCGCCTCTCGCAGCTCCTCCTCCGTTTTTTGCGCGTCGGGGCGCCCCGCGCAGGAGAGACAGTACCAGACCGGAAGTTGATGCCCCCACCAGATCTGGCGGGAGATGCACCAGTCTCGGATATTCTCCATCCAGCCGAAATAGTTGTTCTGCCACCCCTGGGGCACGACGCGGATCCGCCCCTCTTTCACCGCCTCGATCGCGGGGGCCGCAAGCGAATTCTGCGGATCGTTGACCCGCACGAACCACTGAAGAGAGGGGATCGGCTCGACGACGCTCCGGCAGCGGTAGCAATGCCCGACCGCGTGCGTATGCTCTTCGACCTTTTCCAAAACACCCTGCTCCCTCAAATCGGAGAGGACACGGTCGCGGGCCTCTAAGACCAAAAGGCCGGCATAGCGTTCCCCCGCCTCCTTTGTCATCCGGCCGCGCTCCTCAATCACCTGGAGCGTCGGGAGCCGGTGGCGCCGGCCCATTTCAAAATCGTTCGGGTCATGTGCCGGGGTTACTTTTACCGCGCCGGTCCCGAATTTTGAATCGACCGCATTGTCGGCAATGATTGGAATGGAGCGGCCGGCAAGCGGGAGGATGACGATTTCGCCCGCGAGCCCCACGTACCGCTTGTCGTCTGGGTGGACGGCGACGGCGGTGTCCCCCAGCATCGTCTCGGGGCGGGTCGTCGCCACCGTGACGCCCCCCTGACCGGATTTGAAGGGGTAACGGATGTAATAGAGTTTGCCGGCGACCGTCGCGTATTCGACCTCCAGATCGGAGAGAGCGGTTCGGCAGCGTGGGCACCAGTTGATAAGCCGTTTGGCCCGATAGATCAGCCCCTCCTCGTAGAGGCGGACGAACACCTCTCGGACCGCTTTTGAAAGCCCCGGGTCCATGGTGAATCGCTCATGCGACCAGTCGCAGGATGCCCCGAGCTGCTTTAACTGTTTGACGATCATCCCCCCCGATTTCTCTTTCCATTTCCAGACCTGTTCGACAAAGGCCTCCCGGCCGATGCTTTTCCGGTCGGTCCCTTCCGCCATCAACTGCCGTTCCACGACATTCTGGGTCGCGATCCCGGCGTGATCCGTTCCCGGAAGCCAGAGGACATCGTCCCCCGACATCCGTCGCCAGCGCGCGAGGATGTCCTGAAGCGTGATGTTCAAGGCGTGTCCCAAGTGCAGAAAACCGGTGATGTTTGGAGGGGGGAGCACCATCGAAAACGGAGGGCGATCCGAGCCGGGATCGGGACGAAAGTCCGCCGATTCCTCTTGCCTATATAAGGAGGGCTCTATCGAGGAGGGGTCATAGATCTTTGGAAGTTCGCGGAAAGCCATCAATTCCCGAATCTACCCACGAAATTCTTGCAAAGTATGGTTTACGTCGTCAGTCACTATAGTTGCGAGGCGATTCATGAGGCGCCTAAAGTCTGCGCGTCAGCGGGGTGGCGAAGCCGCGTCCGCTGCATCGCCTTGTTGGGCAGCCTTGTCAGCGAGCCGTTGGAGAAAAAGGTCTGAGTACCGTTGCGATCGGAGCCAGCGGATTATCTCCTCGTGGTTCATGCCCGCGATCTCCTTGCTCAGCCGATCACGAATCTGCCGCATGGTTTGGACGCAATCAAAGGACTTGGATCTTGACTCATTCATTGCCTGGAACCTCCCGAGGGGTTCTGATCTCCAGAAGAGGGTCGCAGCCGCCAAGGACCGACGTATCCTTTGTAAATGCGGGGCCTCATGAGCACATCTTACTCCAAACCACGCGCTGAATCACTGCCGGCTTTCCACTCGTCCGCCTAACGTACGGCTAAGACGCGCAACCGGTGGCTAACGCCTTGGTGGAGTTTCCCAGCGTCGGCTTAAGCGGGAAGTTAGCCCGACTTCAACTGCGCTTTGGCCTGCTTCGGAAGTGCGGTGATTACCGAGCGTAGCA
>CAZSHZ010000126.1:0-3857 GCA_964606955.1 uncultured Nitrospirota bacterium
CACTACCACCGCCTGGAACGGGAACATATTCACCTTACCCTCCTTGAGGAGGCCATCCGGGGAATGGAAGATGTTGCCGCCGGCAAAACCCTCTCACTCAAAAAGTTGAAAGCCCGGTATGGCCGGTAGGCGGCGTACAGCCGTCTTCACCGAGAACTTTACACGCAATCTTGATACCATCCGTCTTTTCTTAGAACCGGACGGAAGCGCCGCCTTCCACCACCTTTTCGATCGGCTATTTGACGATATTGTCCCCACTTTGAGCCGATTTCCACAGTCCGGCCGAAACTTCCTTCAACATCCAATCCGCTCTAAAGAAGCCAAGGTTCTTTTTCGCAAGCTGAAGACCTCGATTCAAAAGGGCGATGCGCTCCGCGAGTTTGTGGTGGACGACTATCTCGTGCTTTACCTGTTGAGAGGCAATCAAATCCTCTTCCTTTCCATCAAACATCACCGCCAGCTCTCCTTCGACCTGCGCCGATTCTGGTAGCCCCGCTCGCCCGCCCGATCTCCCCGTCGAATTCTCCCGCCTTCCTGCCGGCAGGCAGGCCCGCCGGGCGACGTTCGTCAGACAAGGCGGCTCCAGTTGGTCTTGTCAATCCCGCGTCGGTTTTCCAGCAGGTGGAGGACCGGGCGCTCCTTCTCACTTGCGCGAAAGAAAAACGGCGTGGTATCGTCTCGGTCATGTCCGGGATCCTTTACGTTTTTCTCCCCTGCAAAAAGGTCTATCCGCTTGGCGCCGCCTATCTGGCCGACTTTCTCCATCGGGAGCGGCCGAATGTGGCGCAGAGGATTCTTGATCTCTCGATCCTTCCGAAGCCGCGGCGCGAGCGGGCGCTTGCCGAGACGATCGCCTCCTTTGACCCCGAGCTGATCGCCTTCACTTGGCGCGACGTCCAGGTCTTCGCCCCTCATGAGGGGGACGATTCTCTGAAATACGCCTTTGATTTTTATTATTCGCCGAACCCGCTTCGCCGAGCCGTCGCCTCCGCCAAGGGGCTCGGCTATCTCTGGACCTATTACCGAAACCTGATGGAGAACTTCGGCTATTTCAGGCAGGTCGCCCGCAACTTTCCTTCTAAGCGGATGGCGGTCGGCGGCGGGGCCTTCTCGGTCTTCGCCGAGCAGATCATCGAACGTCTCCCTGAAGGGGTGATTGGGATCATCGGGGAGGGGGAGGATGCACTTCTCGATATCTGGGATGGCAGGGATCTGTCGCGCCACCGGTCGATCCGGCGGGGCGGAGGGGCGATCCTCAAAGGGGCGCAGCAGGCCCCGGTCGCCCTCGATTCAGCCGTCGTCGATCTTCAATATATTGAATCGATCTTCCCGCAGCACGCCGCCTATCATGCCGAACCGATCGGGATTCAGACAAAGCGGGGCTGTCCTTACGATTGCCAGTTCTGCCTCTACACCTACATCGAAGGGAAGCGGGTCTACATCCGGCCCGCAGCGCTGGTCGTCGAGGAGATCCGGCGCTACTACGACCGCTGGGGGGCGCGGCGCTTCTGGTTCGCCGATGCCCAGTGGATCCCCGGATCAAAGTATTACCCCATCTGCGAGGAGACGCTGGAGCGGATCATCGCCTCGGGGATGAAGATGGAATGGGGGGCCTATATCAGGACCAGCCTGATCACCCCGAAACTCGCCCGGCTGATGGCCGACTCCGGCCTGGGGGACACCGAGGTCTCGATCACCTCCGGCTCGCAGAGGGTCCTCGACGAACTGAAGATGGGTTTTCAACTCGAAAAACTCTACGAAGGATGCCGATATCTGAAAGAGGCGGGGTTTTCCGGCCGGATCATTCTAAACTATTCACTAAACTCTCCCGGAGAGACCGAGGAGACCCTGAGCGAGTCGATCGAGTCGTACAAAAAGATCGCGGCGATCATGGGAGAAGATCGGGTCTTCCCCGCCCTCTTCTTCTTGGGGGTCCAGCCGCACACCGGGCTGGAGGAACGGCTCCTGGCGGAGGGCTATTTAAAGGCAGGATACAATCCGTTCTCTCTCAACCCGGTGACGATCAAAAAGATGCTCTACAATCCCGCGCCGCTGAACAAGATCATCGCCAAGGCCTGCCTCGCCGCCTGGGAAAAGGCCTACCCCACCGCGAAGACGACGCAAACCATCTACGCGGACGACTCCCTCGGGGCTGTCATGGGCCGGGAAAACAGCGGGAGGGTCGCGCTCTTAAACCTCGAAAAGGAACTCGCGCTCAGGCGCTAGGTGCGCTTTGCTTTAAAGCGTGAGGGCCAGGAGAAACGCGGTTGCGAGTGACGCTGCCACAAAAGCCAGCCAAAAGGAGAACCTTCCCCTCTTTACGCCGACTCCCTCTTGCGATGGTAGTTTCAGATACATCGGCCTCCTACGCTTGTTGATAGTGTATGGCAGCTTCCCGGACCTCGTCGGCACCCGGGATCTCGGGGTGGATCCGGTCGAGCATTCCGGCCGCCGCATCCGCAAACCGGAGCGCAAGGAGCGGGGGGAGTGACGAGCCGATCTGAGCGGCGATCCCCTCGGCTGTGCCTGCGAACCGGAAATCATCCGGAAACGTCTGGAGGCGCGCGGCCTCCCTCAGCGTGATCGGACGCTCCAGGGCCGGATGTCCGAGCGGCGCAGGCCCGACCCGGTCGGCCGGAACATCCCACCTCAACCATCCGAAGCGGCGCTGGTCTCTAACGGCGCCGAGGGAAAGGCGCGCCCACTGGGGCGGGATGAAATGGATATCCGCCGGAGGACCAAGCCGCGCCGCCTGATCGGCGGAAAACGGATCGGGGAGATCGCCAATCGCCGATCGGACCGTCCGCCAGGGGCGTAGCCCTTGCGTGGCGCTCTTCGGCTCGGCGTGCGTCGCCGCAGGGAAGAGGGGAGGGCCGGCGCGATTTCCGACCAGAAACAGGTCGAGCCTCCGTTGAGGGACGCCGAAATCGGCCGCATTGAGAACCCCTTCGACGATCCGGTATCCGGCCGCCCGCCCGAGCCGGCGGACCTCGTCCCCCCGGCGGAGATGCTCTAAGGAAAGGGCAAGGAAAATGATCGGATCGGAGGCGACCAGCGCCTCCGTAAAAATGTCCTCGAAATCCTCTTTTGCGGTGGCGGGCGCAAAGATGAGGATCTCGGCGGAGCCCTTTGTAACGAGGCGGAAGCGCCCGCTTAAAACAAGCCCAAGACCGAGGCCCAAGTTCTCCGGAGAAATGTTGATCGCTCGGTAGATACGATTTATGGCATCACCCACACCTTGTATAGGAACAGTTGGTGCATTTCTCGCACCCTTCCGCGTAGATCAGCGAGCAGCCGCAGTCGGGGCAGGGGAAGTTCATCTTGCGGATCTCCTGGAAATCGGACTCCTGGCCGACCGAGACCCGGTAGTCACGCAGGACCTGGCCGAAGAGATCGGCGCACGAATTGACGCGCCCCACCCCGATCCCGTACGGCTTATCGCAGCGGATCCCGATTAACTGCTTCTCGATCTCGACGACCGGTATCCCGGAGCGCATGCAGAGGGAAACGAGCCTCCCGATCGCCTCATGAAAGGAGGCCTCGCAGCCGCCCGATTTCCCCAGGACCGAGAACATCTCGATTGGGACCCCGGGGCGGATGTCGTTGATCGTGGTATAAGCCTTTCCGCAGGAGGTCATCGTCCGGGTGGTCCGCCCGCTGGTCGTCTCCGGACGGGAGCAGGGGACGATTGTGATCGGCTGCCACTGGCCCGGATCAGAAGAGATGTTGGAGAGGCCGGCCGAAGGGGCGCTCGCCGCGGCTGTGGCGTCGTAGGGCGCACGGGTCTCTAACCGCGCGACCGCTGGCGCCGGTTGTTGGAACGTCACCTGTGTCTTGGATCCGCCATTCCCATGCCC
>CAZSHZ010000127.1:0-10072 GCA_964606955.1 uncultured Nitrospirota bacterium
CCCTCCTCCGTCGGGATCATCCCGGCCAGAAATAGGAGATTCCCGGTTCGGACGGCCGGAACGTAGGCTGCGACCGGCTTCGGCGGAGCGGGGAGGAAAATCCCCAGCGCGGCCAGTTGCTTCTCGGCGCTCATCCCCCCAGATCCCGCAGGAAACTTGTCCCGGCCCACACTCCTCGAATCCCGAAATACTCGGCCAACGTCTTGCCGACATCGGCAAACGTTTTGCGGGTTCCCAACGACACCGGGCGGACTGAGGGCCCCGCGGCGATCAGCGGCACATATTCGCGTGTGTGGTCGGTCCCCGGGCCGGTCGGATCATTCCCGTGATCCGCGGCGAAGATCAGAAGATCCTCTCTCTTTAGCCTCGCAAGCGCCTCGGGAATCCATCGATCGATCTCCTCGAGCGCGCGCGCACATCCCGTGACGTCGTTCCGATGCCCGTACTTGGTGTCGAAATCGACCAGATTCGTGAAGATCAGGCCCGAGTTGATCTCTGTGATCGCCTTGATGGTCTGCTCCATCCCTCCCCGGTCGTCCGCCGTCGGGATCGCTTGTGAGATCCCGTGCCCCGCAAAGAGGTCGGAGACCTTTCCGATCGCTACTGTCGGGAGATGTTCTTCGGCAAGTCGGTCCAGAAGCGTCCCCTCCGGGGGATCGACCGGGAAGTCGCGCCGGCGCTCGGTCCTGAAAAAGTTCCCCGGTGCGCCGCCGAACGGCCGGGCGATGACCCGGCCGACCCGATGCGGCTCTTTTAAAATCCTCCGCGCGATCTTCGACCAGCGGTAGAGCTCCTCCACGGGGACAATCTCCTCGTGCGCCGCAATCTGGAAGACCGAATCGGCCGAGGTATAGATGATCGGCCTCCCCGATTCCATATGTTCCCCTCCGAGCTCTTCGATGATCTTGGTGCCGGAGGCGGGGCAATTGCCGAGGACCTTCCGTCCGATCGCTCTCTCGAAAGGCTCGATGACGTCGGGCGGGAAACCATTCGGATAGAGCGGGAAACCGGAGTCGCTGATGATCCCCATCATCTCCCAATGGCCGATCACCGAGTCCTTGCCGCAGGAGAACTCTCCCATCTTCCCGTAGGCCGCGGTCGGCTCGCTTTTGGGCGCATCCGGGAGATGGACCAAGCGGGCCAACCCCATTCGCGCGAGATTCGGAATCCTCAACGGAACCCTCTCGGCGATGTGGGAGAGGGTATCGGCCGAGAGATCGCCGTACTCCCGCGCGTCGGGGAGCGCCCCGACCCCCAACCCGTCGATGACGATCAGAACCGCGCGCCGGTCCATCGCCGCATGATGATAAAACTGATCGGATTGTGATACAAGGGAGCGATGCGGTGGAGTGCGCGAACCCTCCTCCTCCTCCCGATCCTGACGGCGCTCGCCGGCTGCGGCGACGGAGGGGGGAGCTCTTCCGAAGTCGACGCGCTGCCGGGAAAATGGACCGCTCTGAATCCGAGCGGCACCCCTCCCCCTGGGCGCGACAGCCACGCATCTGTTTACAATTCTGCCTCCGATCGGATGATCGTCTTTGGGGGAAGGAGCGGAGATTCCACCTTGAACGATCTCTGGATCTTGGCGGACGCGAGTGGATCAAACCCTGCCTGGATTAAAGCGAACGCGGCGGGGCCGCAGCCTAGAGCGGGCCCTACCGCGGTCTACAATCAGCAGGCGAATAAGATGATCGTTTTCGGCGGTTCGTTCGACCCAAAAGGGATTAACCTGACCAACGAACTCTGGGTTCTCTCGAATGCCGACAGCGAAAGTGCTTCGCAGTGGGCTCAGCCGGCGATTTCAGGGCCGCCGCCGCACGCCCGATGGGGACATGCGGCGGTTTACGATTCCGAAGGGGATCGGATGATCGTCTTCGGCGGGACCTCCGAGACAGGCAGGGAGCTAGTGAACGATGTCTGGGTGTTGAGCAAAGCAACAACAAACCCGGAATGGCAGAAAATTGAGCCGACCGGAAGTCCTCCTCTGCTGCGCTGCTGTTTCGCTTTTTCCTACGATCCCGCAGGACGCCGGTTAATTATCTTCGGCGGTTTCGGGGGGGGCGCCAACACGCAGCCGACGCCGCTCGGCGACCTCTGGACCCTGACATTCAATTCAAATTTCCAGGGTGCGACCTGGACGAATCTCACCCCTTCCGGGGGGGGCGCGCCGACGGCCCGCTGCTGCGCGGTCTCCCTCTTGACCGGCGACAAACTTCTCCTCTTCGGCGGAGGGAGTTTACAGGCCGCATCCGACGACAAGATTCATGCGCTTATTTTGCAATCCTCCACCTTCGTCTCCGCCAACGGCCCGAGGGGCGGCCCTTCTCCGCGCAATTTTCCCACAGCCGTCTCGGCCGGACTCTTTCTCCTCTTTGGAGGGTCCGACTCTTCAGGACCGTTGAACGACCTCTGGCGGTTCGAGTTTCAAAATTGACCCACTCCCGGGCTCTGGCCCGCCTTGCCAGGATGAAATCTCTTATGCTACCTTTAGGGTAAATTGCGTCCTAAGCACCAAAAGCCGCCTCCGAACGAGATCAACTGCCTCCTGGTAGAGGAAAACCCCGACCAGACGGAGATGATCCGATGGTCGTGAAGGCCTTGCTCGAATTCATCCTATGAAGAGTGTTCGGATCCTGCTGGTGGAAGATAATCCCGACCACGCCGACCTGACACAACAGGCGATCGAGGGTCAGAATCGATCCCATCTTGTCCATTGGGTAAAGGACGGGCAGGAGGCGATCGACTATCTGTTCCGCAGGGGAACGTATACAAATGCTCCCCCTCCTCAACTCGTACTGCTCGATATCAATCTTCCAAAACTGACCGGAATCGAGGTGTTGCAGAAGGTCAAGGAAGACCCCCGCCTCCGGGTCATCCCGGTGGTGATGCTGACCACTTCGGATTTCGATGAAGACGCGCTCAAATGCTACAGCCTGGGAGCCAACAGCTTTGTCACCAAGCCGGTGCAGTTCGATCAGTTTCTCGAGACGATACAGGCCCTGAAGGCCTATTGGACCTCAACGGACCGAGGACTGGGATGAACGTCGAGGAGCAGAGACAGAGGCCGGAGCAACCGTTGCGCGTGCTGGTGGTCGAGGATAATTCCGACCAACGAGAGCTGATCTCCTTCGTACTCACCGAGGAAAATCCACGATTTCAGATCACGATGGCCAAGGACGGACCTACCGCGCTTGGCCTGCTGGAGGGGCAATCCTTCGACGCGATTCTCCTGGACTTTAGCCTCCCCCAGATGACCGGCCTGGACGTGCTGGATCGCTTGCAGGAAAAGAAATATGCCGGGCCGGTCATCATGGTGACCGGGCGTGGAGACGAGAAGATCGCGGTGGAGGCGATGAGGCGCGGCGCTTATGACTATATCTTGAAAACCACAAATTACCTGGAGACACTCCCTACCGTGGTGTTGAAGGCCATTGAGAAATACGGGCTGAAACGGCACGTGCAGGAGGCGTCTTTACGGGCGCAGGGGCTGTACGAGATCTCGCTGTCGGTCGCGCAAGAGCGACGGGTGGGGGGGCTGGGGAAGATCCTGGTGGAGGGCGCCCGGCGCCTCATCAAAACGGAAGGGGCACTCCTCTTCCTGGTCAACTCCGACCCTTCTGAGGTCGGTCTTGTTGCCTCTTCCGGAATCGAGGTCGACATTCGTCATATGCCGGGCCCGACAACCCCAGCCGGTCTCCTCGGACTTGCCCTGATCCAGCAGCGGCCCGTGGTCGTCGAACAACCCCAGCAGCACCCCCTCTGGAAAGAGACCCCCGTCTACCGTCCCGAAGTCCGCCAGCTGCTCTCGGTCCCGCTCTTCCAGAAGGGACAGGTTTCCGGGGCCCTGGCCGTAATGAACAAGGAGGCCGACGAGGCCTTCTCCCAAGAGGACATCAATACCCTCTCCACCCTGGCGGTGCATGCGGCTGTGGCGATCGACAACGCACGGTTTTTTGAGGAGAAGGAAAAACAGGCGGTCAGCGACAGCCTGACCGGCCTCTGGAATCATCGGGAGCTTCAAAAGCGGCTTTCGGACGAGGTCGAACGCGCGAGCCGATACGGCAAAGCGTTTTCTCTCTTAATGATCGATATCGATCACTTCAAGGCCGTCAACGACACCCATGGGCATCTGGTCGGGGACGCCATTTTAAAAGCGATTGTCGGCGTGATCCGAAATAACATCCGAAAACCGGACATGCCCGCCCGTTACGGAGGCGAGGAATTCGCGGTCATCCTCCCAGAGACAAACGGCGAAAACGCCAAGATCATAGCGGAGCGAATCCGGGCGGAAATCGACAAAAATCCCTTGGCCGCTCCCACCGGGTACCCCATCCATCTTTCGGTCAGTGTCGGCATCGCCTCCTTTCCTCTGGATGCCGGTACGCGTGAGGATCTGATCCGCTCCGCGGACCAAGCGCTCTATTTCGCCAAAGAGGCCGGACGAAACAGTGTCTGTCTCTACACCGACACGCTCAAATCGGCCGTCGAAAAAAATCAAGGAACGGTTTTCAGCCTCCTGCTCGATCAGCAAAGCGAGACGCTTAACAACCTCGCGACCGTCATCGACGCGAAGAGTCCCTACACGCGCGGGCACACCAGCCGGGTCGTCCAGCATGCCAGCACTTTGGCGGAGGCCTTGAATATCAGCCAAGAAGAGAAGCGGGACTTGCAGATCGCAAGCCTCCTTCACAACATCGGATTGATCACCATCCCCGACAGCATCCTGCACAAGCTGGCACCTCTCTCGGCGGAGGAGCGGAAGATCATCCAGAGCCATCCCGGAGTCGCGGAAATGTTAGTCAAAATGTTAGTCAAGGGGATCAGCCGGTGGGAGTCGATTCTTCCGATCATCCTCTATCACCATGAGCGCTTCGACGGCATGGGGTATCCAAACGGCCTGAAAGGAGAGGAGATCCCCTATCTCGCGCGGGTCCTGGGGGTGGTCGAGGCATATGATGCGATGACCTCGGTTCGACCGCATCGGCCGAAAATGAGCCGAGCGGAGGCGATCGAAGAGCTGCAACGAAACGCAGGATCCCAGTTCGACCCCCAGGTGATTAAAACCCTGATCCGGCTCCTGACCACGGGTGGGGAAAATCCTGTTGACAGAGGAAGCTGAGACGGCCCGGTGATCAGGGCCGTCCTCTTCTCGGTCGTTGCGGATTTTTAGCGGAACCCTCCCTTGGGCGGACCCGGCAGGCGAGCGCTCCTGGGCGTTTTAGTGGCGGTCTTTCTCTTTGGGACCCCTGCGCCCCTTCCGGCGCAATCGGACCGGGCGGAGGTGCCCGCCCCGCATCAGATTTACGCAAAGATGCTGAAGGCCGTATCCACCCGCGACTTCGGGGAGGTGGAGAGGTCGATCCCGCTCCTCGAGCCGTTGCTGAAACCGCTCAGCCGCAAATACGGAAGGAACCTGGAAGAGATCCTCCGGCGCTCCATTTCCACCAACGACCGACGGCTCGCTCAAGAGGCGATCATCCTGGTGATCCTCTTCGATACGCATGATCTGATCGACTCCTCCGTCCGGCGGGAGGATCAATGGGAAGAGGCGAAGGCCGGCATCCATCGCGCGACTCTCAATTACCAGTTGGTCACCGATCTTCTCCGGAAGAGGGAATTCTCGCTGGACGGAAACATCAGACAGAACCTTCGCAAATTGAATCTGCTGCTGGCCAACGCGGATCCGGCCCCCAATCCGGCGAAGATCGAGGAGATCCGAACGGCGCTCCTCTCCCAGCTCTTTCGGATGAAGCGGCCCTTTGATGAAGGGGAGGCTCTGGTCGTCATTGTCTCGTTGGAGAATCCGGTGGAGCGGATCAGCTCCGAGGAGCTCCGGGCGATCTATCTGAAGGAAAAGGTGACCTGGGAGGACGGGGCCCCCATCACTCCGATCGACCTCGAGGAGGCCGATCCGGCGCGACAGGTTTTCACAGAGAAGATCTTAAAGAGAACGGTCGAGGATCTGAAATTATACTGGGTGAAACGGATCTTTTCCGCGCAAGGGACTCCACCCCTCTCCTCGCAAGGCGACCCGCAGGTGAAGGAGTATATTGTCTCCCACAAGGGGGCCATCGGATATATCCGATGGAAGAACCTAGATGGGACGGTCAAGGCGGTGTTGATCGACGGGGCAAGATCCATTCCATGAAGCGGTACCCCCTCTTTTTCCAATGGAGCACCATCCGAGGGCTTTTCCTCCTTCTGCCCACGGCCATCTTCCTAGGAGGACTCCTCTATAACCGGAATATCTCTACTCTGAATTCCAAAAACTTGACCGAAGTACAGGAAAAGGCCAACCCGATCCTCGAAAAAACGACTCTTCTAAAATTAAAGCTCCGATCGATTCAGGACCGTTTTTATGACGCGGTGGCATTGGCAAATGAGTCCAAGCTCTCCCAGCTGAATGCAGACCGGACGGAGTTTCTAGACCTTGTCACGGAGCTGGACCGTCTCGCGGGAGATCGGGAGAGGCTCCGTTCGATTCGTTCGATCTTTAACGAATACCTCCCTCTCGGAGAGCGGATCAGCCGCACCCTGATCCGAAACAACAATGAGACCTCGCCGATCGAACAGTCGCTCGTCGAGTTCAGCGAAAATGGGAAAATACTGGCAGGGACGATTGAGAAATTGCGTGCGGAAAGCCAAGAAAACTTTAAGGCCGTGATGAGGCGTTCCGCACAAGACTCGGCAATGATGCTCCGCGTCAGCCTCTGGTCATCCATCGCCGGCGTGATTCTCATCGGGGGAATTTCCACCCTCATCCTCAACCTCAATCAGCGCCTGGCAAGGGCCAACGAAAACCTGGAGGGGCAGGTCAAGGTCCGAACCCGGGAGTTGGAGTCCTTCGTCTATACGGTCTCGCACGACCTCAAATCTCCGATCGTCTCCATGCATGGGATGGCCTCGATCCTGCAGCAGAAACACGGAGATGTGCTGGGAGAAAAGGGGAAACACTATCTTGAGAGGATCATCTCGAATTCAAGGTTCATGGAAGAGCTCATCACAGGGCTCCTCGTGATTTCCCAGATCGGGCGCAAACAGGCGAACGTGGAATTCGCCGATTTCAAATCGGTCCTCGAACAGATTCTGGACATGCAGAAAGATCTGTTACAGGAGAAGAAAATCGAGGTCGCGATCCGGCCTCCCCTCCCCCATTTCATCTTCGATCGGACCCATCTCTCGCAGCTGCTGCAAAACCTGATCACAAACGCGGCCAAGTTCATGGGGGATCAGCCGCGCCCCAGAATCGAAATCGGGGGGAGGGAGTCGAAGGAGTGGATCGAGTTTTACGTGAGGGACAACGGCATCGGGATCGACCCCGCCTACCATGAGAAGGTCTTCGGCGTCTTTCAGCGGCTGCAGGAGGTGAACGTCAAGGGGACCGGGGTCGGGTTATCTATTGTGAAAAAGATTGTCGATCTGGCCGGGGGGACGATCCGGATCGAGTCGAAAAAAGGGGAAGGGGCGATGTTTATCATCCGATTGCCACGGGAGGAAAGAAAAAAAGATGAAAAAAATCTTGCGAAAAATTAGATCTCTGGCCCTCTTGCTGGCAATCCTGGCGGGGACCCCAACGGCTTACGCCTTCGAATTTCAAGGATTCGGCGACGTCACCTTCAGCGACGCCACCTCCCTCGCTCCCATCAATAAAGAGCAGCCGAACGGGGCCTTTGCGTTGGGGCAGTTCGATCTTTATGTCTCCAAGACCCTCACGGATCGGCTCCAGTTCCTGTCCGAAATCGTGATTTCCGGTAAACCGGGCGGGGAGTTCGCCGTCACCCTTCAAAGGCTCCAGATCGGATATATTGTGAGCGACGAGCTGAAGGTTCGGGTGGGACGATTCCACAATCTGCTGGGCTACTGGAACCTCGCCTTTCATCACGGCACCCAGATCCAGACCACGATCGAGCGCCCGGTTTTCCTTCGATTTGAGTACGACAGAGGAATCTTACCGGTCCACGCCGTGGGGATCTGGGTCGGCGGCCGCTATCGGATCCCTTCCCTGGCGGTGCAATACGGGTTGATGGTCGCAAACGGCGATAAGATCTTCCAGACCACCCTTGACCCCAATAACGTGGGAGACAACAACCCGAACAAACAGATTTCGTTCCAACTCCGGGTGAACCCATCGCGCCTGCCCGGATTCGGGATCGGAGTCTCGGGGAACTTCGGCAAGGTCCAAGGCGATCTATTGACGGGGGAGGTAAGACAGCAGATCTATAGCGGAGATCTGGAGTATACCGGTCGGTCCGTGGAGTTCCTCTCCGAATATTATGCGGTCCGAAACAGAGAAGAGAGAGAAGGGACCCATACCAGCCCCCTCTACTTCGTCCAGTTCGGTCTGATTCTGACCGATCGCTTGATTCCTTATTCCCGGTATGAACGGATGTCGATTCAGGAGGGAGATCCTTACTTTGCGGCCCTCCGGGCATCGGATCTGGAGAAGACGCTCGTCGGGCTCCGCTACAACCTGACGCCAGAGAGCTCCCTCAAGGCCGAGGTCCAGTGGATCGATCCGACGACGGGGGATCGCTTCCTGAAATACGCCGCACAGTGGGCCTTTGAATTCTAAGAAAGTGCGATTCCGCCTGATCCTCCTATTCATCATCGCCTCGCTCGGGATGCTGCCAGCCTCGGTCTGGGGGAGAGAGATCGCGATCATCGTCTCCAACAACCACCCCCTCACGCAGCTCTCGATGGAGGAACTCGCCGATATCTACCTGGGTCAAAAAGAGGTCGTTGCGGGGGTTTATTTAAAGCCGATCGATCAGAGCAATAGCCAAGAAATCAAGACGCTCTTTCTCAGAAAAGCGTTGAAGAGGACCCCCGCGGTTTACCGGAGCTACTGGACCCATCGACTCTTTGTGGAGGGAGGGAACCTGCCTGTCGTGAAACAAAACTCCCAAGAGGTCATCGAGGCGGTCAGGGGAAAAGAGGGGGCGATCGGATATATCTGGGTATCCGAGGCAAACGGGGCGCCGGGGATCCGGGTCATCCTGACCATTAAAATCTCCGATTGAGCGATGATAAAACTGATCGGATTGTGTTACAAGGGAGCGATGCGATGGAGTGCGCGAACCCTCCTCCTCCTCCTCCCGATCCTGACGGCGCTCGCCGGCTGCGGCGACGGAGGGGGCGGCGGCCCCACGATCGCCTCCCAGACGGTCTCGCTTTCGGTCGCGCCGGGGGATGGCAAGAATACCCTCACCTTCTCCGCTCCGTCTGGGTCTGCAACAACCTCCTTCAACATCTACTGGTCCACCTCTCCCGAGGTGACGCCCTCAACCGGAATGAAGATTGAGAATGTCAGCCCATTTATCCACTCCCCTCTGACCAATGGAACAGTCATCTTCTACATCGTCGCCCCCGTTTCAGGAGGGATCGAAGGGACCCCCTCGGCCGAAGTCGGCGCGATGCCGGGAAAATGGACCGCTCTGAATCCGAGCGGCACCCCTCCCCCTCCCCCTGGGCGCGACAGCCACACCGCTGTTTACAATTCGACTTCGGATCGGATGATCGTCTTTGGAGGAAAAACGCAGAGTGCGACCTTCAGCGACCTCTGGGTGCTGACGGGCGCGAAGGAGGCGAGCCCGGCCTGGTCCTCACAGAGCGCGACCGGCCCCACGGCCCGCGCCGGCCACACCGCAATCTACAACGAAACGATCAACAAGATGGTCGTCTTCGGCGGCTCGTTCGATCCTAATGGGGATGGCCTGACCGACGAGCTCTGGGCCCTCTCAAATACCGACGCCAAGGATGTTTCTCCCAAGTGGGATCTGTCGGCGAGTTCCGGGCCCCCGGCCCGATGGGGACACGCGGCGGTCTACGACTCCAAAGAGGATCTGATGATCCTGTTCGGAGGGACCTCACAGACGGGCGGAGGTCTCCAGAATGATGTCTGGGTATTGAACGGCGCTGCGACTACGAGCCCAACCTGGCGGAAAATCGAGCCGACCGGAACCCCTCCTTTTCGGCGCTGCTGTTTCGCCTCCTCCTACGATCCTGCCGGACGGAGGTTGATCATCTTCGGCGGTTTCGGTGGGGGCGCCAACACGCAGCCGACGCCGCTTGC